>JAQBGG010000072.1:0-5059 GCA_032122625.1 Acidobacteriota bacterium
TTCGTCTGCCGCCCCTCCCACGCGACCCAGCGCAACGCCGAGCGCACCGGCCAGTTCACGATCAGCTTCCCGCGACCAGACGCCTTTCTGCAGGCTGGGCTGGCCGCCTCGGGCCGCGCCGCCGACGACTCCAAGCCGGCCCTCGCCGCGCTGCCGGTGCGGGAGGCCGAGGCCGTGGACGGGGTGGTGCTCGAGGACGCCTATCTGTGGCTCGAATGCGAGCTCGATCGGATCGTCCCCGGATTTGAGCCGGCGACCCTGATCGTCGGCAGGATCGTCGCCGCCTCAGCCGACGAGCGCTACCTCCGGACCGCCGACGGCGATGACGCCGACGTCATCCGGCAGGCACCCCTGCTCGCCTACCTCAGCCCCGGCCGCTTCGCCGAGATCCGCGAGAGCCGCTCCTTCCCGCTGCCCGCCGACTTCAGCGTCTGAGCCCGGTCGGTGCCTGCCTCGACCCCGAACCTGTCTTCGAGCCCGGAGGCCGCGACCCGGATCCGCTCGTGGCTGGAGGCGCGGTGCGACGAGATGGTCGAGCTCCTGGTTCGTCTCGTCGAAGCCGAGTCGCCGACGACCGAGCCATCGACACACCGGGAGGTCTGCTCGATCCTCACCGGCGAGCTACAGGCCCTCGGCTTCGAGGTGGCACGAATCCCCGGGAACGAGGTCGGCGACCACCTGGTTGCTCTGGGATCCCCTCAGCCCGGGCCGGGCCAGCTCTTGCTCGGCCACTTCGACACGGTCTGGCCGCTGGGTACGCTCGACTCGATGCCGGCGAAAATCGAGGATGGGCGCTTGCATGGACCCGGCGCCTACGACATGAAGGCCGGCTTGGTCCAGGGCCTGTTCGCGCTGCAGGCGATCGGGGCCGCCGGGCTCACGCCGTCGCTCCCGGTCACGGCCTTCCTCAATGCCGACGAGGAAATCGGCAGCCCCGACTCCAGGAGGAAGCTCGATGAACTCAGCCGGGAGTCGGAGCGGGCCTTCGTGCTCGAACCCTCGGCCGGGGCTCGCGGCAACCTGAAGACCGCGCGCAAGGGGGTCGGCGGATTCGAGGTCCGCATTCACGGTAAAGCGAGCCATGCGGGCCTCGCGCCGGGCGAGGGTGCGAGCGCGATCGTCGAGGCGTCTCATCAGATTCAGCGGCTCTTTGCGCTCAACGACCCCGAGCGCGGCACGACGGTCAATGTCGGCACGATCGATGGCGGCATCGGCGCTAACGTGGTCGCGCCCGAGGTGGTCCTGGAGATCGATGTCAGGGTCACATCGGCCGAGGACATGGCCGCGGTCGAGGCCGGCATCCGCGCCCTCGAGCCGCAGACCGAAGGGGTGTCGCTCGATGTGCAGGGCGGCTTCCGGCGTCCGCCGCTGGAGCGCACGGAGCGCAACCGCGCCCTCTGGCGGCAGGCTGTCGATGCCGCCCAAGCGGTCGGCATTGAGCTCGACGAGGCGCTCGTCGGCGGTGGCTCCGATGGGAACCTGGCGAGCGTCCACACCGCGACCCTCGATGGGCTCGGGGCCGTTGGGGATGGGGCCCACGCGGTTTTCGAGCACGTCGTCATCGAGCGCATGCCCGAGCGGGCCGCACTGCTCGCGATGCTCCTCCTGGCGCCGCCGGACGGCGTGCGATGAGCGCACGCGCCCACGCAACCGACGCGACGGCGATGGGCGACCTCGGGCGCCTCACCATGACCTCGGTAGCCCGGATCGCGGACTTCGGGGAGCGGCCGGTCGAGGCCCTGGAGATACCCCGGCAGGAATGGGAGACCGGTGACTACGTTATCGGCGAGGTCCTCGACGAAGGCAGCGTCCCCTACGAGATCGAGGCACCCAGCGGACGTGCGGTGGAGGTCGTGCCCGGGGACCTGATCGTCGGGGCGCTGGGCAGACGGGCGGCGACCCTGCAGATCGTCGGCGACTGGCGCGCGGTTGGTGACGACCGTCGCCTGCAGACGCTGTCGCGCGCCGGGGTGGTCGGACGCTGCACCTCGGTGGCGACGCCACCGCCGCCGATCGCGGCGCTCGCCTACCGGGGACACGCATCTCGCGGGGGCAGCAAGGCGCGCATGGCGGACTTCGTCGCCGAGCAGGAGCCGGCCGAGCTGAGAGCGCCGGTAGTCCTGATCTTCGGCACCTCGATGAGCGCGGGAAAGACCATCGCCGCCAAGCGCATCATCCGGATCCTCAAGCATCACGGACTGCGGGTCGCGGCGGCAAAGCTGACGGGCGTCGGGCGTTATCGGGACGTGCTCGCCATGGGGGACGCGGGCGCCGACGCTATCGCCGACTTCGTCGACGCCGGCCTGCCGTCGACCGCGGTCGAGGTCGAGGCGTTCAGGGCGGCTGCCGAGAGGCTGCTCTCGATGCTCGCCCGCACCGGGCCCGACGTCGTCGTCGTCGAGGCCGGGGCCTCCCCGCTCGAGCCCTACAACGGAGCCGCGGCGATTGAGCTACTAGGCGACCGGATCGGGTTCTCGGTCCTCTGCGCGTCCGACCCGTACGCCGTCGTCGGGGTGATCGGCGCCTTCGGGGCAAAGCCCGACCTGGTCTCGGGGGTTGCGACCAGCACCGCCGCCGGCATCGAGCTGATCGACGGGCTCGTCGGCCTACCGGCCCTCAACATGCTCGACCCGGGCGCGGGCGCCGAGCTCGAGCGGCGACTGCTGGCCGCCCTCGATCTCGCTCCCGCGAGCTGAGCGCACGGGACGGCGATCCTCCCGGCGACCCGACCGCTCCGAGTCGCGGTCGGGCCGTCAGGAGGCGGCGGCCAGCCGCTGGCACTCGCGGCTGTAGTCGGCGGAGTCGGACTCGGACACAGGCGGGCCGCCGGCAAGCTCGAGCAGAGACCCGAGCAGGCTCCTCAGCGCCCGATCGGTTTCCTCGTCCTGCAGCGTTCCGTCATCGCCGAACTTCTCGTGGACGGCGGCGACGGGCAGCTCCTCGTCGAGCACCTCGGCCCCGATCGCCGTAAGGACGGTGCGCACGTCGGCCTGGGCCCGGACAGCGCCGAAGCGGCCGGGGCTGGCGCCGAGCACCGCTGCGGGCTTGGCCGCCAGGACGCTCTCACCGCTCGGCCTGGAGGCCCAGTCCAGCCCGTTCTTGAGTACGCCTGGCATCGCGCTGTTGTACTCCGGCGTGGCAATCAAGAGCGCGTCTGCGGCGGCGATCCGACGCCTCAGCGCCTCCACGCTCGCGGGCGTCCGCTCCCCCTCGAGCTCTTGGCTGAAATGCGGTAGGTCGCCGAGTCCGTCGAGGAAGTGATCGATGAAGACGAGCTCAGGCGGGGCGAGCTCCACGAGCCGATGAAGGAGCCGGGCGTTGAAGGAGTCGCCGCGCAGGCTCCCGGGAATGGCCAGGACCTTGAGCTGATCCGGTGACACCGCTCGAGCCTACCAGCACTCGCCCCGCCTCAAACACCGCGGCCAGCAGCTTCCTTACCTCCTGACGCGACGGCGCCGGCATCCAGGACCGGGATCGGCCCGCTTTGCAGGCCACCCCGTGGGGGCGTCTCAGAACTGTAGGATCGACACCGTGTCGAATGACGGCAAGGTGAGCCTCGAGGACCTCGGCGTCGGGGACGACGAGTTATGGCTCGGGGGGCCTCCCCACGAGATCTTCAGACAGCTGAGGCGCGACTGCCCCGTGCACTGGAGCCTGGGGATCGCCCAGACTCCTGACGACGAGGGCTTCTGGTCGGTGACCAAGGCCGACGACGTGCACGCCGTCAGCCGCGACTGGCGGACCTACTCGTCGGCCAAGAACATCCTGATCACCGACCATGCGGTGCCGCTCGAACTGGTGCAGGGGATGTTCATCGGCATGGACCCGCCCAAGCACGATCGGATCAAGGCCCTCTTCCAGCGGGCTTTCACGCCGAAGGCGATCGCCGCCCACGAGCCCGCGATCCGCGAGATCACCGAGCGCGTGCTCGGTGGCCTCGAAGGCCGCGGGACCTGCGATCTGGTTACCGACGCCGCCCAGCCGGTCGTCTCGCGGGTGATCGGCAGCTTCATGGGCCTCGATCCCGTCGACGATGAGCCCTGGGCCGTCGCGATCAACCAGCTGCTGGGCTTCGGCGACCCGGGGCTCAACCCCAAGGGCCTCGAGGCACTCGTCGCCGAGGATCTGCCGCAGATGTTCAGCCGCTGCATGGAGCTCGTTGAAGCCCGTCGCGAGAACCCCACCGACGACATGCTCAGCGTGCTCGTGTTCGCCGAGATCGACGGCGACACGCTCAGCGACGAGGAGATCTTCTCGGGCTTCGTGCTGATGATGGCGGCCGGCAACGACTCGACCAAGGCCACCTACACCAGCACGATGCGAGCGTTGATGGAGAACCCCGACCAGCGTCAGCTGCTGATCGAAGACCCCTCCCTCGTGCCCGGCGCCGTCGAGGAGGCGCTGCGGATGTTCCCTGCCTTCGCCCACTTCCGCCGCACCGCAACTCGGGACGTCACTCTCGGCGGCAAGGAGATCAAGGAGGGGGACAAGGTCGCACTCTGGTACCCGTCCTCGAACCGCGACGAGGACCGGTACGAGAGCCCCGACCGCTTCGACGTCTTGCGAAACCCCGAACACCAGGCCTTCGGGGCCGGGGGCCGCCACTTCTGTCTCGGCACGGCGCTTGCCAGGCTCGAGCTCAAGATCCTCGTTGAGGAGACGTTGAAGCGCTTCCCGGAGATGACCCCGGCCGGCGAACCGAGCTGGGTCGTCTCGCAGTTCTCCAGCCAGCTCAAGAGCCTGCCCGTCAATCTCACCGCCTGAGGCTACGCCCGGGATAGTTGGAGCGCCCACGCCCGAGGGCTAACCCGCGTTCGAACCCGGCGGCGCCTCGAGGGGTCACGAAACCCGGAATAGTCCCGAGGAACGTAACCCCTCGACAGGGGAGCGGGTCTCTTGCGTTCGCCCTGAGCCCGGGCCCTCGCCGCGCGGCGTAATCTCAAGCGATGGAGGCCGACCGGATGCACGCTTGGGGCCCGGAGAGCGAGGCGCTGGCGGCCCGGGTGCTGGACTGGTCGTTGCGGCGGATGCGCGCCGACCCGGCGGACCTCAACAGCCC
>JAQBGG010000073.1:0-31152 GCA_032122625.1 Acidobacteriota bacterium
CTCTGGCTGCTCTACCAGGGGGAGTGGTGGACCCGGGGCCGCGAACGGGCCGATGTTGAGCGGATGCTTGCCGGCTCGACCGAGATCGTTGCGGCGGTCGGTGAATCCGGCAGTAGGCAGCGACTGCTTGGGTTCGCCCGAGCGCTCTCCGACGGGGCCTTCCGGGCGATCGTCTTCGATCTGATCATCGTCCCTTCGCACCGCGGCCGGGGGCTCGGGCGGTTGGTCCTAGAGGAGCTACTGCGGAGGCCGGCGCTCGCCCGCTGCTCCGGAGTCGAGCTGATGTGCCTGCCGGAGATGGCTCCCTTCTACGAGCGGCTCGGTTTCAGCGCCGATCAATCCGGTGTGGTCCGGATGTTGCGGCCGCGCGGATGACTCATATACTCGGCCCCCGATGGCCGATCTGATCAGCTTCGCCCGCGGCGCCCCCAGCGCCGATCTGCTGCCCGCCGAGGCGGTCAGGGAGGCCGCGCAGCGGGCGCTCACCGATAATCCGGTACGGGCCCTCTCCTACGGAACCGGGATCGGGCATCCGGAGCTTTGCGCATGGCTGGCCGATCGTCACGGCAACGGCCTGACCGCCGAACGGGTGATGGTCACCAACGGCTCGCTCGAGGCCGGCTGGATGTTGTTCGACCACCTCTTGGAGCGCGGTGACACGGTCGTCGTCGAGCAGCCCTCCTACGACCGGACCCTCTTGATGCTCGAGCGCCTCGGAACTCGCCGGGTCGGCGTTACGCTCGAGCGCGACGGGATCGACGTGGAGGCGCTCGAGCAGGCGATCGCCGACGGACACAAGCCGAAGCTCGTCCACATCATCAGCAACTTCCACAACCCGGCCGGCTGCACGCTCTCGGAGGCCAAGCGGCGACGCCTGGTCGAGCTCTCCGCCCAGCACGGTTTCTGGATCTTCGAGGATGACCCCTATCGCGAGGTCCGCTTCGCCGGCGCAGAAGAGTTGCCGACGATGCTGGCGCTGGCGGAGGGCACCGAGGCCAGGGTGATGCATGCCTCCTCGTTCTCGAAGACGGTCAGCCCCGGGGTGCGCGTCGGCTACTTGGCCGGACCGGCCGAGGAGATCGGGCGCCTCGCCAAGCGCGCGGGCGAGACCTACATCTCCCCGAACATGCTGGCCGAGGCGATCGTCTACGAGCTCTGCCGCTCCGGCGGCCTCGACGCCAACATCGCGCTCGTCAACGTAGCCCTGGCCGAGCGGCGCGATGCCGTCGTCGGCGCACTTGGCGACAGCATCCCCGAGGCCGAGTTCGTGGTTCCGGGCGGTGGCTATTTCCTCTGGCTCGACCTTGCCCAGGGCTCCGATACAGCCGGACTGCTGCCGCTCGCCAAAGAACAGGGCGTCGCCTTCGTCGCCGGCCCCGACTTCATGCTCTCGGGCGGCGAGCAGAGCCTGCGACTCTCGTTCGCGAGCGTACCGCCTGGTCTGGTGCCCGAGGGGATCTCACGGATCGCCCGCGCCCTCGAGACCCAGCGCAGCTAGCTGGCCGGCGAACCGGGCTGCCTTTGCCCCGCCATCGGTGGTCAAAGCAGCCCAGCTCGGGGAGGCCGGGCGGGACGCTCACACAAGTTGCAACGAACTTCCCGCCGATCCGGCGGAACTTCACAGGTTTTTAGCATCCGCTAATACTGTGCTCGTAATCTGTGATCAGCTGAAACCGAGCCGGTGGTCCCGCCGGCAGGCCTTGAACCGGGAAGGAGGGACGCAATGCCGATTACATTCTTCGAGGGGATTCGCGAGACCGAGCGCACCGACATCCGCCTGCGCAACATGGAGCGTCGCTTCTATGCGCTTGCCGCCGCCGTTCGCGAGCACGAGGGCAGCGTCCGCCGAGCCGACCCCGGGGTGGCCGAGAAGGACGAGGGCCTCTACCGGCGCTTGCGGCAGCTGTCCGGCGAGCCTGCAACCTCCGAACACGGCGTCGCGTGAAGACGGCACCGAGCCCCGCGCCTGGGAGCCTCAGACGGCGTGCCTCGATTCGTGCGGCGACCGGCGCCGCCGCTCGGGAGTTGAAGTTGCTGGGGGAGCGAAGCGCACAGCGAAGGGGTCGAGCGGCGCCCCGAGCCCGTCGGCGCTCTGGCCCTTCAGCGGCCGTAACGGTCGCTCGAGAGCTCTAGCTGCTCAGGCAGCGCCGCCCGCGGCGGCGGCGCCGGATCGGCCCGCACCGAGACGGTTTCGGCGACGCTTCGCGAGATGCTGTGCTTTCCATCGGCCGAGGCGACCACCACCTCATGCTCGTTGGAGCTCTCGACGGTCCCATCGAGACCCGGCTCGAGGCGGATCTTGCGCAGATAGTGGAGCAGCTCCTCGGCCTCGTTCTCGAAGCGCAGAATCTTGACGCTGGCCCCGATCTCGCAATCGGCGAGCAAGGAGCCGCGTTCGCGCTCCTCGAGGACGATCGGATGCCCGTGTGGACAGGTCTTGGCATCGCCGATCGCCGCCATCATGCGCTCTTCCAGGACCGGCGACATCGCATGTTCGAGCCGCTCGGCTTCCTCATGCACCTCATCCCAGGGGATCCCCAGCACGTCGGTGAGAAAGCGCTCGATCAGGCGGTGGCGGCGGACGATTGCCTCGGCGTGCTCGCGGCCCTCCGCCGTGAAGTCGAGCGTCTTGTCCGCGGCGCGGCTGATGTAGCCGTCGCCTTCGAGCCGGCCGATCATCTCGCTCACGGTTGGGGGCGAGAGCTGCATCGCGCGGGCCACATTCGCGGCCGTCATCGGCAGCTGCGCCTCCTGTAGCCAGAAAAGCGCCTGCAGGTACTCCTCCTCCGCGACTGTGACCTGATCGCTGCTCACCAAGTGAGAGTATCCGGCTGTGCAGATCGGCGGCTCTACATGCGCACTGATCACCGGTGCCTCGAAGGGGATCGGTCGCGCCGTGGCGGTCGACCTGGCCGGCCGGGGGGCTCGCGTGGGCCTGATCGCGCGCGGTCGGCGCGACCTCGATGAGCTTGCCGACAGCCTTCCGGGGGAGCCGATCGTGCTGCCCGCCGACGTTACCGACCGTCGCGAGGTCGAGCGCGCGGTCCAGGCTTTCGTCGAGGATGCGGGCAGCCTCGATCTGCTCGTTGCCAACGCCGGTGTCGCCCACTACGGGCGGTTCACCGAGGTCGGGATCGAGAAGGCCGAGGAGATGGTTTCGATCAACGTGCTCGGCAGCCTCTACACCGTGCGCGCCGGTCTCGACCAGATGCTCGCCGCGGGACGGCCGGGTCACATCGTTGTCGTCTCCTCCGGGGCCGGGATCAGGGCCTTCCCCTCCGGTGCGGTCTACGGTGCGACGAAGGCGGCCAACCGGGGCTTTGCCGAGGCTCTCCGCCATGAGCTCGACGGAACCGGGATCGGCGTCACGACGGTCTACCCCGGAGAGGTGGCGACCGACCTGCACTCCCATCAACTCGACCGCATGCCCGCCTGGCGTCGCAGCAACGAAGCGATCGAGCCCGCCGAGCTCGCGGCGGAGATCGCCACGACGGTGATCGCAGGGGGGCGCAGCGTCTACGCTCCGAGGGCCGTCCGCATGCTTGGCCTCAACGGGCTCGCGCCACGCCTGTTGGACCGGCTTCTGCGCCGCGCCCGAGGCTCGGCGGCCGCGCCGCGCCGCGATTGAGCGTGAGCCGCCGCTACTCGAGCAGCTGCCGCTGCGACAGCCAATAGAGGAAGGCGAGCGACGGAATCACGGTCAGCAGGGCCGCTCCGAAGACGATGATCACAGCGCTCAGCGCCGCACCGGCGCCGGCGCCGGCGTCGATTGTCAGCGAGGTTGGGAACAGGTAAGGGTGCTGTGCGATCGCCCAACCCCAGATCACCGCGACCACAGCGCCGACCGCGAGTGGGCGTAAGCCGCGCCGAGCCCCACGGAGCAGCCCCACCAGCGCCAATCCGCCGAGCAGCAGCGAGGCGATCATCAATGGCAGGGCCTCGCCCACGAGACCGTCGAATACGAAGCGCGCCTCGGCGCGAAGCACGACCAGGCCGACAAGAGCGAGGGCGCCGGCGACGATCGCAACGCCGATCGCCTTGCGGCGGAAGTAATCGACCAACTCCGTCTCCCCGGCCCGGCCCGCGTCGTCGGTGAGGAAGACCGCGGCGATGTAGGCGCTGCTGGTCACAAACAGGGCGCCGACGAGCAGTGGCAGGGGCGCGAGCCAACTCGAGAACGGCTCCCCGGGGCCGGATGCGGGGACCGCTCCGTCGGCGATCGCACCGACGACACAACCCATGAAGAACGGTGTCATCAGGGAGGAGGCGGCAAAGACCTCCTCCGCGCGCTCTCGCCCGGCGCCGCTGAAGGTATGGCCAAAGGCGAAGCCGGAGCCGCGCAGGATGATCCCTATCAGCGCCAGGGTGAGCGGGACGTACAGGGTCTCCATCAGGGGACCGAACGCCTTTGGAAACGCCGTCCAGAGCACGACCAGGCAGAAGATCAGCCAGACGTGGTTGGCCTCCCAGACCGGTCCCAGTGAGTGCTGTATCCGCCGGCGGGCGCGGGCGCCGACCTCAGCGTCGCGCCGCGAGAACAGGCTGAGGATCCCGGCCCCGAAGTCGGCACCGCCAAAGACCGCGTAGAGCGTCGCCCCCAGCCAGAGGATCGCCGCCGCGACTTCCGGTTTGCTCATCGCGTGCCCTCCTCCTCGGATCGCTCGGATTGCTCCGCGGGGCCCGGTCCGTAGGGCACGGTCACGTCGCTGCTCTGGCGAGCGATGATCTTCAGCGCCTTGAAGCTGATCACTGCCAGGGCCGCGTAGAGCAGCACCGTTCCGGCAAAGACGAACCAGATCCCCTGGGCCTGGGTGACCGCGTCCTCGGTGCGCATGAACCCCTGCACGATCCACGGTTGTCGGCCGACCTCAGTGACGATCCAGCCTGCCTCCATCGCGACCACGGCTCCGACCCCCGAGAGCGCCGCCGCCCGCCAGAACCAGACTGACGTGGGCAGCCGTCTGTGGCGAATCCCGACCCAGGCGAACCACGCGGCGAGCCCCAGCAGCCCGGTGCCGATCCCGACCATCGCGTCGAAGGAGAGGTGCAGAAGCGTCGGCGCCGGCGGCTGTTGGTCGTCGGGGATGTCGTTGAAGCCGGTGACCACGGTGTCGGTATTGAATCCGACCAGAAATGAGTCGAGCCCCGGGATGCCGATCCCGAGCTTGACGCCGTCGTCGGTGCAGATCCCGCCGACCCACTCGGTCTGGTTGGGGCCGGTCTCCTGGATGCACTCCATGCCGGCGAACTTGGCCGGCTGGTGGTCAGCCACACCGCGGGCGGCGACGTCGCCGACAAAGAGCTGAATCGGCGTCGCGATCGCGGCGATTGCGAACGGGATCGCGAAGCCCACCGCGGTCCTCCGGGTGCGCCTGCCCTTGAGCCAGCCGACCGCGTAGACGGAGGCGAGGCCGAAACCGCAGACCATGTAGGCGGCGAGCAGCATGTGCGGGAACTCGTAGACGGTCGCTGGGTTGAACAGAGCGTCGAGCGGCGCGACGTCGACGACGCTGCCGTCGGCCGCCAACGTGAAGCCCTCGGGCTGGTTCATCCAGGAGTTGACGGCGACGACGCTGAAGGCCCCACCGATGCCGGCGATCACGATCGGGACGCCGGTCCAGAAGTGTTTCCAGCCCTCGAGCCGATTCCAGCCGTAGATGTAGATCGCGATGAAGATCGCCTCCGTGAAGAAGAAGATTCCCTCGATCGCGAATCCGGTGCCAAAGACGTCCCCCCACTGCTCCATGAACTTCGGCCAGAGCAGGCCGAGCTCGAAGGAGAGGGCCGTCCCCGTCACCGCGCCGACGGCGAAGAGCACCGCCGCGGCCTTTGACCACTTGCGGGCCAGGTCGAGGGAGACCGGGTCGTTGTGCTTGCGGCCGCGGTACTCCGCGACGAGCATCACAGCCGGCAAGGCCACGCCGATGCAGGCGAGGATGATGTGGAACCCGAGCGAGAACGCCATCAGATTCCGCGCCGCCAGGAGGTTGTCGGCAACCGGTACCAAGGTCGCTGAAGCGAACTCGCTCACGGGCCGCAGCGTATCGACCCGCCTCGCGTCCCTACGGTGCGATCAGCTCGGCTGAGAGATCGTCAAGCACCGCGGCGCCGCAAAGCGCCATCGCCTCGCGTAGCTCGAGGCGCAGCATGTTCAACGTCCTCCGTACACCCGCCTCGCCATCGATCGCCAAGCCCCAGAGAACCGGGCGCCCGACCATGACTCCGTCGGCGCCGAGACAGAGCGCCTTGACGACGTCGGTCCCGCGCCGGATGCCGCCGTCGATCAGCACTTCGGCCCGCCCCGCCACCGCATCAGCCACGGCGGGCAGCATCTCGATCGTCGCCGGCACCGTGTCGAGCTGGCGGGCACCGTGGTTGGAGACGATCACCCCGGCGGCACCGGCATCGACGGCCCGGCCCGCGTCGTCGGCCCGGTGGATCCCCTTCACCGCCACCGGAAGCCCCGAGGTTTCGACCAGCCATTCGAGATCGGTCCAGGTGAGGCTGGGGTCGAGCTGGGAGGCGAAGTAGGCGGCGAGCCCGGACTCCCCCTCCGGCGCCTTGACGGGGTCGTCGACGCAGGCGATGGTGAGGTGCTCGGGCAGCGAGAAGGCGTTGCGGATGTCGCGCTCGCGACGACCGAGTACCGGCGCGTCAACGGTCAGCAGGATCGCTTCGTAGCCGGCCGCCTCGGCGCGCTCGACCAGGTTGCGCGTCAGGCCGCGATCCTTGAAGACGTAGAGCTGAAACCAGCGCCGACCGGGATTGGCGGCAACGGCCTCCAGCGCCGTGTTCGAGAGCGACGAGAGGCAGAAGATCGCGTCGGCAGCGGCAGCCCCGGTCGCGGTCGCGATCTCCGCCTTCTGATCGGCGAGGCCGTGGAAGGCGGTCGGTGCGACGGCCACGGGCATCGAGGTCGGGCTGCCGAGCAGCGTCGTCTCGGGTGAGACCTCGGAGACGTCGCGGAGGACGTGGGGGAGGAGGCGGAGATCGTCGAAGGCAGCCCGGTTGCGCATCAGGCTGATCTCGTCCCCGGCTCCGGAGCGGTAATAGTCGTAGGCCATCGGCTCCAGCGCCTCGGCGGCGAGAGCCTCGAGCTCGACCAGGTTCAACGGCCATTCGCTCACAGCGGCTGTCCGCCGGCAAGGGTGGAGATGACCGCTTCGTAGACGCCCTCACCCATGCGGCCCTCGGTCACGGTCGCGTTTGGGTACTCGGCGAGTGCTGCCCGCAGGGCCTGGTCCCGCTCCGGCCCGTTGGCCACGCAGAAGAAGCGGCCGACGAAGCGGGCTGACTCGAGGTCCTCGATCGAGTCGCCGGCGGCGATGCACTCGTCGATCGCATAGCCACGGGCCTGCATGTGCGCGCCGACGGCCGCGCCCTTGCTCGCCCCACCTGGGACCAGGTGGTAGGCGTGAGTCACCTCGATCCCGGGCATCGGCCGCCCGATTGCACCGTTGTCGAGGAAGCGAAGGTCGTGGTGCCCTTCCTCGGCGATCAGCCGGTTGGCCTCGACGACGTCGACCTTGCCTCGCATCAGCAGCGACAGCTCCCGCCCGGTGTGCCAGGGCTCGTGCCACTCCAGCCGACCCTCGAAGTGCCCGAGCAGCAGGTCCGCGACGCCGGCAGCGAGGATCCGGTCAGCCACCGTCTGCTCCGCGGCCGGCTTCCACTCGCCGGTCAGCAGCGTCCGCTCGCGATCTATCGACATCGCGCAGCCGGCCTCATAGATGTAGGAGGTCTGGCCCATCAGCCGGGCGTCGCTGAATACCTGCGCCTCGCGCCTGCCGGACATGATCACGACCTCGACCTCAGCCCGGTGGCAGGCCTCGAGCAGCCGGGACTGCGCCTTGGAGAAGTTGCCCTCGGCGTCCCGGAAGAGCGAGCCGCCCGTTCCGAGCAGGGTGCCGTCGAGGTCTGTGTAGAGGCAGCGCAGCACCCTTAGCGGCCCAGATCGAGGACGATGCTTGCCGACCAGGTCGCATCCTCCAGCACTCCCATCTCGGTCCGGTGCGAAGCGACCGCCTTGATCAAGTCCTGGTCGATCCCGCGCTCGCCGGCCACGAGAGCCACAAGGCTGGTCCCCTCGAGGTTCAGCTTCTCTACCCGCTCCGGAACGAAGCCCTGGGCTTCGGCGAGCTCGACGAGCTCACCGATCCACGCGGCAAACAGTCCCGCCACGTCACCGGCTTTCAGCTGTACCTCATGGGTAACCGGCCGGCCGCTCGCCGCCGCCGCGTCGGAGAAGACGTCTCCCAGGGCCAGCAGGGCGTCGGCGAAGACTCCTTCCTGGTCGCCGCCGTCAATCGTCATCTCAATCTCGGAGTTGCGTTCATCGAGGTGGTACACGGCGCTGACAATACCCCTGAAGGTGACCGGGCGGTCCCTGCGCCGCCAACGAGCTGTGGAACTCTGCCGGCACTGTCGGTCCGCATCAGCTTCGCCGGCTGCGATCGAATCCGACGGGGCCCACCGAACCAGGCGGCCGGCTGGGTACCGTAGGCGGCGATGCCCGTCTGGCAGCTCACTGACCGCACCCTCGAGCTCGACCCCCGCCGACCGATCGGCGCGGGGATCGTCAACGTGACGACCGACTCGATGTTCGAGGGCGCCCGCAGCGGCACGCCGGAGCAGGCGATCGCCGACGGGGTGCGATTGGCGGAGGCCGGCTTCGGGTTGATCGATGTCGGCGCGGTCCCGGCCCGCAGCGGCCCGCCCGTAGATGCCGATGCCGAGGCCGCCCTGCTCGTTCCCGCGATCGAGGGCTTGGCGGCCGCGCTCGAGATACCCGTCACCGCGGATAGCTTCAACCCTGAGGTCGCGAGCCGTGCGGTCGCGGCGGGAGCCCATGCGATCAACGACATTGGCGGTGGGCGCGACGAGATGCTGGAGCTCGTTGCCGCCGCAGGTTGCGGCTACGTTCTGATGCACATCGAAGGCCCGCCCCGCAAGGATCGCGCGGCGCCGGATTACCCCGACGTTGTCGCCCGGCTGCTCGAGTTCTTCGGCGAGCGCCTCGAGCGGGCCCGACAACTCGGCGTCCCCAACGAGGCGATTGCGATCGATCCGGGCCTCGACTTCGACCTGAACACCGACCATGCGCTGGAAATCCTCAGGCGCCTTGGCGAGCTGCGGACGCTCGGCCGGCCGATCTTCATCTCGCTGTCGCGCAAGGATTTCCTCGGTGCGGTCATCGCCGGGAACTGGGAGCGGCGGCTGGGCGCAGCCCAGAGGGGAGCCGGGACCCTCGCCGCCGCCTCGATCGCCGCCGCCGCCGGCGCCGAGATCCATCGCCTCCACGATGTCGGTGCTCTGGATGCGATCCGCGTTGCCGGAGCGATCGCCCATGGCTGAGGCTGCCTCCGATCTGCCTTGGGGCTCGGCGATCGACGAGGGCTGGCGCTCGGCCCTCGATCCGGGGCGGGAGGACGGTCGTCTTGTTGCCGAAAGCGCGGAGCGGGAGCAGGAGGCGGTCGAGGTGCCGGTTCCCTCCACGGTTGATCCGGGCCTTCGCGAGGCGCTCCGCGCCGCCGGGATCGAGTATCTCTACGCCCACCAGCTGGGGGCGCTGCGTGCGGCCGAGACGACGAACGTGATCGTCACCAGTGGCACCGCCTCGGGCAAGTCGCTCGCCTTCAACCTGCCGGTGCTTGACGCGATCGCCCGCGACGAGCACGCTCGGGCTCTCTACCTCTACCCGACCAAGGCGCTGGCTCAAGACCAGGCCCGCAAGCTCGCTGAGTTGAGGCCACCCGGTCTCCAGCACGGGATCTACGACGGGGACACGCCGAAGGAGGACCGTCGGGCGCTTCGCAAGCGCTCGAACCTGGTCCTCACCAACCCCGACATGCTCCACGTCGGGATCTTGCCCCACCACAAGAGCTGGGGGGACTTCCTCGTCAACCTGCGCTACGTGATCGTCGATGAAGCGCACGTCTACCGCGGCGTCTTCGGCTCCCACGTCGCCAACGTGCTGCGCCGCCTGCGGCGGGTCTCACGCCTCTATCGCGGTGCCGATGCCGAGCCCCGGTTCATCCTCACCTCGGCGACGATCGCCAATCCGAGCGAGCTTGCCGAGCGGCTCGTGGGGACCGACTTCGAGCTGATCGACGACGACAGCGCCCCCAAGGCCGGCCGCCGGATCGCGATCTGGAACCCGCCGCTTACCGACGAGGCGGCCGGAGTGCGACGCTCGGTCCTCTCGGAGGCAGCCGAAATGCTCGCCGAGCTGATGATCAGCGGCGTGCGCACGATCTGCTTTCTCCGCAGTCGCAAGGGGATTGAGCTGATTCAGAGGTTCACCGCGATGCGCCTCGCCGAGCGCGGACACCCTGAGCTGTCCGAGCTGATCGCCCCCTACCGCGCCGGCTACACGCCGCAGCAGCGTCGCGAGATCGAGGCTCGACTGGCCGCCGGCGAGCTGCTTGCCGTGGTCGCGACCGACGCGCTCGAGCTGGGAATCGACATCGGCGAGCTCGATGCCGCGCTCTGCGTCACCTTTCCCGGCACCGTCGCCAGCCTGCGGCAGATGTGGGGCAGGGCGGGCCGGCGCACCGAGGGCCTGGCGATCTACATGGCGGGCGAGGACGGACTCGACCAGTTCTTCTGCCGGCACCCGACGGAGTTCCTCACCCGCCCCGTCGAGGCGGCGATCCTCGATCACACCAACGAGCAGATCCAGTCCGCGCACCTGCTTGCCGCCGCCTTCGAATCACCGCTGGGTGGCCCGCACGACGACGCCACACTCGGCGGAGGATGGCGTGATCGCTGCGATGCGCTGGTCGGCCAGGGCTTGATGCGCAAGGGCGGCTCCGGCCGCTTCACGGTTCGCGGGCCCGGCTTCCCCGCCGGCGCGATCGGGCTGCGGTCGAGCTCCGCCGACTCCGTCACCGTGCTCGACGCCGACTCCGGTGAGCTGCTCGGGACCGTCGAGGCGGAGCGGGCGTTCTCGACGGTGCATCCGGGCGCCGTCTACCTGCACATGGGTCGAGCCTTCGAGGTCCGCGAGCTCGACGTCGAGCTGCGGCGGGCGATCGTCGAACCGTTCAGCGGCGACTACTACACGCAGGCGCGCCGGGAGGCGGACATCTACATCGAGCGCATGGAGGCCCAGCGGCCGGCGCTTGGGGTCGAGCTCAACTTCGGCACCGTCGCGGTCACCGAGCAGGTTGTCGCCTTCCAGCGCAAGCGGCTCGGCGACCACGAGCCGATTGACTTCGTCGCCCTGGAGCTACCCGAGCAGAACTTCCGCACGCAGGCGCTGTGGTACGTGCTGCCCACCGAGTTGGCGGGGCCCGAGGCGCTGCCCTCGGATGTGCAACTCGGCGCCCTGCATGCCTCCGAGCATTGCCAGATCGCGGTCCTGCCGCTGCTTGCAATGTGTGACCGCTGGGACATCGGCGGGCTCTCGACCAACGTCCACTACCAGACCGGCAAGCCGACGATCTTCATCTACGACGGCCACCCGGGAGGCGTCGGCATCAGCCGACGCGGCTACGAGAAGTTCGAGCGCCTGGTCGCCGATGCCGCCCGCCTGGTCGGCGAGTGTCGCTGCGAGTCGGGCTGTCCTTCCTGTGTCCAGAGCCCCAAGTGCGGAAACCTCAACGACCATCTGCACAAGGGCGGCGCGATCGAGCTGATGGGCCAGATGCTGGCGCCAGACAGTCGCACGGTTCAGGAGTAGAGTCGGCTCGCAACGAACCCGCGGGAGGCCTGATGATCAACCCCTTTGCACACCGCAAGATCCTCAAGAAGGGCAAACCGGGCAGGGCGCGGATCACTGCGTTTGCGATGCCCGAGCGCGGGGCCTCGTCGCAGAACATCCCGATGACGCTCGAGGTCCACGTCGAGGGCCTCTCACCGTACGAGGTCGAGGACCAGTGGATGGTCTCGAGCAAGGACACGCTCGGATTCGGCCTCGAGATCCCGGTCAAGGTCGATCCCGACAAGCCCGAGAAGGTGGCGATCGATTGGGGCGCGGCTCGCGAGGAGCGCAAGGGCGAGAAGGCCGCTCGAGAGGCGTCGCTTGCTTCCCAGCCTGCGGTCGGCGGGTCCGTAGCGATCCAGGACCCGATGGCCGCCGCCGGACTGGCCGGCGCCTTGGGCGGTCTTGGCGGCCAGGCGGCCGGCGGTGCCACCCCGGTTGTCGACGCCCGCAACGATCCTCAGCTGAGGGCAAAGCTGGAGCAGTTGCTCGGGCGTCCGCTCGAGCCCGGCACCGAGCAGACGATCGACGTCTCCACCGATCCGGCGATGGCGGCGCGGATCATGGCGGTCGTCCAGCAGCACCAGGCGGAGATCGCTGCCGGCGCGGCTGCCGGCGCCCAGTCCGGAGCGGCGTCCGGCGGTGGCGATGATGCGCTCTCGAAGCTCGAGCGGCTCGCGAAGCTGCGCGACAGCGGCGCCCTGACCGACTCGGAGTTCGACCAGGAGAAGCGCCAGCTCCTCGATGAGCTCTGAGCTTGGCCCGCCGAACCCAGATCGCTGTCTGCGGCTCCTCGCGCTCAGACGAAGAGCTCGACCGCCAGGCCGCCGAGATCGGGCGCCTGCTCGCCGAGGCGGGCGCCGTCGTCGTCTGCGGTGGCCGCGACGGGATCATGAGCGCCGTCTCCGAGGCGGCCACCGGGGTCGGCGGGGAGGTGATCGGCATCCTCATGGCCGACGACCTCGACGCCGGCAACGAGCATCTCACCCACGTCGTCGCCACCGGCATCGGCCAGGCGCGGAATCTTGCCGTCGTCGCCTCCGCAGACGCGGTGATCGCCCTCGGCGGGGAGTGGGGGACGCTCTCGGAGATCGCCTTCGCTCGACGTTTGAAACGACCGGTGATCACGCTCGACTCCTGGCAGCTGAGTGGGCGGGGCCTGATGGCCGAGGCGCCGGGGATCACCGCCGCGAGCGATCCCGCCGATGCCGTCGCCCGGGCGCTCGAAGCTGCGGGCACTCGGTAGCCTTACCGCCCTCCCCGGCTTGTCCGGGTCCCAGGCGAGGTAGCTCAGTTGGTAGAGCACACGACTGAAAATCGTGGTGTCCCCGGTTCGATTCCGGGCCTCGCCATCCCGGCTTGTCCGGGATCGAACCGGGGACCGCCGCTCGCCATCCGGGCTCGCTTTGACCCGGAATCCGTCGCGGAGCTAGATTCAGCGGCGCTTCACCGGACCGACGGGGCCCCTACGATCTGACCGGAGAGCTACCCGTGACCGACCACCTGACGCCGCTGGACGCATCCT
Organism: Acidobacteriota bacterium; assembly: GCA_032122625.1. GTDB lineage: Bacteria > Actinomycetota > Thermoleophilia > Solirubrobacterales > 70-9 > CAXMST01. The sequence continues at coordinate 13,230 of JAQBGG010000073.1, forward strand.
TCCTCGAGCTCGAGGAAGGCGATCAGTCCTCGCACATGCACGTCGGCTGGGCGATGGCCTTTGAGCCGCTGCCGGACGGCGGGACCCCCGGCGTCGAGCAGGTTCGCGAGTTGCTCGACTCGCGCCTCTCGCTGTTGCCACGTTTTCGCCGCCGGCTGTCGGAGCCGCGAACCGGCGGCCTGAGTTGGCCGACATGGGCGGACGAGGAGGAGTTCGACATCGCCACGCACGTGCGCCACGCGACGCTGCCCGCCCCCGGCGGTGGGGAGGAGCTGCTCGACTGGCTGGGCGACTTCTATTCGCACCGGCTCGACCGTGCCCACCCCCTGTGGGAGATGACCCTGCTCGACGGCCTGGCCGAGGGTCGCTGGGCGATCGCGGCGAAGGTGCACCACTGTCTGGTGGACGGCGTCAGCGGCGCATCGGTGACCAGCCTGATCCTCGACACGGAGCCAGACCCGGCCCCGGACTCTCGCGGGTTGCTGGACGCCTTCGAGCCCCCGTCTGACAACGAGGGCGGGATCCACGGGCCGCTCTCGCTGGTCTCGGAGGGGGCCCGCGCCGGTTTCGACCTCGTCCGGCACCCCCGCAAGCTCGGTGAGATGGTCTCGCGCTCTCGCGGGGTAGCCGAGCTGTTGGTCCGCGACGAGTTGCGGGGGGCGCCCCAGAGCAGCCTCAACGTCCAGATCGGCGCCAGCCGGCGGCTGGCGGAGGTGGCCGCGCCGCTCGAGGAGCTGAAGCTGATCAAGCGGACGCTCGGCGGCACCGTCAATGACGTCGTCCTCGCAGCCTCCGCCGGCGGCCTCCGCCGCCTGCTCGCGGCCCGCGGGGAGGAGCCGGATCCGCGCGGGCTGCGGGCGATGGTGCCGGTCAGCCTGCGGCAGACGACCGAGACCTTGAAGCTCGGCAACCGCGTCAGCTCGCTGTTCGTCGAGCTTCCGGTCGCCGAGCCCGACCCGTTGGAGCGCTATCGAAAGACGATTGAGGCTGCCGAGGCCCTGAAGCGAGGCCGGCAGGCGGCCGGCGCGGAGACGCTCGTCGATCTTGCCGGGATCGCTCCGCCCGTCGTGCACGCGGCGGTCGCGCGTCTCGCCTACACACCGCGCCTGTTCAACGTGACGATCACCAACGTCCCGGGCCCACAGCTGACGCTCTACGGGCTCGGCGCCCGGCTCGCCCACATCTTCCCCCTGGTGCCGATCTTTGCCCACCATGCGCTTGGGATCGCCGTCGCGAGCTACGACGGCGAGGTCGTGTTCGGCCTCGCGGCCGATCGCGCATCCGTCCCGGACCTGGGCGTGCTGGCAGACGGGATCTCGGAGTCGCTGCGTGAGCTGCGTGAGCTGGCAAACGCCGCCTAGCACCCCTCGGATGTTCACCGGGGCATAGTGCCTAGAGTCGCTCCGCGACGACGCAGAGCGAGGGATAGCCGCGCCCGGTACGCGTGCGACGCCGAAGCCTGAAGCCCGCCGCCTCAATCTCCGCGCTTGGATCAAGCGAGCGGAGTCCTCCCAAGACCCCGCCGAAACGATCGGCGGCGAACTCGAGCGGCATTCGCACGACCCGCTCCGTGGAAACCCGAGGCGGTGAGATCGTGATCACGCCGAGCAACCCTCCCGGCTCCAGCACCCGCCCCAACTCGGCCAGCACGCGGCCACGCTCCGGTGGCTCGAGCCAGTGCAGCAGGTAGGCCGCCGACGCCCGGTCAAAACTGCGGTCCGGGAGGGGCAGGTCAGTGGCGTCGGCCTGCAAGAGGCTCCAGCCATCGGGCAGCGGAGGAGCCTGATCGAGCATCCGCCGGGAGCGATCGACGCCGACGGCGTGCGCCGGCCGGTTGGGAAGAGCCGCCACGGTGCGCAGCATCCCGGCGGTCCCGGTCCCGACATCGAGCAGGCGGTCCTCCGGGTGGATCTCGAGCGCCGATGCCAGCGAGCTGAGGGCGGCCTTCTCGAGCCGCAGTTGCAGGTCGTAGAGCCCGGCGAGCGGTGACCAGGGGTCAGGCCCGCCGGATCGCTTGCGGCTCAAGCTTCCTTGCGGAGTCGCTCGATCACGCCACCGGCGAGCTTGCTCTCGCCGGGCACTTCCGGCTCGTCCGGCTTGGCCCCGATCGCCCGGATGCTCTCCACCGTTCGGCGCAGCGTCGCGAGCACCCGATGGCAATCCGGACAGAGGCCGACGTGCTCTGCGACCCGCTCGCGCTCTGCTGCCTGCAGCTCACGGTCGAGGTACTGCGAGAGGTGCGCGTGGGTCCAGCGATGCTCGCGCATGAAGCGAAAACGTTGTGCGGTGCGGCGGATCAAATCTTCTCCTCGAGGAAATACTCGTCGAGTGCGCGCCGAACCGCAAGCCTGCCGCGGTGCAGCCGGCTTTTGAACGCGGTCTCGGTCAGCTCCATCACCTCGGCGGCCTCGCGGGTCGAGAGTCCCTCGACGTCACGGAGGATGATCGGAGCGCGATAGGGGATCGGCAGCGAGCGGATCGAGCGCTCGAGCACGTCGCGGAGGTCGCTCTGCTCGAGCCGCACCTGTGGCGCCTCGCTCCAGTCGGGGGCTTCCGGGATCGGGTCATCGTCGAGCGAGGCGAAGAACTCGGCCGGCGGCCGCCGGCCCATCCGCCGCTTGGCCTCGTTGATGCCGATCCGATAGAGCCAGGTGAAGAACTGCGAGCGACCCTGAAATCGCCCAATGCTGCGCCAGGCGCGCAGAAACGCCTCCTGGGTGACCTCCTGAGCCTCCTGATCGTCGGCGACGAAGCGGATTACCACCGCGTAGAGGCGATCGGCGTGGCGCCGGACAAGCTCCTCGAAGGCGTCCCGGTCGCCGTCCCTCGCCCGATCGATCAGCTCGGCCTCCTGCTCTGTCGACGCGGGACGCATCGGACTAACCCTGACAGGCCTGCCCCGCGGGGGGGACATCAAGGGGACTGGGCCGGTCGGCGACTGGGCGCTCAATCCCACTCCTCTATGCGGGCGCGTACCTGTTCGGCGGTGCGTTCGGCGATCGCGAAGCTCGCCTCCGGTGGCAGGCGGAGCGCGGGCAGCGCCGTGATCAGCGCCTGCAGCGTCCGAATCAGCTGCGCGCACTCGGGGCAGAGTTCCTCATGGGCCCCGAGGCGCCGCTCCTGACGGTCGGGAAGGTCGCCCTCGATATAGGCGGATAGTCGCGGCTGTGCCCAGCGGTGATCACGCTCGGCGTTGATCCGTCTCCATGTCGTTGCCCCCATGCGACTTTGACCCCGCTGCTCCGAATCGGATTCGCCCCCGCCTGCGCTCAGCACAACCCCCGCCCGGCTCGGTTCAACCTCTGATGTCGACGTCCTGGATGAACGCCGCGAGCGCGAACCAGAACTGGTCATCGGAGGCGACCTGGACGAGTCGCTTGCCCTCCAGCGGTCCGCTCAGGGCCCGGCCGGTCGTGTCCCAGATCGACCCCGTCTCACGGTCGCGGGCGCTGCCGGGCTCGTCGCCGGGCTCGAAGCTCAACTCCCTGCTGTCGACTTCGCGCTCGAACACAGCTGCCGCGCCGACCTCACGGCTGCCGGCGATCTCAGCTGCGTCGAGTGCCGACTTGACCGCCGGGTCGAAGAGGACGACCACGGGTGTGCCGTCGATCTCGTCGTTGATCGGAGCCTCCTTGGCAATCGTCGGGAATGGATAGACCACGGCCGACCCCTCACCGGTCTGGATCGCGGTCACCCGCTCCTTCGGCGGCAGGCGATCATCGGCGTTGCGGCCCAGCAGGAAGGGCTGTGAGTCAGGGTCGTCGTAGCCCGCGTACGGGTTCGACCCGTAGTCGCGCCCTGAGCCGGTGTCGCGCGAGAGCACCTCGGCCTCCGGGTAGACGCGCTTGACCTCCTCCCAGGAGAGAATCTGCGAGGGGAGGATCTCGAGTTGAGACCCGGTGAGTTCGCCGACGACCGCCTCCGCGGTCAGCTGCTGCCACCACGACTCCGTCTGGCGGTCGTACATCACCAAGTCGGAGTTGCGTAGCCGGCCGGTGGTCCCGAAGTCGAGCACGCGGCCATCGAGTTCGCGGCTGAAGGCGACCGTCGAGTTGCACAGTGGGCAGAAAGTGACGGTCACCGGCTCACCGGCGATCTCGTCGTTGACGATCTCGTGCCAGACGAGGATCTGGATCGGGTAGGCCCTGGCCTGCCCATCGACCTCGAGCAGCGCCACTGGCTCTCCCGCGTCGAGGAAGGAGTCGGCCTCCTGCACAGAGACCAGTTTGGGATCATCGATCGCCGGGATCCCGTCCTTCGGTGGGCCGCCGCTCATGAACTCCCCGAGCGGGACGCTGTGCTTGGTGAAGTCGGTCGTGAACTCAGCGCTCGCGCCGGGCAGCTGGTCAGCCGACAGGCCCGCCCCGCCGCTTGCCTCCTCATCGGAGCCCGCGTTCGAACCACAGGCGGCGAGAACAACGGCAGCGCCAAGCGCAACCGCTGTGGCGGCCAGACCACGCCGTGGGCGTAACCGTCTGCTCATCACGGATTCGACCCACGGCAGCGGCAGGCGGTTCACGCGGGTCGCTGGGCTCCGCGGCGGGTGCGATGAATCGGATCCGGCGTTCTCGTCTCTAATCCCTCAAGTTCGAGAATCCGCAGCGGTGAAACGTCGTCCCTGTGGTTATCGACGGTAGGTATTCAGGCAATCGACTCAGGAGTGATCAAGGTGGATGCAGAGTTCGATGTGATCGTGATCGGCGCCGGGCCCGCCGGCGAGGTACTGGCCGGCCGGATCGGCGAGCGTGAGCGTAAGACTGTCGCGATCGTCGAACGGCACCTGGTCGGCGGGGAGTGCTCGTTCTACGCCTGCATGCCGTCGAAGGCACTCCTGCGCCCGGCCGAGCTACTGGCCGAGACTGCCCGGGTTCCGGGCGCCGCAGAGGCCGTCACCGGTGAGCTCGACGTCGGCGCCGTGCTCGATCGGCGCGATCAGATAATCAGCGACCTCGACGACTCCGGTCAGGTTCCCTGGCTCGAGGCCCGCAACGTCGCACTGTTTCGCGGCGACGCGCGGCTCGATGGTGAGCGCCGGGTCCGGGTGGGCGACGATCTGCTGACGGCGCGCGATGCCGTCGTGATCGCTACAGGGACCGCCGCGATGTTTCCGCCGATCACCGGCCTCGATCAGGTCGGCGCTTGGTCCAATCGTGAGATCACCACCGCCAAGGAAGTACCGGCCCGGCTGCTGATTCTCGGCGGTGGCGTGGTCGGGGTCGAGATGGCGCAGGCCTGGGCCTCGCTCGGTTCGAAGGTAACCGTCGTCGAGGCCGAGCCGGGCCTGCTGCCGCGTGAGGAGCCATTCGCCGGTGAGCAGCTCGCCGAGGCGATGGCCGAGCATGGGATCGAGATCCGTACCGGAGCTCGTGCCATCGAGGCCGCCCGCGAGGGTGAGGAGATCACGCTGACGCTGGAGGGTGGGGACACGGTCGTAGGCGACCGCCTGCTCGTTGCCGTCGGCCGCAAGCCGCTGACCGAGGATCTGGGCCTGGAGACCGTGGAGCTCGAAGCCGGCGCCTACATCGAGGTCGACGACCAGCTCCGCGTGGCGGGGCAGCCCTGGCTTTACGCGATCGGTGACGTCAATGGGCGCTCACTCCTGACCCACTCGGGCAAGTACCAGGCGCGCCTGGCAGCCGACCTGATTCTCGGCGCCGACGCGACCGCGGTCCACGACGGAGCCGGCGCGCCGCGAGTGATCTTCACCGATCCCCAGGTGGCGGCCGTCGGTCACACGCTGCAGAGCGCCGAGTTCGAGGGATTCGACGTGGAGGCGATCGATCTCGCGACATCGGCAACGGCGGGCGGCAGCTTCTATGGCCGCAATGCTCCCGGGACCACCAGGTTTGTCGTCGATGTCGACCGCCAGGTCCTTGTCGGCGTCACCTTCGTCGGCCCTGAGGTCGCGGACATGCTGCAGGCGGCGACGATCGCAGTCGTCGCCGAGGTGCCGCTTTCGACCCTGGCTGACGCCGTTGCCCCGTTCCCAACCCGGAGCGAGCTCTGGCTCAAGTTCCTCGAGGCCTATGAGCAGGCCCGACCGGCGGCGGACGTCCACTCCCGCGGGCTCAGCGTTGCGAGCTGACCGGCTTTGCTGGGGGCCGGCGGGCGTCGCTGACTAACCTTCAGCGCACTGGCTTGCGACGAAACCGGCGCCACCGGGTCTGAGTCGATACCGCACCCACGGGAACCCGGGCTGCCGTAGCGCAGATCAGCAAACCTCGAGAGGACGCAGATGAGATCACGCCGGAAGTTGATGTTGGGCATCGTGCTCGCGGGCGCCGCCCTCGCACTCGCCGCCTGTGGGTCGAGCGGCGATGGGGACTCCGGCGACAGCGCCGGAGCCGTGAGCACCACGGCCGACGCTGCCCCGCCGGCGAAGGAGAAGGGCGTGCCAAAGGCGCTCGCTGCCAACCGGGCTGAGGCGGGCCAGATCCTCGATGAGGGCTCGCTCGACGCCAAGATCGCCGAGCTCGAGGGCCATCCGATCGTCGTCAACCAGTGGGCCTCGTGGTGCGAGCCCTGCCGGGCCGAGTTCCCCTACTTCGGTGATTCCGCCAACCAGCACGCCGGCGAGGTCGCCTTCGTCGGGATCGACATGCAGGACGACCGGGGAGCCGCGGAGGATTTCCTCCAGCAGCTGCCGGTGCCCTACCCGCATGTCGACGATCCTTCCGCGTCGCAGATCGCCTCACTCGGCGGTGGCGTGGTCTCCCCGACGACGGTCTTCATCGATGCGCAGGGTGAGGTCGTCAGCGTCTTCCAGGGCGCTTACGCCTCGCGAGATCAGCTCGAGCAGGACATCGAGCGCTACCTCCTCAATTGAGTCACCAGGGCTGAGCGATGCTCGAGATCGGTGGAGTCAGCCTCCTCACCGCCTTCTTCGCCGGGGCGATCTCGTTCCTCTCGCCGTGCGTGTTGCCGCTGGTGCCTGGGTATCTGTCGGCGGTGACCGGCGTTGCGGCGGCCGACCTCGAGGAGGCGAGTTGGCGCAAGGTGGTGCCGCCGTCGCTGACCTTCATCGCCAGTTTCTCGTCGATCTTCATCCTCCTCGGGCTCTCGGCGACGGGCATCAGCCAGGTGTTGCGGACCAACCTCCAGACCCTCAACAAGGTCGCGGGCGTATTGATCATCGCGATGGGGATCTTCTTCATCGCGACCCTGTTTCTCACCAAGCTCAACGCCGAGTGGCGCGTGGACGCGCTGATGGAACGGGCCGGGAAGGGCGGTCCGATCGTCGCCGGCGCCGCCTTCGCGATCGCCTGGACGCCCTGCGTCGGCCCGACCCTGGCGGCGATCCTCGGACTCGCCTCGACCTCGGGCTCGGTCTGGCAAGGCGGCGTCATGCTCGCCGTCTACTCCCTCGGCCTGGCGGTTCCCTTCCTGCTGACGGCAATCGGCTTCACCCGGATGACGACCGCCTTCGCAGTCGTCAAGCGCCACTACAGCCAGATCATGGCTTTCGGCGGAGCCGTACTCATCGTCATGGGCGTGCTGGTCTTTACCGGCGAGCTCTTCCGCCTCAATATCGAGGCGCAGCAGTGGCTCGACGGCATCGGCCTGAACTTCTTCAACGACGTCTAGCTCCCTTAGCTAGCTGCGGGCGAGGATTCGCCGGGCTGCATCGCGGCCGCTGCGCAGGGCTCCCTCCATCAGACCGGAGAACTCACCGGCGGTGTGCTCACCGGCAAACTCGATCCGCCCCCCTGCGGCCGGGGCCCGGATCAGCCCGGTGAGCTCGGCTCCGGGGGAGACGGAATAGGCGGCGCCGACCCAGGGGTCGTCGTTCCAGGTCGATAGGACCACCCCGTCGGTTTGCAGCTCCAGTTCGGGACGGAGCGCCTGGAGCGAGCGCAGCCAGCTCTCGGGGCCGTGCTCGACCTGGAGCCGGCGCAGCGCCTCGGCCGAGCCGGCGAAGGCACTGACGACAGGCTGCGGGCGGTCGCCGGCGCCGGTTGCCGTCCAGCTCCAGTAGCGCTCCGGCACGGACATCACGGCCCGCGGCTGCGGCGCGGAGGCGAGCGGGACGAAGAGCTTCGCCGCCTCGCCGTAGCGGAGCGACGCCAGAGCCTTCGCCTGGGCGGCAGCCAACGGTGGGTCGAAGCCGATCGCGTCCAGAACCGTCGCCGGCACCGCGACGACGACCTCGGTGGCCTCCAGGTGGCGCTCGCCGGCGCTGACCCGAACGCATCCGCCGTCGAGGGCGATCCGCTCAACAGCGGCGTTGAGCTCGATCCGGCCGGCGCCGATCCGTTCAGCCAGCGCCAGCGCGAGCGCCTGGTTTCCGCCGGCGATGCCCGGGGAGGGAAGATCATCGACATGGGCGACCCCGAGCAGGTCGCCCGCCGGCACGAGCGCCGCGGAAGTCGCGACCGATATCTCGGCTCGGGCGAGGATGTACTCGCGGGCTCCGGCTGGGATCGGCAAAGCAGCCAGGAAGTCCCCGGCCGGGCGTCCGGCGGCTTCCGGCTCGGCCGCAAGGGAGCTCTCTACCGTCGCCAGTGCCGCGTCCAGTTGATCCTGCTCGACAGGCGGACCCCCGCGTGGCTCGCGGCGTCCGTAACGGACCCCCTTGTCCCAAAGTCCGAGCCCCAGATCGGCCGCGCGCTCGCGGATGTAGGTGTTCGAGGGGAGGATGAACTCGGCGCCCATCTCGATCACCGCCCCGTTCTCGAGGGTCCGCGACCAGACCCTGCCGCCGACCCGGTCGCGAGCTTCGAGCACGGTCACCTTGCGCCCGGCTTCGAGCAGCGTGGCGGCAGCGTTCAAACCGGCCAGACCCGCTCCGACGACGATCACCATCGACCGCAGAGTACGCCGACGCCCGCTTGCAGGGGTTGTCAGATCGGGCGCCGTGCGGACGACCCGTCGAGTAGATGAAAGCCGCGCTCGACAGGCATTCAGCGCCCCGATTGACCTTCGCCGCGTCTCGGCGCCGTCCGCCCCGGCTTCTATTTTGATTGACCCAATGGAGGAGCAGCCACAGCTCGGGCAGGAACCAACGGCGCCAGGGCCGTGCGCCCACCAGGAGCTCTGCACGCTCACCGACGGCGAGCGGATTGACGGCGTCTACGTGGTCCGCGACCGCAGCCGCAGGCCGACCAAGAAGGGTGGCGAGTGGCTCGCGCTGAAGCTCTCGGACCGCTCCGGCTCAGTCGCCGCCAAGTCCTGGGACGAGGTGCCTGAGCGCTTCGAGCTGACCGAGCCCGGGGCGATCATCCGTCTCCAGGGCCGGTTCGAGTCGAGTCCTCAGTGGGGCGACGCGGTGATCGTCGAGGGGCTGCGCCCGGCCCGCGACGGCGAGTACGAGGCAGCAAACCTGCTCGAGGTCTCGCCGGTCCCGCTGGAGCGCCTCGAAACCGATCTCAACGCCCTGCTGGAGACGATCCAGACATCAAGCCTGCGCCGTCTACTCGACTGCTTCTTCACTCCGGGGACGCCGATCTGGGAGCGCTTTCGCGACGCCCCCGCGGCGAAGCACTACCACCAGGCGTACCGCCACGGACTGCTTGAGCATGCGCTCTCGGTCGCCCAGAGCGTCAGTGCCGCGGCCTCCTTCTTCCCGGGGATCGATCGTGACGTCGCCGTCACGGGGGCGTTGCTGCACGACATCGGCAAACTCGAGGCCTACAACGACGATCCCCTGGCGATCGACATGACAGACCTCGGCCGGCTGCAGGGCGAGATCCCGCTCGGCTACTACCGCGTCCGCAGTGAGATCGAGTCGATCGAGGGCTTCGATCCCGACCTCGCCCAGTCGGTCCTGCACATCATCCTCAGCCACCACGGATCGCTCGAGCACGGCTCCCCGGTCGTCCCCGCCACCCGCGAGGCGACGCTTGTTCACATGATGGACAACCTGGGCGGCAAGCTCGGCAGCTTCGACCGCATCGAGCGCACGCTTGCCGACGGCCAGGCCTGGTCCGGCTTCGACCGCGGCATCGACACCGCCGCCTACTTCCGCGCTCGCGCGGCGTAGAGCGCTTCCGCTTGCTCAACCGCTACCGGCGAGCTGCCCCGCCGGCCGTGATGGCGCGCGGCCGGCTCATCGCGCCACCCGCCTGAACACCTTCCAGGCCCGTTTGGCGCGCCCATCGGCATCGAAGAGTCCGACGAAGCTGCAGAAGATGCAGGCGTCGATGTCGGCGGGGACGTCTCGCCATGCGTACCAGAGCACGGCCGTGATTCGCCAGTCGCGCCTCTTGCGGGCGAACATCCGGTAGGCGGTCTTCAGGCGCCTGGCCTGCTCGGCCTGGGTGCCGCTGACGGGATGTCGCTTCGGCCCCGACGAGCCCCAGCCGACCTCGGCGATCAGCAGTGGCGGGCGCCGGCCCGTCGCCGCCTTGGCGGTACGACTGAACTTGGCGACCTGGAGCCGGCTCTCCCGAACGCTGCCGGCGTAGGGGTTGAGCGAGATCTGGTTGAAGTCCGGCTCGAGTCCAAGCTTCGCGTAGCGGTCGTAGAGCCGTTTCAGGTACTTCGGCGGCGGCACCCCGTTGCTCGCCGGTGAGAGGCCGGCGGCGATCAACTCCGCGCCGGGGTCCCGCTCCCTGATCGCCAGCGCCGAGAGTCTCAGCAGCCTCATGTAGCCGCTCGCGCTGGGAGTCGAGTTGCCCCAGAACGAGGGCAGGTTCGGCTCGTTCCAGATCTGCCAGCTGCGCAGCGGAACGTACTCAGGGTCGGCCGTGGCCAGCTCGCCGCCGGGACCGTAACGATCGACCGCCTCGCCGAGAAAGCTCTGCCATCCGAGCTCCGCATCCGGCGATCCCAACGGCGGCGTGCGCGGCTCGCCGAGCCACTGGGGCAATCCGTAGAGGACCGGCAGCGGTACGGCGCCGGCTGACTCGATCGCCTCGATCTGGTCATCCACGAACTGCCAGTCGTAGGAGCCGGCCAGCCGCTCGACCCCCTGCCAGGGGATCAGGAAGCGCACGGTGCCGACGCCGCCCCTGCGCATCCGCGCTGCTTCGGCCTCGCTGAGCGAGCCGAACTGGGTGACAACCCCGTAGAACTCGGCCGGCGGCCGGGCGCTCGCCTGGGCAGGGGCAATCAGCAGGGCGCTGAGCCCGGCGCAGATGATTCCCGCAAGCACCCTTCCCACTCGCAACGTGTCTCCTTCCTCGCCGGCCCGCTCAGTTAAGCAGGGTCAGGCGTCGGAGAGCGGGTTCTAGCCGAGGAATCGCTGCTGACAGTTGACGATCGCGCCGACGTCACCATTGGCGCGGTCGATGCACCGCAGGAGCCGCTTGGTCTTCTTGTCCGGTGCGTTCTTGATCGCCGTGCCGAGGTCGATGTTGCCGATCGTGCCCTTGATCGAGTCGGTGTCCTCGATGTTGACGTCGTCGAGACCGGCGGACTGCAACGACCGGTTGATCGCGTCTTCGAACCCGCCCGCGGAGTCGAAGGCGCGATTGACTGTGGTCTCAGTCGTATTCAGTACCGGCTTGACGATCAGCAGGTAGGTGGCGCCGAGGATTGCCACCGTGACGACGAGGCGAATCAGGCTGCGAACGGCGGACTCGGCCAGCATCAATTCGCAATCTACTGCCTCCGGGCGTCACGAAACCGTCAGGCAAGGGCGCAAACTCCGCATTTCCTGGGTGCTCCCCGCACGCCGGCCCGCGGACCGCATCTATCCTGCGTGCCGTGGCAAAGGACACCGAGAAGTTGATCCGCCAGCTTTCGCTGATCTCGTTTCTGATGGCCAACCGCCGACCGGTCTCGGCTCTGGAGATCAAGCAGGAGGTGGAGGGCTACTCGTCGATGAACGAGGATGCTTTCGCGCGCCGTTTCTACGCCGATCGGGCCGAGCTCGAGAGCCTCGGGATCGCGCTCAAGGTCGACCGTCCCAGCGAGGGCTTCCTCGAGTCCGAGCTTTACGCGCTGCCGCCCGAGAACTACTACCTGCCGGCGATCAAGTTCATCGACGGTGAGCTGGCCGCGCTGGGCACGGCGTTGACCCTGCTCGACGGACAGTTCGCCTACGCCGAGCCGTTGCGTCTGGCGCTGCAGCAGGTCTCCTGGGGCCGGCGCAGTCCGCTCAGCAACGGCAATGGGGATTCAGCCCCGATCGAGATGGCGATGACCGCCTCCGCCGGAGGTCGCGAGCTCTCCCAGCGGCTGGCGAAGATCGAGACAGCGATCTCCCGCCGGAAGACGATCGAGTTCAGCTATTACACGATGGAGCGCGACGCGACGGCTGACCGCAGGGTTGATCCCTACCACCTCGTCTTCCGCTCCGGCCAGTTCTATTTGATCGGCCACTCGCACGAGCGGAACGCGGTCCGCGTCTTTCGCCTTTCGCGGATCCAGGGAAAGGTCAGCTACGCGACCAAGGCCGAGCACGACTTCACCCCTCCTGATGAGTTCGATCGTCGCGACTACGCCTCGCGGGCCGATTGGCAGATGGGTTCGACGACGGGCCGGGCAAAGATCTTCCTCAGTGACCGGGTCGACTGGCTGGTCGAGCGTGACTACGGCGATTACGGTGAGATGCGCCCGGCTGTCAAGGCCGACGGCGCGCCGGGCAGGGGCTCGATCTTCGAGACCGACTTCTCGTCATCCCGGCAGTTGGTCGCCTGGATGCTCGGCTGGCGCCACAACGCTGTGGTGCTCGACCCGCCGGAGCTGGTCACCGAGCTCGAGGAGCGCCGCGACGTTCTGCGGGACCGGCACGCCGAGGGATTCGCGACCGCCAATCCGGTCGCCCGCCCGGCCGTGCAGGAGGCCGAGCGTCGCAGTCGCTCCAACGGCAAGTCCGAGACCGTGATCCGCCCGGAGCGCTTCGCCCGCCTCGTCACCCTCGCCGGGATGCTGATCGAATCGGCGCGAAACGAGCGCCGCCTGCTCACCGCTGAGGTCTGTCGGGAGTTGGGGATCAGCGAGAAGGAGTTGCGTGGGGATATCGACGTGCTCAACGTCGTCAACTTCGGTGGCGGCACCTACGTGCTCTACGCGGAGATCGTCGGCAGCGAGATCGACGTCGACCCCGAGGCCTACGGGGACAGTTTCGCCCGCCCCGCACGGCTGCTACCGCTGGAGGCAAAGGCGCTGATCGCCGCGATCGACTTCTTCGGCGACCACCTGCCGCAGGCTGGTCTCGACACCGCGCGAGACAAGATTGTCGAGGCCCTCGGTCACGATCCCTCCGAGGAGGGCCTGCAGATCACGATCGAGCGCGACGCACCGGAGATCGTCAGCGCCGTCAACGACGCGATCAAACAGCGGCAGGTGCTGAAGATCAACTACTACAAGGAGAACGAGGACCAGTTCACCTCGCGGGAGATCGAGCCGTACCGCCTCGCCCGCGGTCCCGGCGGCTGGTACGTCGGCTGTCGCGATCGCAAGCGTGACGCGGTCCGCCACTTCCGCCTCGACCGGACCAAGCAGGCAGAGCCCACCGGCGAGAGCTTCGAGCGCAGTGAGGACGTCGAAGCCCAGCTCGGCACCCAGCACTGGCTCAGCGAGGGTGAGGTGACCGACGCCCGCATCTCCAGCGTCTGGGTCTCACCCGAGCGGGCCCGCTGGGTTCGAGAGGAGCGCACGGTCGTCGAGGAGCTGGCCGACGACGCGCTGGTCATCGAGATGCCGTTCGCGGGCACCTCCTGGCTCGTGCGGGAGGTACTCAAAGGCGCCGGCGACATGGTCGTGCTGGAACCCGCGGATGCGCGTGAGGCGGTCCTCGCCGCCGTCAGCGAGTAGCGCCGCCCTACCGATGCCGGCCCAGGCCGATCCAGCTCCCGGCCACCCTGAGATCGTCAGGATCGTCGCCCCGAACCCGGGACCGATGACGCTGGAGGGGACCAACACCTACGTCGTCGGTCGCGATCCTGCCTGGGTGATCGATCCGGGACCGGCCGATGCGAACCACATCGCGGCGGTTCGGGCGGAAGCCGAGGCCCGCGGGGGGGTCGGCGCGGTGCTCCTCACCCACGCCCACCTGGACCACAGCGAAGGAGCGCAGCTGCTCGGGGCCGAGGTGATCTGGGGAAACTCGCAGGGGGTTGACGAGGGGGCGGCGCTGGCGGCCGCGATGAAGAAGAAAGCGATCAAGAAGGTCCGTGGCAGCGTCCCCAGGCCCGACTCCGAGGCGGGTCCGTTCCGTGTCGTCTCGACGCCCGGTCACGCCGGCGATCATGTCGTCTTCGTCCTCGGCGATGTCTGCTTCTGCGGGGATCTCGTGCTCGGACAGGGCTCCTCGATCGTCCCGCCGCAGGCCGGGGGCGGGTCCTTGGCCGATTACATGCGCTCGCTCGATTGCCTGGAGGAGCTCGGCGCCAAGCTCCTCTGCCCGGGCCACGGCCCCTGGATCACCGACCCGGTCGCCAAGATCGCCGAGTATCGGGAGCACCGGCTCGACCGCGAACGCAGGCTGGTCGCGGCGCTCGAAGCGGGGGAGCGCTCCCGGGAACGGCTGCTCGCCGCGGTCTGGGACGACGTTCCGCCGGCAATGCGCGACGCGGCAGCTCTCGCGATGCGCGCCCATCTGGAGAAGCTGGCCGGCGAGGGCGTCAATCTGCTCGAGGTCGAGGACTGACATCTCCGTTGAACAGCATCTGTCGGTGAGCCGTAGCCCCGATAATCAGAGTTGATGTCCCGCCGTAAACAGAGTTCAGCCTGGGCCACGGCCCTGCGCCGGGGCGGACTTGCCGGGGCGGCTCTGGGGGCGCTCGCGGGTGGCACCGGTTTGGGGGCCCGCTGGCAGCTCTCACGGCGTCCGCTGCCAAAGCGCTCGGGCAGACAACGCGCCACCGGACTTTCCGCTCCGGTCGCGATCAAGCGCGACCGCTGGGGGGTTCCCCACATCGAGGCCGCCGGCACCCACGACCTGTGGTTCGCCCAGGGTGTCTGCCATGCGCAGGACCGGCTCTGGCAGATGGAGATCTACCGGCGGGCGGCGGCCGGCCGGGTCTCAGAGATCGCCGGCCGGGATGGGCTCGCGGTCGACCGGATGATGCGGACCTTCGGCTTCGCCGCGATCGCCGAGCGCGAGGCGCGCGAGCTGGCGCCCGGCTTGCGCTCCGAGCTCGAGGCCTACTGCGCCGGCGTCAACTCGGCGGCTCATCACGCAGGGGCGCTGCCGATCGAGTTCCAGCTCCTGCGGATCGACTTCGAGGAGTGGCGCCCGGCGGACATGCTCTCGGCGCTGAAGCTGCTCACCTTCGGCCTCTCGACCAACTGGGAGCAGGAGCTGCTGCGGGCTGAGATGATCCGGGCCCTGGGCGCGGAGAAGACCGAGAGGCTCGATCCGCTCTACCCGGGGACCAACCCGGCGATCCTCAGCCCCGGCCAAAGCTGGTCCGGTGACGGCATCGGGCTCGCCCGCCAGATCGCCGCCGTTCGCGATGCCCTCGGCTTCGCCAACTCGGCAAGTGGCTCCAATAACTGGGCCGTGTCGGGGAAGCTCACCGCCTCGGGCTCCGCCTTGCTCGCCGGCGATCCGCACCTGCCGCCGAGCATGCCGGGGATCATCTACCAGGTGGACCTCCGGGTCGGCGACCGCTTCGTCCGTGGGGCGTCGATCCCAGGAGCCCCAGGAGTGCTGATGGGTCAGGGCAACGACGTCGCCTGGAGCTTCACGAACGCGATGGCCGACGTGATGGACCTCTTCGTAGAGCGGATCGACGGTGAGAGCTACGAGTTCGAGGGCGCCCGGCTACCGCTCGAGGTCCGTGAGGAGCGGATTCTCGTCAAGGGTTCCGAGCCCGAGCACCTCGAGGTGCGCTCCACCCACCACGGACCGATCGTCAACGATGTGCTCGGCGCCGATGCGAGCGAGCCCCTGGCCCTCGCCTTCTCCGCCCTGCGCCAGCCCGCTCTCTCCCAGGCCCAAGTGCGCCTGCTGGAGCCGACCAGCGGTCGAGAGCTGGTCGAGCTGTTGGCCGACCAATGCACGCCGGTCTCAAATCTGATCTGGGCCGACCGCGGTGGATCTATCGGTTACAAGACGGTCGGCCGGATTCCGATCCGGAGAGGTGGTGTCCCCGACCTACCCCGGCCGGGGTGGAGCGGTGAGTACGAATGGGAGGGCTGGGTTCCCTACGAGGAGCTGCCGGAGCTGGTCGACCCCGAGTGCGGCTACCTGGTGACCGCCAACAACCGGATCGTCGACGACGAGTTCCCCCACCACATCAGCAGCCACTACCTCGACGGCTATCGGGCCGCCCGGATCGAGAAGCTGCTGAGCGAGCGCGACGACCACGACATCGAGAGCTTTGAAGGCATTCAGGTCGATGAGTACTCGATCCCGGGCGTCGCCACGGTGCACCGGCTGGCACGGATCGAGGAGCTGGCCAAGGGCCAGCGCGAGGTCCGCGCGATCGAGCGCCTGCGCAGCTGGGATGGCCGGATGTCGACCGACTCGGTGGCAGCGACGATCTATCAGGCCCTGACCCTGCGTCTCGCACGCGAGACGGCCCGCCGCGCGATTGGCGACCGCGACCTGGCCCGGCGCTGGCTCGACGGCTCCTCGAACCCGTTCGTCGAGCACGTCACTTGCCCCTGGCGCTGGCAGTCGCACCTGCTCTCACTTTGGGATGAAGGGGACGAGGGCTTGATCGGCAAACCGTGGCCGGAGCACGTGCTCGACTGCTTGCGTGGCGCCCTCGACGATCTCGAGGAGCGCTTTGGGGCCGAACCCGAGCGCTGGCAGTGGGGCAGGGTGCACGAGATGGAGTTCCCGCACGCGCTGGGGGAGGCAAACCCGGTCCTCGCCCGCTTCTTCAACCGCTCGGTGCGCAGCGGCGGTGCTCAGGAAACGGTCAAGCAGGTCGCCTTCGACCCCAACGACCCCTACAAGGCGGTATGGGCGCCGTGCTGGCGGATGGTCGCCGACGTGGCCGACCCCGAGGGCTCCCGATGGCAGGCGTTCACCGGCCAGTCCGGGCAGCCGGGAAGCCGGCACTACGACGACCTGATGGCCGACTGGACCGAGGGCCGGACCCAGCCGATGACCGCCGAGGGCAGGCTCTGGGAGCTGCGCCTGGAGCCGCCGCGTCCGGGGCGGGTCTAGCTACCTGCCGCGAAGGCTGCTTTCGTGAAAGGCTGGAACGCGCCCCGCGATGAGCCGCCGCGACGAAATCGAGATGACCCCAGCCGAGCAACTCGAGTTGCTCGGCTCCGAGCGGGTGGTGATCATCTCCAGCCTCGGGCCCCGCGGTTGGCCTCACTCGATGCCGATGTGGTTCACGGTGCGTGACGGGGAGGTCTGGGTCTGGACCTTCGCCAAGTCGCAGAAGGTCAAGAATTTGGAGCGCGACAATCGCTGCACGCTCCTGGTCGAGGCCGGTCACGAGTACCAGGAGCTGCGTGGGATCCAGATCGAGGCGGAGGCCGAGCTGATCCGCGACCCTGAGCAGGTGCTGGACTTCGCCAAGGAGCTGACCCTGCGCTACGCCGACGGCATCGACGAGATCGGTGATGATGCGGCCGCGGCGCTCCAGGCGCAGGCACCGAAGCGCGTCGCAATCCACTTCAAGCCGATTCGTACCGCGAGCTGGGATCACCGCAAGCTCGGCGGCACCTACTAGGTGCTGCCCGGCGCCATGGGCAAAGGGCTCGAGATCCTCGTCCGTCCGGGTGGCTCCCGTGACGAGGTGGTCGGCGAGCACGACGGCGCCCTCGTCGTCCGGCTCACGGCTCCCCCGGTAGACGGCAGGGCCAACCGGGCTCTGCGCAAACTTGTCGCCAAGCGGGTTGGCGTACCCGCCTCGCACGTGACCATCTCCAGGGGCGAGCATTCGCGTCACAAGCTCGTGGTCGTCGAGGGGATCGAGCCGGCGGCGGTGCGAGGGGCGCTCGTGCGGGACTGAGCCGACGTCGAAGGTCCCAGTACACCCGCTAGCCTGCCGCTCCCATGGAGAACCTCAAGGGCTTGATCCTCTCGGGCGGCGCCGGCACTCGCCTCCGCCCGATCACACACACC
>JAQBGG010000074.1:0-26967 GCA_032122625.1 Acidobacteriota bacterium
CGCGGCGGCCAGCTGTTTGCGCCGGTCCTCCGCCGCCAACGCCTCGGTGAACTCGTCGAGATCGCCCTCGAGCACCTCCGCGATGCGATGGCTGGTGAGCCCGATGCGATGGTCGCTGACGCGGTTCTGCTGGAAGTTGTAGGTGCGGATCTTCTCCGAGCGCTGACCGGTGCCGACCTGGGCCTTGCGCTCGGCCGAGAGCTCGGCCTGCTGGGTGGCGATCGCGTGCTCGAGCAGCCGCGCCCGCAGCACCCGCATCGCCTTGTCCTTGTTCTGCAGCTGCGACTTCTCATCCTGCATCGAGACGACGATGTCGCTCGGCTTGTGGGTGATCCGCACGGCCGAGTCGGTCGTGTTGACCGACTGACCCCCCGGACCGGAGGAACGGTAGACGTCGATCTCGAGATCACCGGGGTCGATCTGTACATCGACCTCCTCGGCCTCGGGCAGCACGGCCACTGTCGCTGTGGAGGTGTGGATCCGGCCCTGCGACTCGGTCTTCGGCACGCGCTGGACGCGATGGGTGCCGCCCTCGAACTTGAACACCGAGTAGGCGCCGTCACCCTTGATCGCGAAGGTCACCTCTTTGAAGCCGCCAACCTCGGCGCCGCTCTGGGAGATCGCCTCGGTGCCGAAGCCCCGCTCCTCGGCATAGCGACTGAGCATGTTGTATAGGTCGCCCGCAAAGAGGGCGGCCTCGTCGCCGCCGGCCCCGGCCCGGATCTCGACAATCACGTTCTTGTCGTCGCTGGGGTCGCGCTCGACCATCGCCAGGCGGATCTCCTCCGCCAGTTGCTCGAGCCTGGCAGGAGCCGCGGCGACGACCGCGCGCAGCTCCTCGTCCTCGCCAACCTCGGCCAGCATCTCGGTCGCGCCCTCGAGGTCATCGGCGAGCTTGCTGTACTCCCGAGCCAGCGCCCGAGCGGGCTCGAGAGCGCGATACTCGCGGCCGACCTCGGCGTAGCGCTCGCGGTCCGCGATCACCGCGGGATCGGCCATATCGCCCTCGAGCTCGGCGAACCGCCGCTCGATCTGCTCAACAAGCTTGGTGATCATCACCTCGGACGATAGCCGCGTCGATCACGCGAGACCGCGAAAGTGCATTCGGGGAAGTGAGGATCGCGGTTTCGGCGATCCACGGCGGCTCAGCGCCCGCGGACCTTGACGACCTCGCAGTTGCGCAACCGATGCCGGCGGCGAGGCTCGGTGACGACGCACTTGTCGCGACCGGGGCCACCGTTCAGCTTGTTCTCGCCCCGGAGATCGATCAGGAAATCGCCGCCCCTACCGCCCTTGAGCTTGTCGTCGCCCTCGCCGCCCTTGAGCTTGTCGCGGCCGGGACTGGCTTTCATCTCGTCCTTGCCCTGACCGCCGTCAAGCCAGTCCCGGCCTGATCCCGCAATGAACAGGTCACCGTGGCGATCGCCGACCAACACGTCTGCGCCGGGGCCGCCGATCAACCGCTCGGCGCCCTTCCAGCCGTCGAGGTAGTCATCGCCGGGGCCGCCGTCGAGGTCATCGCTGCCGCCACCGCCAAAGATGCAGTCATCGCCGCCAAGACCGGTGCCGACCTCATGGCGAATACCGAGCCCGCCGAGGATCCGATCATCGCCGTCCGTTCCGGTTGCGATGCCGTCGGCGCTGAAGAAGATCGGGTTGCTCCCCTCGTTGTCGCAGCGCTTGGGCACGCAGCCTCCGTACTGGCCGGGGCCGGGGTCGCCGAGACATTGGTCATCGTCGCTGTCGGAGACGTGGTCGCCGTCGGCGTCGGGGAACGTCCCCCAGTCTGGGTCGGTGTCGGTGGCGAGCCCGGTGTGGACCCGAGCGAAGCCGGTTCCGTCCACCCCGATCCGCGAGAGCGACTCCCCCGCCCCCTCGAGGTTCCGCACGAAGACGACCCGATCGCCCTCGGGCGAGAACGCCGGAGAGTGGTCGGCGCCGGGGTTCTCGGTGAGACGGGTCTGAGCGGAGCCGTCGGCGGACATCCGGTAGATCTCCTCGTCGCCGTCGCGCTCGGACTGGAAAGCGATCTGGCTGCCGTCAGGGGAGAAGGCCGGCTCGCCGTCGAAGCCGGGGCTCGTCGTCAAGCGCGTCGGGGCCGAGCCGTCGATCCCGATCACGTAGATCTCCGCATCGCCATCGCGATTCGAGCGGAAGGCGATCCGGGTTCCGTCCGGGGAGACGGCCGGCTCGCCGTCGAATCCGGGACTACTCGTCAGCCGCTCGAGCGGCAGACCCGGGGCCGACAGGTAGATCTCGGCGTTTCCATGCCGATCGGTACGGAACGCGAAGCTGCCGTTGGGAGCGAAGGCGGGCTCGCCATCGAAGCCGGGGCTGGTCGTCAGACGCTGAGGACCGCTGCCGTCGCTCGCCGCGCGGTACAGCTCCTGGTCTCCGTCGCGATCGCTGCGAAAGATCATCTCCGAGCCATCGGCTGAGACGCTGGGCTCGTAATTGTTTCCCGCGTCCCCGGTCAGAACGGAGACGTGGAGTGAACTCCTGCGGGAGAGGATCTCGGAGCCGCCGAAGGCGTCGCCGGCGTAGACGATGCGCCCGTCGGGGCCGGGGAAGGCCGCTTCGGTGCTATCGGCGCCGAGCGCGAGCAGACAAGCCAGCAGTGACCCGGCGAGCGCGAAAAGAATGGTCAGGGGCCGGGTGAGTTCCTTTGTTGAATCCATGGCCACATCCTAGGAACGGCGGGAGCGGGTTTCAACTACCTCTTGGGGTGCGACGTCCACACCCTCGGCGCCGTCCTCAGGCGACGATCTCGATCGGCGATTCGGCTTCGAGTTCGGAGCCCTCGACCGAGAGCACCTCCTGCAGGGCCGCGATCGCGACCGCGAGTTGATCGGCGTCCGGCTCCCGGGTGGTCAATCCCTGCAGCATCAGGCCGGGCCACATCAGGGCTCTCACCCAGGCCCGGCGGCGGTTGCGGCCCGCCCACTTGATCACCTCGTAGGCGAGGCCGGCGATCAGGGGGATGCCGAGCACCCGGCTGAGAAGCAGCCAATACCAGGCCGGAAGCCCGATCGGGGCGAAGACGAAGATCGCCAGCACCATCACGATCAGGAGAAAGCTGGTGCCGCAGCGCGGGTGCATCTGTGAGTAGCGCTGCGCGCGCTCGGGCACCAGCACGTCGCCCGCCTCGTAGCAGGAGATCGTCTTGTGCTCGGCGCCGTGGTACTCGAAGACCCGCCGGAGGTCGCTGAGCCTGCTGATCAAGAGGATGTAGCCAATGAAGATGCCGGTCCGCAGCAGTCCCTCGACGAGCCAGAAGAGGAAGGCCGAGCCGAGCGTGTCCTTGATCAGGCTGGTCAGCCCGACGGGGATCACGAAGAACAGGGTCACCGCAAGCAGCAGCGACGCGGCGACGGTCAGGCCCCAGGTGAAGCCGCCGATCTCCTCGATCTCGTCCTCGTCGGTGAGCTGCGCGTTGGCCGAGATCGAGAGTGATCTGAAACCGATCTTCAGCGACTCGCCGAGAGCGACGACGCCGCGGATGACCGGCAGACGCAGCAGGCGATGCCGCTTCGCCCAGCTGACGATCGGCTCCGAGGTGACCTCGATCTCGCCCTCGGGCTTGCGAACCGCAACCGCCCAGGTGGAGACGCCGCGCATCATCACCCCCTCGAGCACCGCTTGGCCACCGACCGGCGCGTCGCGCCGGGCGACGGGCTTGCCGTCCGGCATCGCATCAGGGGCGACCAGCGGCGATCCTGGCGTCGGGTCGCCTGCGGTCTGCTCGTCTTCAGCCATCTCTCAGTTCAATCGGCAGCCGGACCGCAAACCTTCAGGCAGCGGGCCGGCGCTGAGCTCAGCTGCCCTGCTTCTGAGCCGCACGGCGACGGAAACGCTCAACGCGTCCGCCCGTGTCGACCAGCTTCTGCTTGCCCGTGTAGAACGGGTGGCACTCGGAACAGAGTTCGACATGGATCTCGGACTTGGTGGAGCGGGTGTAGAACTCGTTCCCGCAGGAGCACCGCACGTGGGCCAGTCCGTAGTTGGGGTGAATATCAGTCTTCATCACCAACGATTCTAGAGAAGCGCGCAAGTGTCGGCTCGCGGTGGCCGGCCGGGCCGCACATTCGAACGTGGGCGTCAACCGCGAAGCACCCTGAGCGCGTTGAGAATCACGCCCACGTCGATCACCTCCTGCAGGAGGGCCCCCGCCACAGGCGTCAGAAAGCCAAAGGCGGCAAACCCCATCGCGATCCCGCTCAACCCCATCCCGGCGACGATCCCCTGGCGGGCAACGCGCAACGAGCGGCGGCCGATCCGGATCGCGTCACCGACGCGGTCGACCCTGTCGATGGTCAACACAGCGTCCGCGGATTCGCTCGCGGCTGTCGCACCGCGAGCTCCCATCGCGATCCCGACGTCGGCCATCGCCAATGCCGGCGCGTCGTTGACGCCGTCGCCGACCATCACCACGGCGCCCTCCCCCCGGTCGCGCTCCGACGCCACTACCTCGAGCTTGCGCTCCGGGGTGCATTCGGCCTCGACCTCGGTCAGTCCCGCGGCTGCGGCGACGCCCTCGGCGACGCGGCGATCATCGCCGGTGACAAGCAGCAACCGCCCGACCCCGGCCGCTCGCAGACCCTCGATCATCGCCGCAGCGTCCTCGCGCAGGGGATCGGCAAGCTCGATCACGCCGGCCGGCTCCCCGTCGATGGCGACGGCCACGGCGGCCGACCCGGGCGGGGTCCGCAAGATCTCCCGGCGAGAGCGCTCGCCGAAGTCGACCCCCAAGCGGCTCTCGAGCCAGGTGAGGCGTCCCAGGGCCACCCGCCGGCCGCCCACGGTCCCGTCGATCCCCTGTCCAGGGTCCTCGAACGTCGCCTGCGGCGGCTCCAGGTTCAGCCCGCGCAAGCGCGCCGCGCTCACCAGTGACTCGGCGAGGACATGGGTCGACGCCTGATCGATCGAGGCGGCGTAGAACAACAGCCGTTCGGGCGCGAGATCCGCGAAGGGCAGCAGACGGCTGATCTGTGGTTTGCCTGCCGTCAACGTGCCGGTCTTGTCCAAGAGCACGGTTTGCGCCTCACCGAGCGCCTCGATCGCCCCACCGCCCTTGACGACGATCCCTCGGCGCGCGGCGCGCGAGACACCGGAAATGATCGCGATCGGGGTCGCCAGTATCAACGGGCACGGCGTGGCGACGACGAGCACCGCAAGAGCCCTGACCTGATCGCCTGAGCCGATCCAGGCCGCCGCTGCGACGATCAGGGTGAAGGGAAGAAAGATCACCGCGTAGCGGTCGGCCAGACGTACGAACGGAGCCCGCTCCCGCTCCGCTGAGCGCACAAGACGGACGATCCCGGCATAGGTGCTGTCGGCGGCGCTGCGCTCGGCGACCACATCGATCGAGTGGCCGAGATTGAGCGTGCCGCTACGCAGCGCCGAGCCCTTCGCGGCTGATGCCGGCAGCGACTCACCGGTGACCGCGGATTCGTCGATGCTCGTCGTCCCCTCGGTGATCAGGCAGTCCGCGGGAATGACCTCACCGCTGCGGATCATCAAGCGGTCGCCGGGTTTGATCAGCTCCGCGTCGATCTCCTCCAGGTCGGCCCCCGAGTACCGACGCGCGCGCTTCGGGGCGTGCTCGAGCAGCGAGCGCAACTCCCGCTTGGCGCGACTCCCGGCGTAGTCCTCCAGCGCGTTCCCGCCCGAAAGCATCAGCCCGACGACCGCGCCGGCCAGGTACTCGCCCATCGCCAGGGCGGCAGCCATCGCCAGCAGGGCGATCGCGTCGACTCCCGGATCGCGGCGTACGAGGCTGCGCCCAACGCCGATTGTCAACGGCACCAGGATCACGGCGGTCAGCGCCGCCCAGACCGCATCCGCCGCCTGCGGGTGGTCGGTGAGCGCGAGTAGGCCGCCGATCGCGATCGCGATCGTGGCCCCGCTTGCCAGCAGGCGAGGACCGCCGAGCCGCGTCAGCAGAGTCGACACCCCTAGATCGTGGCGCAGGCCGCGGCGGTGCGGGGAGCGGATCAGCCGATCAGATGCTGCGGTGATGTACTGGTTCGGATTCGGCGCGTCAGATTAGGCTGACCAGGGACCGGAATTTGTCGGAACCCAATCGAAAGGACTCCCGTGACCGAAGCGATCATTGCCGGCGTGGACGGGCGGGCCGAGTCGCGAGACGCGGTGGAGCTTGCAAGCGCCCTCGCTCGCGGCAGCGATGCCCAACTGGAGATTGCCGCCGTGCTCGATTACAACCCGGTGCCGATCGACATCGAGCCCTATGAGGTGGCGCTGCGGGAGCACTTCGCCGCGATCTTCAAGCTGGTCGACGAAGCGAAGCCGGCTCTCAAATACAGGCGCCACGACCTGACTGGCTCCTCCCCGCCCCGCGCTCTGTCCGAGATGGCGGAGAGCCTCGACGCGAAGCTGATCGTGCTCGGCTCCACCCACCGCGGCCCGCTTGGACGCGTGCTGCCCGGCTCGGTCGGCGATCGACTGCTCAACGGGGGACCGCGCGCGGTTGCAATCGCCCCGCGCGGATACGCCGACGGCGAACCTCAGATCAAGCGCATCGGTGTGGGCTTCAACGGCGGCGAGGAGTCCCAGAACGCGCTCAGCTTTGCCACCGAACTCGCCGAGACGCTAACCGCGGAACTGAGGCTGATCGCCGTTGTCGAGCCGCCGAGCTCGACCATGGAGGAGATCGCCGCCCCGCTCGGGTACGAGGAGGCGGTGAGCAGGCAGCTGGAGTCCGCCCTCGCCCGGGGCAAGGCGTCGGTCGAGGGGATCGAGACGGAGACCTCGCTGCTCCACGGCATGCCGGCTTCGATGCTGGCCGCAGAGAGCGCCGGGCTCGACCTTCTGGTTGTCGGCTCGCGTGGCTACGGGCCGATCCGCCGAGCGCTGCTCGGTGATGTGGCCTCACGGCTGACCCGCAAGGCCAACTGCCCGATAATCATCGTCCCGCGCGGCTGGTCCGGTACCGAGGCCCACCAGCAGGGCAAATAGGCGGGCAGATAGCGGCGCCGCGGGAGCCTGAGGATGGAGCAGTACCTGCTCGTTGCCGCGATCGTCTTCGCGGTCAACCTGCTCCCCGCCTTCGGACCACCCACCTGGACGGTACTGGTCGTATTGCAGATCAATCTCGGCCTCGAGCCGGCGGCGCTGGTCGTCATCGGAGCCGGCTCGGCCACCTGCGGACGCTGCGTGTTGGCCCTGCTCGCACGCCGCTTCCGCGAGAGACTGTCCGCGGAACGCCTGGAAAACCTCGACGTGGTAGCCGCCGAGCTGACCGCGGACCGGGCCCGCGGTGCCGCCGCGCTGGGACTGTTCCTCGTCTCGCCTCTGCCCTCGGCCCAACTCTTCATTGCCGCGGGCCTGCTCGACGCGCCGCTGCGACCGCTGCTCGCCGCTTTCCTACTCGGTCGGCTGGTGGCCTATTCGCTCTACGTGAGCCTCGCGACGGCTGCTGCCGCGGGACTCGGCGAACTGCTGGTCGACGCCCTCCGCTCGCCGATTGGGATCGCCATCCAGCTACTGATGCTGGCCGGCCTTGCGGCTCTCCTCCGCATCGACTGGGCGACCCGGCTCAGACATCGGGCCGCCAACGGTCATCCGTAGGAACTGCGGTCAAGGTTCTCGGCAATGACCCGAGGACCGCGCCGCGCCGGATCAATAGCATCCGAGTTCGATCGGAGCGCCGCTCGCGCAGTGGCCGCTCTAAGCCAAGACGGGAGGAAACCTCTGCCGCCCACGAAATCGCCGAGGACACTTCAGCGGAGCGAGTTCGACCTGCTGTTCGCGGCTCTCGCCGACGCGGGCTACGAGGTGATCGGGCCGCGCGTCAACTCGGGTGCGATCGAGCTGGGACCGATCGCCTCTGCGGCCGAGATGCCGATCGGAATCACCGACGAACAAGACGGCGGCACCTACCGGCTCGCCGATCGCGGCGACGGTGCCCTCTTCGGGTTCTCGACGGGGCCCCAATCCTGGAAGCGTTTCTTGCACCCGCCCGTTCTGCGGCTCTGGACCTCGAGGCGCGACGGTGACGGCCGCCTGCAGTTCGAGGACGGTGCAGAGGATCCTCCGGCACGGGCCTTCCTTGGAGTCCGGTCCTGCGATCTGCACGCGATCGCCGCCCTCGACGACGCCCTGCTCAACATCGAGCACCCCGACGACGGTTACCGAGCTCGGCGCGAGGCGAGCCTGATCATCGCCCTCAACTGCAGCAAGGCCGGCGGCACCTGCTTCTGTGTCTCGACCGGCACCGGGCCGCGGGCGGAGCGCGGCTACGACCTCGGCTTGACCGAGGTGATCGACGCCGGCGAGCACTACTTCGTGATCGAGACGGGAAGCGACGCGGGGGACCACCTGCTCGACTCGTTGCCAACGGTCGGAGCCGGCGAGGAGGCGCTCGCCCAGGCCGAGCGGGTGATCGCCGCGACCGCCGCCGAGATGGGGCGGGAGCTGGAAACCGACGGCCTCGCCGATCTGCTCAAGCGGAACCTCGAGCACCCACGCTTCGACGAAGTCTCCGAGCGTTGCCTGAGCTGTGGCAACTGCACGAGCGTCTGCCCTACCTGCTTCTGCACCGAGGTCGAGGATGTCGTCGATCTGGCCGGCAGCACCACGGAGCACACGCGCCGCTGGGATTCGTGCTTCACGCTCGGATTCAGCCACGTTCATGGCGGCAGCGTCCGCAACTCGGTCGGATCGCGATATCGGCAGTGGATGACCCACAAGCTCTCCACCTGGAGCGACCAGTTCGAGAGCAGCAGTGGCTGCGTTGGCTGCGGCCGCTGCATCACCTGGTGCCCGGTGGCGATCGACATCACCGAGGAAGCCGCGGAGATCCGCGCGACCGACGGGGCCCTGCTGTGAAGGACATCAGCGAACTGCTTGAGGAGATCCGCGTGCTGCGCGAGCTCGAACCGGCACACCGGGCGCTGATCGCCGGCTGTGGCCACAACGAAGTGTTCGCGGACGGCAAACGCCTGTTGCGGGAGAGCGAACGGGCGACCACCTTCTTCGCGATTCGCCACGGCGCCGTGGCGGTGGAGCTGGCGGCCCCCAGTGGACCGCCGCTGGTAATCGAGACCCTGCACGAGGGGGACGTCGTCGGCTGGTCCTGGCTGTTCGAGCCTTTCGTCACCCAATTCGACGTCAGAGCCCACGGTACGGCGCGGGTGATCGCCTTCGACGGCGCCTGCCTGCGCGGCAAGTGCGAAGCCGACCACGACCTCGGATTCGAGTTGATGAAGCGATTTGCGGATCTGATCACCCATCGGCTGCAGGCGACCAGAGTCCGGCTCCTCGATGTCTATGGGACCTCGGCGGCGGGGAGCTGATCGGCGGTGAGTCTGGCCCCGATCCCCTACCGGGTGAGGACGAACGAGCGGGAGACCGCTGATACACGGACGCTCTCGTTGGAGCCGGCCCGCGGCGAGAGGATCGCCTACGCGCCGGGGCAGTTCACGATGATCTACGCGTTCGGGGCCGGCGAGATCCCGATCTCGATCAGCGGCGATCCCGCCGGTGGCCCGGAGTTGGTGCATACCGTGCGCGATGTCGGCCCGACCAGTGGTGCGATCTGTGCCCTCAGCGCCGGTGAGGAGGTCGGGATCCGCGGACCCTTCGGCCGCGGCTGGCCCGACGCTGCGCCGGAAGAGCACCTCGTGATCGTCGCCGGCGGGCTCGGCCTGGCGCCTCTGCGCCCGGCCCTTTACCGGGCCCTGGAAGGGGGCGCGCGACGCGGGCGGCTGACGCTGCTCTACGGCGGCCGCGAGCCCGAGCAGCTGCTCTTCCGCGAGGAACTCGACGAGTGGCGGCAGCGAGACGACCTCGAGTGCGAGCTGATCGTCGACGCGGCGCGCCGGGATTGGCGCGGCCGTGTCGGTGTGGTCCCCAGCCTGATCGACAGGATGGAGATCGACCCCGCCCGGACGACCGCACTGGTCTGCGGGCCCGAGGTGATGATGCGCTTCGCGGCTACGGCGCTCCTTGCCCGAGGAATTCCGCCGCAGCGCCTGTTCCTCTCGATGGAACGCAACATGCGCTGCGCGGTGGGGCATTGCGGGCACTGTCAGTGGGGAAGTTCGTTTGTCTGTCGTGACGGCCCGGTGCTCGACTGGGGCACGATCGGTCCGCGATTCGGGATCCGCGAGCTGTGAGCACCCGGGCCAAACCGAAGCTGGCCGTCTGGAAGTTCACCTCCTGCGACGGCTGCCAGCTGCAGATCCTCAACCTCGAGGACGAGCTGATGGCACTCGCCGACGCGGTTGAGATCGCGCACTTCACCGAGGCGACCCGCGCCCACCTGGAGGGCCCCTATGAGATCTCGATCGTCGAGGGCTCGATCTCGACCCCCGAAGAGGTCGGGCGGATCCAGGAGATCCGCGAGCGCTCCGGGCTGCTCGTCGCCATCGGGGCCTGCGCCAACGCCGGCGGCATTCAGGCGCTGCGCAACTTCGCACGCCTCGACGAGATGCTGCCCGTCGTCTACGCGACGCCGGAGTACGTCTCGACCCTGGAGACCTCGGAGCCGATGAGCGCCTACGTCAAGGTCGACTTCGAGCTGCAGGGCTGCCCGCCGGACGGCGGCCAGCTGCTGGAGGTTCTCGGCGCCTTTCTCGCCGGCCGCAGCCCGCGGATCAGTGCCCACTCGGTCTGCATGGAGTGCAAGGAGCGCGGCAACGTCTGTGTGATGGTCGCCGACGGCACTCCCTGTCTGGGGCCGATCACGCACGCCGGCTGCGGCGCGATCTGCCCCGCCTACGACCGCGGCTGTTACGGATGCTTTGGCCCGAAGGAGACGCCGAACACATCCTCGATGACCGCTTGGTGGCAGCGGCTCGGGGTCTCCGATCCTGACCTCAGCAAGGCCTACAGGCACATCAACGGATTCGCGCCCGAGTTCGCGGCCGAGGCCGCAGCGATCGAATCCGGCGACGGGAAGGCCTCCTCCCGATGAGCGAATCCGGCGAAGATCGCACGATCAAGGTCGGCGAACTTGCGCGAGTCGAGGGCGAGGGAGCGCTCCACGTACGGGTCCGCGACGGCAGCGTCGAGGACGTACGGCTCGAGATCTTCGAGCCTCCGCGCTTTTTCGAGGCGTTGCTCAGGGGGCGCCGGGCGACCGATGCACCCGACATCACCTCGAGGATCTGCGGCATCTGCCCGATCGCCTACCAGGTGAGCGCCTGCGCGGCGATCGAGTCCGCACTCGGGATCGAGGTCGATGATCGAGCGCTGGCGCTGCGCCGCCTGATCTACTGCGGCGAGTGGCTGGAGAGCCATGCCCTGCACGTGTTCATGCTCCACGCGCCCGACTTCCTCGGCTACGACGGTGCGATCGAGATGGCCCGCGACGGACATGCCGAGCTGTTCGAGCGGGGCCTGAAGATCAAGCGGGCCGGCAATGAACTGATGGCGCTGGTGGGCGGCCGCTCCGTCCATCCGATCAATCTCAAGGTCGGCGGCTTCCATCGCGCTCTCCGGCCCGAGGAGCTGCGTCCCGTCGCCGAGAGCCTGCGGAGCGCTCGCGAGGAGCTCGTCGAGGCGGTCGCCTGGGCCGGCGGCCTGTCCTTCCCGGAGCGCCGGATCGAGACGGAGTTCGCGGCCCTCGGTAATGGCGACGGGTACCCGATCGAGGGGGGAGCGCTGCACTCGAGCGCCGCCGGGCCGATCGGGCCCGAGCAGTTCGAGCACGACTACCTCGAGAGCCAGGTCCCCCACTCGACAGCCCTGCACTCGAGCCACCGCGAGCGTGGTCACTACATCGTCGGCCCGCTCGCCCGCTACGGCCTCGGCTTCGACCGGCTACCGCCACTCGCCCAAGAGGCGGCGCTGGGGGCCGGGCTGGACCGGGTCTGCCGCAACCCGTTCCAGAGCATTGTCGTCCGCTGCGTGGAGATGCTGTTCGCCGCCGACGAGGCACTGAGGCTGATCGACGCCTACGAGCCGCCGCCCCCGGCGCCCCCCCTGGAGCCCGCCGCCGCCGCGGGTTGCGGCTGGAGCGAGGCACCGAGAGGCATGCTCTGGCACCGCTACGAAATCGATCGCGAGGGCTTGATCGTCAGCGCCCGGATCGTCCCTCCCACCTCCCAGAACCAGGCGGCGATCGAGGATGACCTGCGCGGCTTCGTCGAGGCAAACCTCGGGCTGGGAGACGAACAGCTGCAGTGGCAATGCGAGCAAGCCGTCCGCAACTACGACCCCTGCATCTCGTGCTCGACGCACTTCCTCAAGCTGAGGATCGACCGTGGCTGAGCCGCCCCTGATCATCGGACTCGGCAACGAGCTCCGCGGCGATGACGGGGCGGGCCTGATGGTCGCCGAGCTGCTTGCCGGCCATGGGCTCGATGTCGTGCGCTGCGACGGCGAGCCGGTCTCGCTACTGGAACTCTGGCGCGGCTTTGAGTCAGTGGTGATCATCGACGCCGTCTCCGGGGCCCAGCCAGGCCGCACCTGGCGCCTGCACGCCGATGCCGAGGAGCTGCCGGTGATCTTCGCCGGCCAGACCTCGACCCACCTGCTCGGTCTCGGCGAGGTAATCGAGCTGGCCAGGACGCTCGGCCGCCTCCCGGCCCGGCTGACACTGATCGGCATCGAGGGCAACCGCTTCAGCCTCGGCACCAAGCCCTCGCTCGCCGTTGAAGGTGCGGTCGTCGATCTTGCGGCGGCGTTGCTTGCTGAGGGCGATGACGGGTGGCCGGAGCCGAACGCAACCGATCGGCGGCCGAGCGGCGCCCGGTGCTGATGGCGCAGGGCGCGATCGCGGAAGAGGCCCTGGCTGACCAAATCCGCGGCTCCGTTGTTTCTACGGTCGGATCCCCGTGATCACAGCGGAAGGAGCCGCGACCTCGCTGCCATAGCGTGGTCGCGGCCTTGGATAACACGAACGAGAAACTCACGGCCCTCGACGCCACCTTCCTCGAGCTGGAGCAGGCAGACGAGAGCGCCCACATGCACATCGGCGCGGTGATGCTGCTCGAGCCACCTTCGGGCCTTGGGGCACCGCCCATCGACAAGGTACGGGACGAGATTCGAGCCCGTCTCGGGCGGCTCCCGCCATACAAACTGCGCCTCTCCTCCCCACGCACCGGGGGGCTCCGCTGGCCCGCCTGGGAGCCCGACCCCGACTTCGAGATCGCCCACCACGTTCGCCTCGAGGCGCTCCCGGAGCCAGCCGGGGTCGAAGAGCTGCGCGAGTGGGCGGGCGGCTACTTCTCGATCAGGCTCGACCGCCGTCGCCCCCTCTGGGAACTGGTCGTCGTCGAGCTGGCCGATGGCCGCTGGGCTCTGGTCAGCAAGACCCACCACTGCATGGTCGACGGGGTCGGTTCGGTCGACGCCGCCAAGGTCCTGCTCGATACCGAGCCCGATGCCACGGCACGTGCCGGCCCCCCGAGCCCCGGTGAGGCCGACGTGGAGGCGAGCGGTGGGGCCGATCGGGCGTCGCTGAGCCTCAATCCTCGCGAGCTCACGGAGAGCTCGATGCGGCTCGCGGGCCGAGCCATCCAGACCGCCTCCGGGGCGTTGGCAGGCGTCGCCTCGACGCTCGGGCGAGCGAGCGATCCCCATAGGCTGGCCGAGGCGCTGCGTGAATCCCGAGCGGTAGCGGAGCTGCTGGTGCGCGATGAGTTGATCGCGGCCCCGAGCTCGAGCATCAACCGGCCGATCGGCGCCCACCGGCGGCTGGCCGTGATCGAGGTACCGCTGGAGAAGCTGAAGCGGATCAGGGCCGGACTCGGGGGCACGGTCAACGATGCCGTGCTCGCTTCCGCGACCGGGGGGCTCCGAGAGCTGCTGCTCGCCCGGGGGGAGGAGCCGCCCGAGCAGGGCCTGCGGGCGATGGTCCCGGTCAGCATCCGCCCAGCGGCGGACCGCCTCGCCCTCGGTAACAAGATCACCTCGCTGTTCGTTCACCTGCCGGTTGCGGTCGAGGACCCGGCGGCGCGTTATCGCAACCAACTCGAGGAGGCCGAGGGCCTGAAATCGTCCAACCAGGGCAAGGGGTCGCGCACACTGATCGATCTCGCTGCGCTGGCCCCACCGGTGCTGCACAGCTTCCTCGCCCGCTCCCTGTTTGCGAGCAGGCTGTTCAACGTGACGATCACCAACGTTCCGGGACCGCAGATACCTCTGTACGCGGTCGGCTCCGAGGTCAAGGAGATCTGGCCGATCGTGCCGATCGCCGCCGATCACGCCATCGGCCTCGCGATTATCAGCTACAACGGTTCGGTCTTCTTCTGCCTGAACACCGATCAGGACTCCCTCCCCGACCTGGACGTCCTGCGCGACGCGATCGCGGCCGAGATCGAGCTGCTGTCCGACCTCGCAAGTCAGCAGAGCACGACGGCAGGACGGGCTCAGACCAAGGCCACTGCGTAGGCAACCTCCGCGGGCCCGCTCGGCGGCCGCCGCAGCGATAGGCTTGCTCCGTGTCGCACAAGCCGGCTGATCGGATCCGCAACGTGGCCCTGATCGGACATCGTGGCTGCGGCAAAACGTCGGTCTGCGAAGCGCTGCTGTTCGAGGCCGGCGCGATCAACAGACTCGGCCGCGTCGATGACGGCACCACCGTCGCCGATTTCGAGGAGGACGAGCAGGCTCGCGGCATGTCGATCGGGGCCGCGGTCTGCGCCTTCGAGTACGGAGACCGCAAGCTGAACGTGATTGACGCGCCGGGCGAGCCCAGCTTTGTCGCTGAGGCGCTGAACGCACTCTCGGTCGCCGACTCGGCGGTCGTCGTCGTCAGCGCCGTCCAGGGAGTCGAGGTCGGAACCGAGCGGTTCTGGGAGCGGGCCGCGGCGGCCGGGCTACCGCGACTTATCTTCATCAATATGCTCGACCGCGAGCGGGCCGACTTTTTCGCCACGCTCGACTCCCTGAAGTCCGCTTTCGGCCCTCACGTGGTCGCGACCGAGATCCCGATCGGTGCCGAACACGAGGTCAGCGGAGTGGTCGACCTGATCGACATGAAGGCCTTCGTCCACGAGGGCCCCGGCCGCAGCAACTTCACCGAGACCGAGATCCCCGAAGAGCTGCGGGAGCGGGCCGAGGAGTTCCGCGAGAGGCTGATGGACGAGGTCGCCGAGAACTCTGACGAGCTGATGGAGCGCTACCTCGAGGGTGAGGAGATCTCCCACACCGAGATCGTCACCGCGCTCAAGCGTGGGGTCACCGAGGGCCACCTGTTCCCGGTGACCAGCGGCGTCGCAACGCAGAACCTAGCGATCACGAGGCTGCTGGAGGCGATCGTCGAAGACCTTCCCTCGCCGGCTATGCGCGGGCCCAGGGCGCTGCTTGACGGTGACGGCGAACCGCTCGCGATCGAGCCCGACGAGGACGGTGAGCTGATCGCTCACGTCTTCCGCACCACCGCCGATCCCTACGCGGGCCGGCTCAACCTGGTTCGGGTCCTGCAGGGAACGCTGGCGGCCGACAGCCACGTCGAGAACGTCAGCGCCGGCGTTCGCGAGCGGGTCGCGAGCCTCGGGGAGCCGTGCGGCAAGGAGGTCCGCCCGGTTGACGACCTCGGCGCCGGCGACATCGGCGTCGTGCCGAAGCTGAAGAGCACACGCGCCGGGGAGCTGCTCTGCTCGGCGCCGCGCCGGCTCGCGGTGCCCGCACTCGAGTTGCCCTCCCCGGTGATGGCCTTTGCCTTCGAACCCAAGACCAAGGGTGATGAGGACAAGGCAGCGAATGCGATCCGTCGCCTGCGCGAGGAGGACCCGACGCTTGACGTGCACCGCGACCCCCAGACCGGCGAGCAGATCATCGCCGGGCTGACCCAGATCCACGTCGAGGTCATCGTCGATCGGATGAAGCGTCGCTACGGCGCAGAGATCGAGCTGCACCCGCCGCGGGTTCCCTATGTGGAGGCGATCCGCCGTCCGGCCGAGGCTCACGCCCGCTACAAGAAGCAGACCGGAGGACGCGGTCAGTTCGCCGACTGCAAGCTGCAGATCAGCCCCGGGGAGCCGGGGAGCGGATTGACGTTCGTCAACGCGATCAAGGGCGGGGTGATACCGACCGGCTTCGTCCCAGCGGTCCAAAAGGGCGTCGCGGAGGCGATGCAGCACGGCACCCTGGCCGGCTACCCGATCAAGGACGTCGAGGTGCGTCTCTTCGACGGCCAGCATCATGCCGTTGACTCATCCGAGATGGCCTTCAAGATCTGCGCCTCGATGGCTTTCAAACAGGCGATGGCCGACGCTGAGCCGGTCCTGCGTGAGCCGATCGTGAGCTTGAGGATCGCCGTCCCGGAGGAATCGGTCGGCGACGTGATTGGCGATCTCAGCTCACGCCGTGGGCATCCGCTCGGGATGGAGCCGAAGGCGTCGGTGACCGAGATCCGCGCCGAGGTCCCGATGGCCGAGGTGCTCGATTACGCCCCCGACCTGCGAGCGATGACCAGCGGCCGCGGCGAGTACTCGCTCGAGTTCGTGCGCTACGAGGAGGTCCCGGCGCAACTCGTCTCAAAGGTTGTCGATGCCGCCGGGGGCGCGGAGTCCGCGGCTTAGATGAGCGATGATCTAGATGAGTGATCCGGTGATCGACATCGTGCTGGCCGACGACCACACCGTGGTCCGCAGCGGGCTGCGGCTCGTGCTCGAGTCCGAGGCAGACCTAGAGGTGGTTGCGGAGGCCGAGGATGTCGACGCCACCGTCCGCAAGGTGATGGGCTACAAGCCGTCGGTGCTCGTGCTCGACATCAACATGGGCGGACGATCCAGCCTCGACTCGATCGCGGAGATGCGCGCGGCCTCACCCGACACGGAGATCGTCGTCTTGACGATGCAGGCCGAGACCGAGTACGCACGGGAGGCGCTGCGCTCCGGGGCGAAGGGCTATCTGCTCAAGGAGGCCGCCGACACCGAGTTGGTCGAGGCGGTCAGGTCGGCGGCGGCCGGTCATAGCTACGTCCAGCCCGCGATCGGCGCCCGGCTTGCCGCCGAGGCGCCCGGGGTGTGGCCACCGGACGGGCTGACCGAGCGTGAGGCCGAGGTGCTGCGCCTGATCGCCCTCGGGCACACCAACAAGGAGATCGGCGACCAGCTCTTTCTCAGCGTGCGGACGGTTGAATCCCACCGGGCGAGGATCCAGCAGAAGCTCGGCATCCAGAGCCGAGCGGAGCTGGTCGCCTACGCACTCGAACGGCGGATGATCGGCCGCGCCGCCACCGACTCCTAGACGACCGGGGGAGGACCTCAGCGGATCGGTATCTGGAGGCGAATCGTTGACCCGGCGCCGGAAGCGGATTCGATCGACAGCGTGCCGCCTGCAAGCGCGGCCCGCTCCTGCATGCCGACGATGCCGAAGCCGAGCTCGGCCCGCTCGAAGTCGAAGCCACAACCATCATCGCGCACGCGCAACTCGGCCCCGGCCCGCTCAGCGACGCGTTCGAGCTCAACGTTGATCGCGCCGGCGCCGCCGTGGCGGATCGCATTGGTGATCGCCTCCTGGGCGACCCGGTAGATCGCGATCTGGGGCGGCAACTCGAGGCGCTCGCCCTCCGAGGGCGTGCAGGTGACCTCGACGCGGACGCCTTGAAACCGGCTCTCGACCCGCGCGGCGAGACCCCCGAGTGCGGCCTCGATCCCGAGTTGGTCGAGAGAATCCGGACGGAGATCAGAAATCAGGCGGCGCAGCGAGGCGATCTCGAGGTCGATCTGTTCGAGCGAACGATCGACGGCGCCCTCGAGGCCGCCCGGTCCGCCGCGACGCGCGGTCGCCAGGATCAGACGTATTGCCGCCAGGCCCTGCAGCGTCTCGTCGTGCAACTCCCGAGCCCACTGCAGCCGCTCCTGCTCGGCTGCTTCCATCGAAAACCGCAGCCGATCGGCGGCGATCGACCGAGCGTTGCCGATCGCGATCGCGGCCCATTCGGCGAGTACGATTGCGGCTTCCTGATCGTCGCGGTTGAACTCCTCGCCGCCCGCCTTCTCGGTCAGGTAGAGGTTCCCCCAGGGCTCGCCGCGGATCGTGATCGGGACGCCGAGAAAGGTCTTCATTGGAGGGTGTCCGGGCGGAAACCCGTAGGAGCGGGGATCGGCGCCAACGTCCGCCAGCCGCAGCGGCCGTGGATCCTCGATCAGGATTCCCAGCGCGCCTTTCCCCGTTGGCAGGTCGCCGATTCGCTTCCGCGTCCGCTCATCGATTCCGGTCTGAATAAAGCTCTCGAGCCCGGATCGGTCGGCGTTGAGGACGCCGAGCGCCGCATAGCGGGCGCCCGTGATCTCGATCGCCGCCTCGAGCACGTTGGCGAGCACGCGATCTAACTCGAGATCGGAGACGAGTCCCCGACCGGCGACCAACAACCGGCGGAGGGCCTTTTCGTCGAGCCCATGCTGCACGGGCCCAGCCTAGCCTTCGGAGAGCCCTGCTGCTGGTGCCTTAGGTAATTATCCGGTGCGATCGGCGGGATCGGGCGGATGCATCGCCCCTCCTCCCCGCCTAGTTTGGCCTTGTGATCGGGTGTGATCCCAACGTGGCACGGGTTGCGCTGGTGGATGACCACCGGCCCGTTCGCGAGGCCATTCGCGAACTGCTCGCCGCGGAGCGAGGCCTGTGCGTGGTCGGCGAGGCGGAGACGACGGCGGAGGCGGTGGAGCTGGTGCGAAGCGCCGACCCCGACGTACTGCTTCTCGACCCGGCGCTACGCGACGGGCTGTCGCTGGCGACGATCCGAGCGCTCCTCGAGCTGCGGCCCGACCTGCCGATCGTGGTCGTGACAATGCAGGACGAGCCCGGGCTGCGGGCCGGCTCACTGGCCGCGGGCGCCGCGGCGTTCGTGCTCAAGGACGCGATGCCGGCCGAGCTCGTCGCGGCAACCAGGACTGCGGCCGATCGTGGCTCGGCGCAAAGGAACCGGGACAAAAGCCCGCAGTCTGAGATGGCCCCAACTAGGCGCCGCGGGTGACGATCACCGGGCACTGCGCCACCCGGATCAACCCGATCGAGACGCTGCCGAGCAGAACTCGCCGGAGCGCGCCGTAGCCGCGTGAGCCAACCACCAGCAGATCCAGCGAACGGGTCCTGTCCCGCAGCGTCGCGACGGGATCGCCATGAACGATCTCGACCGTCGACCGTAGCGCGGCCGGCAGCTCTTCCAGCTCGCGCTCGACGGCCTCCCGGACCTGCTCGGCTCGCCTGTCGCGCAAGCCCTGTCCCGAGAGCGCGTCGAGCGCCTCCCCGAGCACCCGTGCCTCCGCGTGCGAGTCGGGGTCGACGACACCGATCAGCCGAAGCTCCGCATCGTGATCAAGAGCCAACTCGGCCGCGGCCCGGACCGCCAGCGACGACGCCTCCGAGCCGTCGTAGCCGACTCCGATCGTCCGGATCGGACCCCGATCGAGGCCGGCGAACCCACGCGGGGCCAATGCGACGGGGCAGGGAGAGCCGTTCAGGAGTCGGTCAGCCGTGGCTCCCACCGCCAGGCGCCCCAGCTTGCCGCGATGGGTCGGACCGAGCACCAGCATGTCGGCTTCCTCCCTTTCGCAGAGCCAGGTCAACGCCCGCGCCGTCGAGTCGTCGAGGATCGCCTCCCTCTCCACGTCGAGTCCCGGCAGCAGCGGTAGGGCACGATCCGCCAGCGCCTCCAACCCCTGGCGCTCGAGATCGGAGCAGACGTCCTGCCAGGTCCGGGCACCCGCTGCAGCCTTGAGCGGTGGATCACCGACCACTCGTGGTGGCAGCGGCATGATGATCGTCGCCAGAACCGCTGCCTTCCTGTTCGCGATCAGCGCCGCGAGGGCGGCAGCATCCTCGCCGCCGGGGCGGGCGTCGAAGCCGACGACGATGCGGGGCCGCTTCGGAGCGTCGTTGATCACGTCTCGGCGGCGGAGCCGGGCGCCGGTTGCTCCGCCAGCAGGGCCGCGAGCAGGCGGACATAGTCCATCAGGTGCCGTGTGCCGAGGAACTTTTCGCGGACACGCTCACGACCCGCGGCGCCCATCTTGGCCGCCAGCGACGGATCGCCGAGCAACTCCCCGGCAGCGCGGCCGAAGGCCTCGAGATCGGTGGGGTCGACCAGCCGCCCCGTGAGCCCATCGACGACCTGCTCGTTCAGCCCCCCGACGGCACCGGCGACAACCGGGCGGGACTTCCACATCGCCTCGGTTGCCGTCAGCCCGAAGCCCTCGGCAAGGCTCTTCTGTGCGATCACCGTCGAGCGTCGCTGGATCGCGTTGACCATGGCGGCATTCTCGTCGATGTCATCCATCGGCAGACTGACGAGATGGACGCGGACGCGGGCGCGGGCGTCAAGCCGGAGCCGAGCCTCTCGCACCGCCTGGAAGACCGCGGCCCCCTCAGGATCGTCGGACACCCCGTCGGCGACCGGGCCGACAAGCAGCAGGTGGGCCTCGTCGGGTCCGCCGTATTCTACAAAGCCCCTCAGGACCCCGACGGGGTCCTTGAGGCCGTCCCAGCGCGAGACCTGGGTCAGCACCGGCACGTTCGGCGGCAATGGCCCATCCTGCTCGATCCGAGCCCGGCGGTCGACGCGGGTGACGGTCCCATCGAGGCGCCTGAAGATGGCCGGTTCCCCGCCGTTGGGAGTCAACCCGATGCGGTCGAGGATCGCCGTCACCGTAGCGGGCGGAAGGTCCTCGTTCTTCGGCGAGAAGGCATCGATCGAGGGGGTTATCACCGCAGCCTTGCGTGAGTCGAGGCCCTCCCATATGTACTCCGGCCGGGAAAAGACGTAGCTGTGAGCCGGCTCGATCAGGGGACGCAGTAACGACCAGGCTCCGCGCATCGTCTCGTTCGGGTGATCGCCTCCGATGTGGCAGCGCCAGATCACGATCGCCCCCGCCTCGACCATCCGCTCGACGAGGCCGGCGGTCTGGGGGTCATGCAGGTAGACGACATCACCGGGCCTGACCAACTCAGCGAGTTCCTCGGCATTGCGATCCGCCACATCCCGGTAGACGGCCAGCTCGGAGGCATCCAGGCCGCCCTCTCCACCGTCGAGCCCGTGCAGTTGGTTGTGGAGCCGTTTGGTGACCTCGAAGAAGCGAGCTTCGCC
The DNA here is from genome assembly GCA_032122625.1 of Acidobacteriota bacterium. Classification (GTDB taxonomy): domain Bacteria; phylum Actinomycetota; class Thermoleophilia; order Solirubrobacterales; family 70-9; genus CAXMST01. The sequence continues at coordinate 21,002 of JAQBGG010000074.1, forward strand.
GGCCATCACACTCCAGCGGACGTCCACCCCGGCCCCGCGAGCGTAGGCCAAGAGCGAGTGCAGTAGCTCAGCCACTCCGCCGCCGGCGGCCGTCGAGTTGATGTGCCAGATCGCCCGCCCGGCGAGCAACGAGCGCGCCCTGATGATCGCCTCCTCGACCTCGGCGTATTCGGGCCCGAGGACCTCCCGGAAGCGCTCCGGGGGGAGTGGTGAAATCGGAATGTGCGTGAGCATGGCTGGCGTCCTCTGAAGCGTGGCTGGCTCTGCCTTGGCCTCAGCTGCTCCCCGCGGCCGGTTGGGATCTGCTCATCGGCTCGCTGTGCCACTCGTGGGGCATTGACACCTCGACGTCGATCGTGCGCGCCGGCGGCTCGAGCTCATGAGTGAGCGACTCGCGGGCCAGCCAGGGCGCCAGGTAGCGACCGCTGACCTTGTGCGGAGGCCACCATAGGTAGTCGCTCGAAACGACTCCCTCGCCATCGCCGCCGGCGGCGTCGGTGTGCATGTGCAGCGACTCCCCTCCGGTCAGGAGCTTGCCCCGCAGCACCGGGTGGAACGGCTGCGCATCAGCCGCAAAGCCGAGGGCGGAGGCGATGCCCGCCGCCGCGGTGTCGGCCTGTTGGGTGGCAATCCCTCCCTGCTTGATCGGGAAGCTCGTGCCGTCTCCGGCGGCAAAGACATCCTCGAGGCCGCGAACCCTGCAGAACTCGTCGATCGGGATGAATCCGCCGCGATCGACAGGCAGGCCGCCGATCGGCCGGCCGGCCATCACCGGAAGGGCGAGGGAGACGCCCTCGATCGTGGCTCCATCAGCACCTTCACGAAGCTCTCCGCGCTCGTTCTCAATCACCCACGTGTCGGGCCTGAACCCGATACTTCTCAGCTCCAGCAGATCGGCGATTTCCCCGCTCGCGGCCGTGCCGAAGATGATCAACGGCGCCTGCTCCGGGGTCACGATCGTCAACCGGACGTCAGGACGCACCTCGTCGAGACGCCGCGCCCCCATCAACGCGAACTCGTAGATCGGCAGGCTCCAGGTGGCCCCCGGAGGGACGATCAGGTTGAGCCGGCCGTCGTCGGGAACCTGGCGCAGGATCTGATCGAAGCTGGTCGGCGGTTCGCCGGTCCAAAGCGTCTCAGCCGATGAGTACGGGGATTGCAGTTGGCTGCCGGCGGCTATCAGCGCTTGGCCGTAGGCCACCTGCTGGTCGCCCTCCAGTTGGATCAGATGGTCGTCTGACTCGACGGACTCGACCCGCCCGACGATCAGGTCGGCACCGATGCTGGCGAGCAGCGCGCGGAGATCACGGCGCTCGGCGGTCTCGGGCGAGAACGGCTCACGGACGATCAGGGGCCGGTAGACGAACTCCGGGTCGGGGGAGATCACGACGACGTCGGCGCTTCCGTCAGTGATGGCACGGAGGTATAGGACGGCCTCGAGAGCGGCGATTCCGCCGCCGACGATCGCGACCTCGTGGCGTTCGGTGCGCGCGGCTTCCATGGCGGTAGTCTAGGCTCTAGGAGGCTCCACCCCAAAGGGGGAGAGCAACCGATCAATCTGCGGCCAACTACGGAACCCAGGCCGTCCCGGCGGGCAAGGATTCCGTTGATGGACTCGACCCAGACCCAGACCCAGAGCGATGCGACGCCTCCCGATACGGACGAGGACTTCACGGTCCTGATCGCGGGAGGTGGCGTCGCCGGCCTGGAGGCGATCCTGGCGCTGCGGGAGGCCGGACCCCCCTCCCTGCGAATCGAGGTGCTGGCGCCGGCGGCGGAGTTCACGCTGGCCCCGCTCAGCATCGTCGAGCCCTTCGGCGGAGACGAGGCGCCGACTGTCGACCTCGCAGCCTTCTGCGCCGAACACGGTGCGACCTTCACCCAAGCGGGGCTGGCCGAGATCTGGCCCGGCCAGCAGCGGGTGCTCACCGACGACGGCTCGGAGCTGCCCTATGACGCGCTCCTGCTCTGCATCGGCGCCCGCCGCCAAACGGTGCTGCCTGAGGCACTCAGCTTCGGCGGTGGCGGCGACTCAGAGCGGCTCGGGGAGCTGGTCAGGAACGCGGTCGCGGCGGGTGCGGGCCGCCTCAGCTTCGTCGTTCCCGACGAGATCAGCTGGCCGCTCCCCCTCTATGAGATCGCGCTCCAGGCCGCTGACCGGCTGCGGAACACCACCGTCGAGGTCAGCTTCCAGACCTCGGAGCCGACGCCCCTGCACCCCTTCGGGCCGGATGCCTCCAAGAAGGTTGAGACGATCATGAAGGAGGCCGGAATCCACCTCAGCTGCGGCGAAAGCTTCGCGTCGGGCTCGGGGGCGGAGTTGCAGGCCGATTGGATCGTCACTATCCCGCGGCTCGAGGTGCCCGAGATTCCCGGCCTGCCGCAGGCTACCCACGGGTTCGTGCCGATTGACGCGCGAATGAGGGTCGACGGCGCTGATCGTGTCTGGGCCGTCGGGGATGTGACCTGGTCGCCCATCAAGCAGGGCGGGATCGCAGCCCAGCAGGCCGACGTCGCCGCCGCCGACATCCTCGCGGAGGCGGGAGTCGAGATCGAGGTGCCCGCGTACGCGCCCGTGCTGCGAGCCGCGTTGATGACCGCCGACGGCCCGTTCTACCTGCGATCGGGAACCGATGCGGACGGCGGCCAGCGAGCGCCGCTGTGGTGGCCGCCGGCCAAGGTCGCGGGCCGGCTGCTGGCCCCTTATCTCGCCGAGCGACTGGATCCAACTATCGCCAAAGACGAAATGCTCGACCTGCAGGCCGACGAGGGACGCGATGTCGACCATGCCGAAGCCCTGGAGCTGGCGCTGCAATGGGCCGACATCGATGCCGCTCAGGGGCAGTACCGACGGGCCCTGCATTGGATGGACATCGCCGGTGGCCTCAACCTGGTGATCCCAGCCGCCTACCGGGAGAAGAGTCGCAAGTGGCGACAGGAGCTCCGCTAGAGCGATCCCAGTCCGCGCCACCCGCCGTCGATGACCCGCTCGCCGGGCTCGAGGAACCGGTGCGCCGTTACCTGGGCCGCGCGATCGCCTCCGGCGCCGGGGGCGCGCCCGGCGTCCGGGTCGCGATGCACGGGCGGATCAAGCTCGGCCCCTGGGTGCCGTTCACGGCGACGCTCGAGACCGATGGCAGCCGGCTGCGCTGGCGCGCCGAACTCGGGCCCGGGCCGCTCACCCTGCTCAGCGTCACCGACAGCTACGCCGGCGGCCACGGCTCGCAGCGCTTCGATTTAGCCGGCCGGATCGCCCTGAAGACGGTCGAGGGTGCCGACGTCGACCGCTCGGCCGCCGGCAGGACCGCGCTGGAGGCGATCTTTGCGCCGATCTCGCTGCTGCCGGGGCCGGGACTCGGCTGGAGCGCCGCAAGCGACTCCGAGATCATCTTCACCCGGGACCTGGCGCCCGAACGAACCGCGGTTCACCTCCGGATCGACGACGAAGGGCTGCTCGAGGAGGTCTGGGCGCTGCGCTGGGGGAAGGCCGGCCGCGGCCAACACGCCTACATCCCGATGGGCTCGGTGATCCACCGGAGCGAGACCTTCGGTGCGCTGACGGTCCCGGTCGAGTTCAGGGCCGGATGGTGGTTCGGCACGCCGCGATTCGAGCCCTTCTTCGAGGCCAGAATCGACTCACTCGCCCGCGCCTGAGCGTCCGGCCCGTGGGACCGCCCGAGGACTCGACTAGGTGACGAGGTCGGCTGCGAGCACGAAGATCGTCACCGTCCCGAGCAGCAGCGAGGCGTGGACGAGCCCCGAAAGCACCCCGACGCTACGCTTGCGCCGCTCGATCGACGGATCGGCGGCCCCGCGGCTGAGCTGCAGCTTGAGCTCACGGAGCCGCGGCGCGAGTATGAAGCTGTGGAGGAGGGCCAGGCCGAGCAGGACGACGAAGATCGCCGTCTTGGCGATCACCAGGCCGCCGTCCGGTGCACCGTCGATCGCCGACAGTGAGCCGAAGCGGTCGGTCGCGAGCTCGAGGCCGGTCGCGAAGAGCACGGCCGCAGAGACCCCCGAGACGATCAGGAAGCGGCGACCGACGACGTGGAACAGTTCGCTCCGATCAGCCTCGCTCAGCGCCCGGCTCGCCGAGACGGCGACCACCGCGAGCATCACCAGCCCACCGCCCCAGACGGCGGCCGCCAGCAGGTGAAGCGAGCGATAGAGGAGGTCCACGGGGGAGACGATAGAGGTGACCGAACGGCTCGGCGGCCGCGGCGAAAATGCCTGGCGGCGCGGATCAAGTCTCCTGGTAGAGGGGGCCGTCGCCGCCTTCGGGCATCGTCAAGCGGCCGCCCTTGGCGGTGATCGCTCCGCACTGGACGCAGTTCGAGGCGGTGACGTGGACGTCAACCACCGGATCGTGGCCCTCGAGCTGGTCCTCGGGGATCTCGTAGACCTGGGCCGGGCACATCGAGACCCAGGTCTGCGCGACCTCGCGCGGCACGTGCTCCTGGATGCGGACGTGGTTCGGCGCATCGTCGCGGGTCGCGTTGCCGGAGAGGAAGACCGAGTCGAGCTTGTTGAAGGTGAGCTCGTTGTCCGGGGCCGGGTAGGAGTCGGCGCCCTTTCCGATCGTCATCTGATGCTCGGCGTCGCCCTCCTGATCCCACTGGCCGCCGGGGAAGGCCCCCTTGGTGATCGTCATCGCCGAGGCGATCGCGCCGCCGACGAAGAAGCCCTTGTCGAAGGGCTGTCGCATGTTCCGAGAGCGGTACATGTCCGTCTCGATCGCCGAGCCGCGGACCTTGTCGTCGTAGGCCGAGAAGTCGACGCTCTCGGGATCCGCCTTGAGCTGCTCGACGATCGCCTCCGCGGCGTAGATCCCGGCGTGCATCGCGTAGTGGATGCCCTTCAGCTCGGGCACGTTCAGCATCGTCGCGGCATCGCCCGCGATCATCATGCCGGGGGAAGCGAGCTTCCTCGGCATTGCCCAGTAGCCGCCTGAGGGGATCGTCTTCGCGCCCCAGCCAACGCGCTTGCCGCCCTCGAGCAGCTTGCGGATGAAGGGGTGCGTCTTGAACTCCTGCAACATGTCGTGGCAGGAGACGGTGGCGTCCGTGTAGTCAAGCCCGATCACCATCCCGATGCAGAGCTTGTCCTCCCCCATCGGGTAGATGAACGAGCCACCGAACTCGTTGTACTTTGCGCCCTTGCGCATCGGCCAGCCCATCGTGTGGATCACTCTGTCGAGCGGCTTCGGGACCTCCCAGATCTCCTTCACGCCGAGCTCCCAGCGCTGCGGCTGGCTGCCGTGCAGGTCGAAGTAGTCGAGCGCGGAGTTGGTCAGATGACCGAGCGTGCCCTCGGCGAGCACCGTCGCCCTCGCCATCAGATCGGACCCGGGCTCGAAGTTGGCGAGCTCCTCCCCGTCCTTGCCACGGCCCTTGTCGCCGGACCGCACGCCCCTGACGATCCGATCCTCGACCAGCAGCTTGTCGGCGACCGTCTCGGTGAGGATGTAGGCCCCCGCCTCCTCGGCCCGCTCGGCCAGGAACCGGCAGAGCTTCGAGACCGAGAGCGTGTAGTTGCCGTGGTTGCGGAAGTTCGGCGGCATCGGCACCAGCGGCAGCGCCCGCTTCTTGGTCAGGAGGTAGACCGCGTCCTTCTCGACCGTCTGGTAGATCGGCCAGTCCTCGGGACCCTCGCCCGGGAACAGCTCCTGCAGGGCCGAGGGGCGGACGTTGGCGCCGCTCAGGTTGTGGGCGCCGCAGACCTTGCCCTTCTCCAGCACTGCGACCGGGATCTCACCGAGCTGCTCGGTCAGCTCCGGCTCGTTCTCGAGCAGTTGCATGACGCGAGTGGCACAGGCCAGTCCGGCTGGGCCGCCGCCGACGATCACGATGCCTGCCTCGAGGCGCTCCTCCTCCGCATCGAGCGGCGGGCCGATGTAGTCGTCGGCGTTGAACGGGGGCGGAAACTCTGACGGGGCTACGGGCATGCTCGATAGTCCTTTCGCTTAA
>JAQBGG010000075.1:0-3315 GCA_032122625.1 Acidobacteriota bacterium
GGTGGTCGCGGTGGCGGGGCTCTCGAGCGCCCTCGACCAGACGATCCGGGCGCAGGCGCGGCAGCTGCTCGCTGCGGATCTCGCGGTCGGGAGCCGGCGGCCCATCGCGGACGAGATCCTGACGGTCATCGACGGACTGCCGGGCGCGCGACGGGTCGAAGTGCGCGAGCTTCCGAGCGTCGTCTCGGCGCCGGCGGGCGGCGCTGACGCCCCCGGGGCATCGGTGCTGAGCGAGCTCAAGGCGGTGGGTGAGGGCTATCCCTTCTACGGCACGCTCGAGACGGCGCCGGCCCGGCCCCTCGATGAGCTTCTCGATGGCGAACGCGTCGTCGTCGCACCCGAACTCCTGACCCGGCTCGGTCTCGCGGTCGGCGACGGCCTCTTCATCGGTGGCGAGCGCTTCACCATCGCCGGCGTCGTCACCGCGGAGCCCGATCGGATGGGCGCGTCCTTCGCCTTCGGGCCGCGGATCCTGCTCTCGCTCGAGGCCCTCGAGCGCACCGGGCTCGCCGGTCTCGGCAGCCGGGTGAGCTATCAGGTTCTGGTTCGCCTGCCGGATGGCACCACCCCGGACGATCTCGCCGCCGCGGCTGCGGTCATCAGACGCGCCATCGCCGATCCCGAGTTCGTCGAGCTGGAGACGGCCTCCGAAGCGCAGCCGACGCTGCGCTCGGGTCTCGGCCGCGCCGAGCGTTTTCTCGGTTTGGTGGCCCTGCTCTCGCTGCTCATCGGCGGGATCGGGGTCGCCCAGGCGGTGCGCGCCTGGCTGGCGGGGCGCCTGGACGCCATCGCCGTCCTCGGCGCCCTCGGCGTGCGTCCGCGCGAAGTCTTCGGGCTCTACCTCGGTCAGACGGCGGTGCTCGCCCTGCTCGGGAGCGCCGTCGGCGCGGTGGTCGGATCGCTGGTGGCGCAGCTTGTGCCTGCGATGATCTCGGGACTTCTGCCGGTCGAGGTGGTGGTCGGTTGGCAGCCGGCGGCCATGTTGCGCGGCGTCCTCCTCGGGCTCGGAGTCGCAGTGCTCTTCGGTCTGCGCCCGCTGGTCGACGCCATGCGGGTGCCGCCGATCCGGGTGCTGCGGCGCGATGCCGAGCCGCTGCCGGTCAGCCGGCCCATGGGCCTCGTGCTGTCGCTGTCGCTGTTGGTCGGGGTCGCGGTCACCGCCGCGGTCCAGTCCGAATCCGTCGCTCGCGGCTTGCTCTTCGCCCTCGGTTTGGTGGTCGCGACCGCGGCCCTCGCCGGGTCGGCCTATCTGGTCGTCCGGCTCACCGGCCGGGCCCCGCGCGATCACGGCTCCTTCACGCTGCGGCACGGGCTGGCAGCGCTGGCGCGGCCGGGGTCCGGCACCCTCGGCGCCATCGTCGCCCTCGGTCTCGGGGTGCTCACCGTGGTCGGGATGTGGTTGATCCAGGATCGCCTCTCGGCGCAGCTCAGGGCCGATCTGCCGGATCAGGCGCCGACGGTCTTCCTGATCGACATCCAGCCCGATCAGTGGCCGGGCGTCGAGGCGAGCCTGGCCGCCGCCGGCGCGGAGAAGGTGGACTCTGTGGAAGTGGTGATGGGTCGTCTGTCGTCCATCAACGCCGTCCCGGTGGCCGAGCTCGCCGAGATCGAGCGCGACCGGTCGAGCGACCGGCGCTGGGTTCTGACCCGCGAGCAGCGCCTGACTTCTCTGGAAGTCCTGCCCGACGACAACGTCATCGTCGACGGCGCCCTCTGGTCGCACCCCGACCGCGCCGAGGTCTCCATCGAACGCGACTTTGCCCGCGATCTCGGGGTCGGGGTCGGCGACACCGTGGTCTTCGATATCCAGGGAGTGCCCATCGAGCTGCTGGTCAGCAGCATCCGCACCGTCGAGTGGGAGAGCTTCTCGATCAACTTCTTTCTCGTCGTCGAGCCCGGCGTACTCGAAAAGGCGCCGCGGTTCCGGATCGCCGCCGCGCGTCTCGCCGCGGCGGCCGAGGCGCCGCTGCAGGATGATCTCGCGGCCCGTTTTCCCAACGTTACACTCCTGCGGTTGCGCGAGGTGCTCGACAAGGTCGTGGGCATCCTCGAGCAGCTCGGCAACGGGATCCGCTTTCTCGGCGCCTTCAGCGTTCTCGCCGGAATCGCCATTCTCGCCGGCGCCGTGAGCGCCGGAGCGGTGCGTCGCGGTCGCCAGGTCGCGCTCTTCAAGACCCTGGGGATGACGCGCGCCCAGGTCGTCGTCGTCTTCGCCGTCGAGTACGCTCTGGTCGGGTTGGTCGCCGGGGTCCTCGGCACCGTCGGTGCGGCGGTCATGGCCTGGGCGGTCGTGAGCTATGGATTCGAGATCGCCTGGGTCTGGCGACCGGTAGCGTTGCTGACGGCCCTGGCCGCCACCATCGCCCTCAGCGTTGTCGCCGGTCTCGCGGCGAGCGCCCGTGCGCTCGCGGTCCGACCGCTGGCGGTGCTGCGGCAGGGGGATTGACGTCCAGGCGCCCGATCAGACGCGTGGAACAACCGTTCGGAGCTCAGTCACCTGCGATGTACACCGCGTCGCCGGTCTGGTTGTCGACGACGGACGAGTAGGCGAGGAATGAACCCTCCGCCGAGAGCAGCCGGAAGCTCGCGGTGCCGCCGTCGAGACCGGCGGCCCCAAGCGTGGTGACTCTCTGCTGGCGCTGTTCGAAAGGCTGCATCTGCCAGGTTTCCGACCCGACCCGGGCGCCCATCGTGTCGACGATGGTGACCTCGACATCGATCACGCGGTCGCTGGTGTTGAGCACACCGACGTTGGTCCGGTGGCCATCGTGGTCCTTGATGCCGGGGCAATGGACCTCGGTGTCGGCGCCCGGATCGGTCGCCGGGATTCCCTGACCGTAGGCGCCGCCGCCGGTCGGGTTCGGCGTCGAGGTGTAGGTCGCCACCGAGACCAGACGCGTGTAGGGGAGTTCACCCGCCGCCGTCATCTCGAGGAAGAGCCCACCGGTGGCGCTGTCGGCGCCGAGATCGTGGTAGACATCGTCGATCCGGAGAAACCCTCCGGCCTCGACGGTTCCGATCTCGATGGGGCTTTCGATGGCGCCGGCGTTGCCCTGCCCCTGGAGGAGGGCGGCGCCGTGGACCACGACCGCTGATGAGCTCAGGTTGGAGACCCAGGCCGAGGTTGTCCAGAAGGTGCCGCCGCTACCGGGTGTCGATGCGGCGGCGGGGACGAAGAGCTGCTGGACCGCGGACGCGAGTCCCGCGGGAGCGAGCCACAAATCGTCGAAGTAGGCAATCCCTGGGCGGGTCTCGGTGGTGGATGTCGGGTTCTGGACAGCGATCTGGATATCGGCCTTTTGGATTCCATCGGGA
>JAQBGG010000076.1:0-8789 GCA_032122625.1 Acidobacteriota bacterium
GTGTATCTCTCGGGGCCGACCGGCGCGTTGGCCAACGCCAACGCGGCGGAGCCGCCGGCCGCCGCGACGAAGGCGGCGGTGAGAGCGCTGCGCGCCGCCAGGCGCGTCTCGCCGCGGAGTCCACGAAGCGGCGAGAAGCCCGCATCGAGCACGCCGCGGACGCTGATCAGCGCCAGCAGCGGTGTGACCATCATCAGCGCCTTTGCCGCCGTGTATGGAGTGCTAAGCGCCCAAGCCGCCAGCCAGATCAGGGCGGCCGCGCCGAGCCCCGCCAGCAGGGCGGTCTCGCGGCGCCGCAGCGCACGGCGCAGGCCGACGGCCAGCGCGATCAGACCGAGCAGCGCCCCGAGGTAGAACGCGGGCGCCGGAATCGCACCGGCGCCGGGCTCGACCCGGAAGTCGCCGCTGGGCCAGACGCCGAAGACCTCGAGGGCGGGGATGCCGCCGAAGAGATTGCCCAGGTCGTTGTCGAAGAGGTCCAGCCGCGCCTCTTTGGAGCCACCGTCTCCGTTCCCCTCGGCCGATCCGGCATCAGTCGTGCTTGCTTGCGCAGTCGCTTCAGCAGCCGCTCGAGGCTCGGAGTCGTTTGCGTTGGCGACATTGCCGGCGCTAGCGCCGAACTGACTGATCCGCCCAACCTCCGGCGCCACCGCGACGGCGAAAACGGACAAACCGATGGCGACCGCCGGTAGAGCCCGGCGGGCGATGCTCAAGGCACGTCGGCGGTCAACGACCAGCTCCAGCAGCCCCCAGATTCCGAGCGTCCCAACCAGCCAGGCCAGGCCAGGACCGCTGTAGGCATAGGCCGAACCGGCGGCGAGCACGGCACCCGGGACGAGAAGGCCGCGCCGATCAGCGTCCGAGCCGCGCAACTCGAACAGCCAGAGGGTAAAGGCGAGCAGGAAGACTGCCTCGAATAGCTCCTTGAAGGCGCCCTGTGCCAGGTAGGAAGCGACCAGGTAGGGGACGGCGACCAGCAGCGCAGCGACTATTCCCCGCCGCGGCCCGAGGCTGCGTGTACCCGCCAGCGCCGTCAGTGCTGCGATCACCGGTACGGCGATCGTCACGCCGCTGAAGGCCGTGACCAGGTTGCCGCCGCTGAGCTCGGCCCCGGCAACCGCGAGCGAATGTGGGCCGACGGGATATCCCTGATCGATCAGTGGCGGCGCCGAGGCAAGCGGTGCGGCGATCCACTCAGCGGTGAACAGGTGCTGGGACATGTCGACGTTGAAGCCGGTCCCCAGGACGCCGAAGTGGCCCTCGACCAGGAACGGAATCGAGACTGCGATCAGCGTCAATAGACCGGCCGGCGCACCGTCCCGCAGAATCTCCCAGCCAAGCTCGAGCCTGGGCAGCGCCCAGAACCCGGCGCCGAGCGCGAGCGCCGCGATTCCGAGGATCGCCGTCAGACCCTCGCCGGGTAGCCGCACCAGCAGCCACGCGAGGGCCGTGATCACCCCCAGACCCAGTGCCGGGGCGATCCACGACCAGCCGCGGCGCCCACTGAGCAGCAGCACGGCAGCGCCGATCGGCGCCGAGGAGCCAATCACAAAGAGGGCAGTGGCGTAGGTGCCCAGCATGGCGAGCGAGGATAGACGGGCCGTCCGGCGCCGCCCAGAGGCGCCGGGCGATCAGATCCTCAGGCGGAAGCGGCCGGGTTGGCCCCGGCCCACTCGATGATCTCTTTGCTTCCCTGGATGAACTCGTCGCCGTCGAGGACGAGCGCCGGCACCTCATCGTTACCACCGCTCAACTCGCGGACCTCGCGCCGACCCGTCGAGTTGTTGAGGAACTGCGGCAGCACGGTCCATCCGCGCGCTCTTACGACCTCCGGGTCATAGCCGGCGTCGAGGAGGGCCTTGTGGGCGAGCCCGCAGGGGTGGTCACCAAAGACGGGATGTTTGGGACGCTCATCCCAGCAGACGTAGATCTTCATGACCTGAACCCTATCCGGCCGCTGGAGGCGAGGTCCTGCGCACCCCGAGCCGCCGCTCAATCACCTCGATCGCCTCGGGATTGGAATCGATCAATACGAAGCTCCTACCGAGCTCCCGCGCAACCGAGCCCAGCGTCCCGCTGCCGGCAAAGAAGTCGAGGCAGCGGTCGCCGGGCGCGCTCGAGGCGGCGACGATCCGGCGCAGGACCCCCTCGGGCTTCTGCGTCGGGTACCCGGTCTTCTCCGAGCTATTTGTCGGGACGATCGTGTGCCACCAAACATCGGTGGGGAGCTTTCCGCGAGCCGCCTTCTCGGGGCCCACGAGGCCGGGGGCCATGTAGGGCTCGCGGTCGACCTCGGCGCTGTCGAAGTAGTAGCGGGCTGGGTCCTTTACGTAGACCAGGATCGTGTCGTGCTTGGCGGGCCAGCGCCGTTTGCTGCGAGCGCCGAAGTCGTAGGCCCAGACGATCTCGTTGAGGAAGCATTCGCGGCCGAAGACCTCGTCGAGCAGCAGCTTCACGTAATGCGCCTCGCGGTAGTCGAGGTGTACGTAAAGAGTCCCCTGCTCGTCGAGCAACCTGCGCGCCTCGCACAGGCGCGGCTCGAGGAAGCCGAGGTAGTCGGAGTAGCTGTCGTCGTAGGAGAGCTCGCCGAGCAACCGGGATCGGTAACGGCGGCCTCCGAAGCCGTTCCGGTCTCCCCCCTCCTCGTCGGCCACCGTCTGCAGCGAGCGTCGGCTCTGACGCTTGCCGGAGTTGAAGGGGGGATCGATGTAGATCAGCCGGATGCAGCCGTCGGCCATGCCGGGGAGCACCTCGAGACACTCGGCCTGGATTACCTGATCGGCCTCGGGCACATAACCACTCGACATAACGTGATCCTAGGCACCGGGCCGGTCCGCCCCGCTCGCCCAGCCGTCCTCGGGTCGATCTAGATTGACGGGGTGATCAAGTACATCGGCTCCAAGCGCCTGCTCGCCGACTCGATCTCTGAGGCTGCGGTGCTGCTCGGTGTCTCCTCTGTCTGCGACCTCTTCTCCGGGACCACGCGGGTAGGCCAAGCGCTGCGGGGACGCGGCATGGAGGTGATCTCGAACGACATCGCCAGCTACAGCGAGGTTCTCGGTATCGCCTACCTCGAGGCGACGCCGGAGGACCGGCAACGTCTGCCGGGCCTACTCGCGCATCTGCGCGGCCTGGCTCCAGAACACGGCTACTTCACCGAGACCTTCTGCCTGCAGTCCCGCTTCTTCCAGCCCAAGAATGGAATGCGGATCGACGCGATCAGAGCCGAGCTCGACCGACTCGCGTTGACCCGGGTGGAGCGGGCCCTGCTGCTCACCAGCCTGCTCGAGGCCGCCGACCGGGTCGACTCGACCTGCGGCCTGCAGATGGCCTACGTGAAGAGCTGGGCGAAGCGTTCCCACAACGAGCTCGAGCTGCGTGAGCCCCTCCCCGTCCCCGGGCCGGCCGGCCGCGCGAGCCGCCTCGACGCCCTCGAGCTCGCGCCGGAGCTCGCCGGAGTCGACTGCGTCTATCTCGACCCGCCCTACAACCAGCATTCGTACTTCTCCAACTACCACGTCTGGGAGACCCTGGTTCGCTGGGACGCGCCCGAGACCTACGGCATCGCCCGCAAGCGTCTCGACTGCAGGATCAACAAGAGCCCCTACAACCGCAGGCGCGAAGCATGGCCCGAACTCGAACGGTTGATCGGCGCTCTGCCGACCCCCTGGATGCTGGTTTCGTTCAACAACGAGGGGTTCCATGAGCCGGCCGCGGTCGAGTCCCTCCTCGGCGAGAAGGGTTACGTCCGCTCGGTCGGCGTCGATTTCAAACGCTACGTCGGGGCGCAGATCGGGATCCACGATCCCAGCGGCGCGAAGGTCGGTCGCGTCTCCCACCTCCGCAACACCGAACACCTCTTCATCGTCGGCCCCGACGAGCGCCGGGTGGCCGAGGCCGCGGCGACACTAGAGGCGGCAGCCATCGCTAGGGCCGCATAACCGGATTGCTCATTCGCTACCGGTTCGCCTGTCGGTGACTGATTCCGGCCGCTCAGGACTATCGAGTAGTCCCGGCGTTCCGGCGCGCCAGCGGTGGGCGCCGCCGCCCCGCCGGTAGTCGCCGCGACTCAGATGGTGCTCGAGAAAGGCGTAGAGGACGATGAACAGGTAGCGGCTCCCCATCTCCTGGAGTGCGAACTTGGAGCTGCCCGAGGAACGGTTGCGCCAGCTGATCGGGACGATCGCGTAGCTGTGACCTCTGATCACCGCTTTCAGTGGCAGTTCCACGGTGAGGTTGAAGTGATGGGAGAGCAGCGGCTCGAGGTCCTCGATCGCCTCGCGACGGTAGGCCTTGAAGGCATTCGTCGTGTCGTTGTAGCCGTGACCGAAGAGGACCCGGATGAATGAATTGACGAGACGGTTGACGACGAGCTTGAGGCGGGGATAGCCGCTGACGCTGCCGCCGGCGACAAAGCGCGATCCAAACGCGCAGTCGTAGCCCTGCTCAAGCACGGCGTGATAGCTGACCAGATCCTCGGGATCGTCGGAGCCGTCTGCCATCACAATGGCGACCGCGTCGCCCTCGAACTCGGCCAGGCCCGCACGGACGGCGAGGCCGAAGCCCCCAGTTTGGGCCGGCTGCAGGCAGCGGATCCGGCGATCGTGCACGGCGAGGTCGCCGACGATCTCGGCGGTGTGGTCAGTGCTGGCATCGTCGATGACGAGAATCTCGTGCTCGATGCCGGCCCGATCGAGACTCTCGGTCAGCCCCCGGACCGTTGCGGCGATCGATCCCGCCTCATCGTGTGCGGGGATGACGACCGAGAGTTTTAGCGAGGGGCTAGCCATCGCTCCGCGTTGTCGTCGTGGATCTCACGCAGGATCCGGTCGAGCGTGACCTCGACCCGCCAGTCCGGGTAGTCGTTCTGGAGCTCGGTCAGGTCGGAGATCCACCAGCGGTGGTCCCCTATCCGCGCTGTTGGCTCGTAGCTACGGTCAAGCTCGCGCCCGGCGACCGCCTCGCATTGCGCGATCGCCTCGAGCATCGAGACGGCGTTCTCACGGCCGCCTCCCAGGTTGTAGACGGCGCCGGGCCGGGGCGCCCGGTGGAAGGCCTCGATCGCGGCGGCGACGTCGCGTGAGTGCAGGTTGTCGCGAACCTGCTTGCCGTCATAGCCGATCACCGTGTAAGGCTCGCCGAGGACCGTGCAGCGCATCAGGTAGGCGAGAAAGCCGTGGAGTTGGGTGCCTGCGTGTTGGGGACCTGTCAGGCAGCCACCGCGGAAACAGACGGTCGGCATCCCGAAGTATCGCCCGTACTCCTGGGTGGCGAGGTCGGCGGCCGCCTTGCTGACCCCGAACAGCGAATGCGTGCAGCGGTCGATCGGCATCGTCGTGTCGATCCCGCCGGCGTAGTCGTGGTCGGCAGGAATCTCGAGGCGCGTCGGGAGTTCCTCCAGAGGCAGCTCGTTCGGCCGGTCGCCGTAGACCTTGTTGGTCGAGAGCAGCGCGAAGGTTGCGTCAGGGCAGTAGCGGCGTGTCGCCTCGAGCAGATTCAGGGTGCCGTTGGCGTTGACCGTGAAGTCGGTCTGGGGATCGGAAGCGGCCCAGTCGTGCGAGGGCTGCGCGGCGGCGTGGACGACGAGCTCGATGCTGTGCCGATGGCGTTCGAACAGCTTCGCGATCCCATCGGCGTCACGGATATCTAGACGCTCTCGCCGAAAGGTCTCGCAGTCGCGCTCGAGCAGCTCCGATACCCGCTCGGTCGACGCCTCGCTGCCGAAGAAGCTCGCTCGCATGTCGTTCTCGATCCCGATCACGTCGAGGCCGAGGCGGTCGAAGTGGCGGGCCGCCTCCGATCCGACCAAGCCGCCCGTTCCGGTGATGATCGCCGTCGCCACTCCCACCTCAGAGGACGCTCGCCAGCGAGCGCTCCGAGCCGATCCACTCGATCGTGTCGGCGATCACCTCGCGGGCGTTGCGCTGTGGTCGCCAGTCGGTCAGAGCGTGAAGCCGGCTGCAGTCGGAGACGTAGAAGGGGATGTCGCCGGGCCGCGTCTCAGGGTCGGACCCGATTATCGGATCCTTCCCAGTCAGCTCGCTGCAGAGAGCTGTCGCCTCGCGCAGTGAGAGGCTGACTTCGGGGCCACCGCCGACATTCACCGTCACCCCGCGCCAGTGCCCCGGGTCGAGGAGCTGGGCCTCGAGCAGGTCGACGAGGTCGTCGACGTGGAGGACGTCCCGTACCTGGAGTCCTTCGCCGCCCCAGCCGATGTAGCTGAGCTCACGGTTGAGGCAAAAGCTGAGTGCCCAGTGCGCGAACACCCCCTGGTCGGAGGTCGCCATCTGCCACGGTCCGGCGACGACCCCGCAGCGATTGACCGTGACCGGGACGCCCACGCTCTCCTCGTACTCGCGCGCGAGTAGCTCCGCCGCGAGCTTGCTCGCTCCGTAGAGCGTGCGGGCGCCGGCGAGAGGGAACGCTTCGGAGATCCCGAGTTCGCTCACGCCCTCGACCTGTTGTTCGGCGGCGAGCTCGAAGCGATCCACACGTTCAACGAGCGCGAGCTCGCGCAGCGGCGCCAGCGGGTAGACGCGGCTGCTCGACAGCGCGATGAAGTGGGCGCCGCTCCGGGCGGCGAGCTCGAGGCAGTTGTGGGCGCCGCCGAGATTGGTGTCGACCATCAGCTCGCGCCCACCCGGCTTGCGATCGGCGCCGACCGCCGGCTCGGCGGCGGCCTCGACGATTGCGTCGAACTCGCCGAGGCCCGCCAGCGCCGCCCGCTCACGAACGTCTATCTGGCGGAAGCGCACGCCCGACCGCTCGAGCCTGGGCAGGTTCAGCTCGGAGCCGGGACGGTAGAGGTTGTCCGCGGCAAGGAGCTCCCAGTCGGAATGTCGCTCGGCGAGGGCAACCGCGAGACTCGATCCGATGAAACCAGCCCCGCCGGTTATCAGGAGGCGCATCGCGCTGAGAATAGGCGATCGCCTCGGACTGAGGGCCCCATCTGAGCGCACCGCGCGGGTGGCTGGCCTCATAATCCCGTCGATGAACGAGCCGACAGACCGCTCCGCGACATCGGCCGCCCGCTCCGTAGCGTCGCCTCCGATCCCGACCCGAGCTCGGAGCTGACCGCGGTGAAGACGAGATGATCGACTACAAGCGACTCTACGAGTACCGCTTCCGCGGCATCGACCAGAGCAGCCGCGCGGCCGTCTGGGGCGAGATCGCTGCGTTCATACATCGCGAGCTGGGCTCTCCCGAGGTAGTGCTCGACCCTGCGGCAGGGCTCTGTGAGTTCATCAACGCCGTCCCGGCCCGCGAGCGCTGGGCAATCGACCGCACCGTCCACTCCGAGGCGCACGCCGCCGAGGGGACCACGATGATCGTCGCCGACGCGATGGAGGCGGAGCTACCGGAAGCGCACTTCGACGCCGGTTTCGTCAGCAATTTCCTCGAGCACCTGCCCGATCCCGACGCGATCGCCGACTTCCTCTCCCGGATGCACGCCTGGATCAAGCCCGGCGGGCGGATCGCAGTGATGGGCCCCAACTACCGTTACTGTCCGGACGAGTACTGGGACTGCGCCGACCACACCCTCGCGCTCACCCACGTCGCGATTGCCGAGCACCTCTACGCGGCAGGATTCGAGCCGATCCGGATTCACCCGCGCTTTCTCCCCTACTCGTTTCGCGGCTCGCTGCCTCCGTCAGCGTCACTGACTCGACGCTACCTAAAGACGCCGTTTGCCTGGCGCTTGCTTGGCAAGCAGTTCCTCGTAATCGCCGAGCGATGAACGGGGAATCGGCCGGCCCAGTTGCACGCGCGCTGCTCTCGGTCTCTCGGATCGGCCCGATCTGGAGTGGTAGACGCGGCGAGCGGGCTGCCGTACGTGGGCTCGTGGTGGCGATGGCGCTCGCTGCCGCGACCATCCTCTGGCTGGGGCGGGACCTCACCTTCTGGAGCGACGAGTTCGCCTGGCTCACCTTCGGCGACGACTTCGCGGCCGAAACGCTGCTGACCCCGCATAACGGACACCTGATCGCCGTGCCGCGCCTGGTATATGAGCTCCTTCCCCGGGTGTTCGGGCCGGACTACCTGCCGTTCCGCCTCTTGGCTCTGGCCAGCTTCCTGAGCTGTGTCGGGCTCTTCTTCCTGCTCGCGCGCCGGGAAGTCGGCGGTCTGATCGCGCTGGCCCCAAGCGTCGTGCTGCTGTTCTTCGGCTCGTCGGCCGTCATCGTGCTCTCGCCGCTCTCGATCCCGATCACCCTCTCGATCGCTTTTGGCCTCGGCGCCCTGCTTGCGCTCGACGGGCAGCACCGCCACGATCTGCTCGCGGCGACGCTACTTGCGCTCTCGCTGCTCTCGGACAGCTTTGGAGTCATGGTCGTCTTCGGCGTGGTGCTGTACTTCCTGATCGGAGATACCCGACGGCGCCTGTGGGTCCCCCTAGCCCCACTCGCGATGTACGGCGGATGGTGGATCTGGGCGCAGAGGTTCGATCAGGGGATCGCCTCGGCCTCGAACCTCTCGGAGGTGCCGGCGTTCGTGGTCGAGTCGGCGGTGGCGACCCTCAGCGCCATGACCGGCTTCGCCGGACCGACGTTCGATGGCCGGTTCGGCTCCCTTGCCTCTGGGCTCGAGGTCGTGTTCGTCATCGCCGCGGCGGCAGCGCTCCTCTTCCTCGGGCTACGCCTGCGCGGGCGGCCTGCCGGGCCGTGGCTCTGGTCGTATCTGCTGATCGTGCTCGTCTTTTGGGTCGCGCTCGGCTTCTCCGAGGGTCCGACTCGGGAGCCGACCACACCTCGCTATCTCTTCTTCGGGTCAATCATGGTCCTGTTGGTCGC
>JAQBGG010000077.1:0-4529 GCA_032122625.1 Acidobacteriota bacterium
ACGAATACCCCCAGGTCGCGATCGACAGCTCCGACCGCGCGACGATCGTCTGGAGCCGCTCCGATGGCACCAGATACCGGATCCAGTCGGTCACCGTCGACACCCAACCCAAGGGTTTCGCCTCTGCCAAGGGTAAGCAGAGGCAAGAGGGCAACAAGATCGTCGTCAAGGTCAAGGTCAAGGCCGGCGAGGACCTGGACGCCAAGGCCACCGGCAAGGTCAAGGTCAAGAAGCGGTCCTACAAGCTCAAGTCCCAGTCCAAGAGCGTCTCTGAAGGCCAATCGAAGAACCTAAAGCTGAAGCCGAAGAAGAGCAAGGACGCGAAGAAGATCGCCAAGGCACTGAAGAAGGGCAAGAAGGCGAAGGCGAAGCTGACCGTCAAGCTCACCGACGAGGCCGGCAACAAGAGGACCACCAAGCTCTCGGTGGCGGTAACCGCCGAGTAGCGACGAGCCCCTACCTACGGCATCGGCGGTTCGAGTCCCGGGCGAGTGGTCTTGCCAATACGCTGCCGTTGTGGACCCCATCGTCGAATCATGGACGTTCCCCTTCGAGCGGTCGCTGCGCGAGGACTACCTGAAGGGCAACCTCGAGAGCTGGGACACGAGATTCAAGGAGGAGGTGCCGCTGTTCTTCGACGCGGCGGGCGCCTGGTTCTTCGAGCACCAGGGCAAGCTCCGACAACGGGATGACCCGCGAACGGCAGCTCCTCCTCAGCGGTGAAGATCCGGGCTCTCACCCGAGCACCCTCCGCCTCGACATCGACGAAGATCGACTCGAGCTGCCGCATCTCGACGGTGATCGCGAGCAGCGCTCGGTCCGGAACGTCGGTCGTCCCGCCGAACACCACGATCAAGCCATTCCCCGTGAACGGCGCATCGGCGAAGACGTCCACGTGCCGGAACTCCAAGTCGGATGAGATCACCGCAGGTGCCTCAAGGTCACCTTGGTGCCGAGCGCGTGACGGCCTCTCTTCGCTCAAGCCTGTGGCTCGCGTACGTAGCGGATCTCATCGAGCTCGGCGACGCATCGAGAGTAGCGCGCGCCGGACTGGGGACCGTCGCCAACCAGCGCAAGCCGCTCGCGACAGCGCCGCCCGATTCGCATCGCAGAGCCCCGCGAGAACCTCGCCGCCATCGACGCGAGGTCGAGGGCAACAAGCCGAAAGTGCCACTTGAGTCTCTTGCTGACGAGACCAAGCGTCCGGATGAGGATCCGGCCCGGCGGCGCGCTCATCCCTATGGGAGGACCGCGGCCAAGGCTGCCGTGACGCCGGCGCCGATCAGAGCACCGACAACAGCCCACAGCAGGCGATCGAGCACCACACCATGGCGAGGTCGGGGTCGGCGGGGCGCGTCAGAGACACAACGAATCGGCGCGAGCTCCGGCTCTGCTCCGTCACCCAGGGACCCCAGCGGACGCTACATGTGAAGCCCGACCGTAGAAAAATGGCGGGAATCCACAACTCCAACGAGGACGCGGGGGGGCATCTGCTGCGCTTCCCCTGCCCGCGGCAAGGTGCTCGTGACCGCGCCCGCGTCCGAGCGCGGCCCCGGGAGCCGCTCAGCGTGAGCGGCAGCCACCGAGCTTCGACCTCGCAAACGCGGCGCCGCTCTCGTAGTACTTGAGCTTTGGCAGGTAGCGGCCGATGACGTCCTTCTCGTCTCCGGGCGTCGAGGTCAGCTGGATGGCGTGCTCGAAGCTGCGATCGGGCAGCATGTTGCGGATCTGAAACCAGCCGAAGTCGGGATCCTTGTAACCGTCTCCGCTCCTGTTCCAGCGGATCCAGGCCTTGCCGCATGCCTTGCGGGCGCTCCGCGGCCGATCCGCCTTGCGGCTGACGACGATCGTGTAGATCCGCTTGCGGTTGGTCGGGATCTGCTCGTCGTAGGCGCAGTCGGTGACCCTCGTCGTCACCGGGGCCTCGTTCATGCAGTAGCTCGCGTAGCGCACCTGGCCGCTGCCGATGCGCCTGTTCCCCTTGTGGGTCCGTGGCGCGGAGGGGAGCTTGCCCCTGAAGACGACGACCTTTCCGAACTTCCTGTTGATCGCCGTCCGCACATAGGCGTTGTGGGCGTTCGGGAAGAAGCCGCCCGAAGCCCCGCGCTCGGGCGGCGACAGCGAGGCGCCGGGCGCGTCGTCACCGGTCCACAGCTGCAGCAGATAGCGCCGGTCGTACTGCGCGCGCCACTCTCCCTTGCGGACCGCAGGGAAGGTTGGCGGCACCTCTCGCGGCACCGCCATCAGGCCGGCGAAGACGTTGAACGGAGCCGTGAGCTCGTTCGGGTAGCGCATCGCCGCGTACGCCTCCTCGCTGATCAACAGGGCGCTCGGGTCTGGGACCCGGGTATGGCCGAGGGCCTTCGACTCGGAGTCGACCGCGTCGCAAAGCGCCTGACCCTTGAGGACCTTGCCGTCCGCCAGCTTCAGCGTCGGCTTCGGGAGGCCGACGCCGCCGGTCAGGTTCCGGCCTTTGTCGGGCACGTAGACGCGCATCATCAGCAGGTCGAGCTCGTAGGTGCCGGTGCTGTCGGTCTCGGTGATCGGGCCGCCGTCGGGGATCGCGTAGAGCTTGTTGCGGGCGGGCTCACCGTCGTAGGCCTCGAGCGGGAACCCGGGGTTCTTCTCGTGGACCAGGCTGACCTTGTAGCTGCGCTTGCGGGTTGTTCGGTTGACGCCGTGGCGGAACGGGTTCTTCGATCTCGGCTGCGGATCGATCTGGTAGTCGGCCAGCGCGTCCGCCCCGCGGCCGAGCAGGTCGTAGGTCTGCATCGACATGAAGCGGGCGTGCGGATACTTGCCCTTCAGCATCAGCTGCGATCCCGGCGGGCGCCGAAAGCCGGCCACCCAGTAGGTCGCGCCGGCGTCCGGGTAGGCGATGTTGAAGTCATCGACGCCAACCGCCCCGTATCTCCAGAAGCAGTCGCTGAAACGACCGCCGACGAGGTCGCCCTGGGCTGCGGACGCACTCGAGGGCGGCGGCGCCAGCAGCGCCAACAGGCCTACGAGCAGGGCGACGATCGCCCGCGCCCCTGCCCTCACGACGCCATGATCCGCTTGGCCGTTCGTCCTCATCGCCGGCTCACGACTTCTTGCAGCCGAGCTTCTGGAACTTGGCCTTGGTCCAGTAGCGGGAGCGCGGCAGGTACGGCCCCATCACCTTCTTCTCGGTGCCGGGCTCGGTGACCCGCTGCGGGGCCCGCTTCCAGTCTGGCTCCGCCGCCATGAACCGCATGTAGAGGACGTCGATGTAGTCGCGGGACGCCGGGTCGGGGTAGTTCTCGCCCTGGCCGAAGCTGAGCCACTTGTAGCCGCAGGCGGCCCTGGCGTTCTTGGGCCGGTCGGCGGGCTTGCTGATCACCAGGGTGTACTTGCGGTGCTTGCGCAGCGGCACCTGCTGGTCGTAGACGCAGTTGTAGCCGAGGCCGGTCACCGGCGAGGAGCCGGTGCACAGCGACCAATAGCGGACCTGGTAGTTGCCGGGCCACCTCCGCGCCCGCGGCAGCGTCTCGGGGACCCTCGGGAGCTTGCCCTCGACGGTGATCACGCGCCCGAACTTGAGGCTGACCTGGCTGGTCATGTAGCGGGTGTCGGGGTTCGACTGGAATCCGCCCGAGTCGGTCGGGGGGAAGGTCGCGGCCCGCTCCTCAGGGTCGGTGATGAAGATCCCCGCGACGCTGTAGAGCGCGTTCCAGAATCGCTCCCATGTCGGTGGATCGGTCGCCGGTGCGCTGACGGGATCGTCGGCGGCAGCGACGAAGCCCTTCCAGAGCTCCGGCGGGAAGGTCGAGGTGCTCTTGTCGAAGGTCGGATCGAGCACCTTGCAGGCCGCCTTGCCCTTGAGCTTGCTGCCGTCGGCGAGGTTCAGCGTCAGCTTCGCGAGTCCGACCCCGCCGGTGCCGTCGCGGCCCTTGTCGGGGATGTAGTTGCGCTGACTCATCCCGAGCCGCTCGGTTGGGTCCGTCTGGCCGGTGTAGACGGTGTTCTTCGCCGGCCTGTCGGGTACCTTGCCGCGGACCACGTGGACCTTGTAGTAGCGGCGCTTGGCGGTGCGGCGGTGGGGATGGACGAACGGGTTGACCGAGCCTTTGTCGGGCACGATCTCCTCATCGCGGATGTTGTCCCCGGGGCCGATCTGACCGCCGCCGAGAGCCTTGAACATCGTGAACGACATGTAGCGCTCGTGCGGGAACTTCCCCTTCAGCGTCAGGCTGGCGCCCGCTGGGAGCACGTACTGGGCGACGAAGTAGGTCGAGCCGACATCCGGATAGAGGTTCGGCGTCTGGATCGGGATCGCGCCGGGGAGGTCGGCGTAGTCCATCCCCTTCGGAGGGGCCCAGAAGCAGTTGTGGCCGTACTTCTCGTTGGTCTTGACGGCAAGCTTGTGGGGGAGGTAGTTGATCTCGGCGCTCGCGGGGACCGCGGCCACAGCGGAAAGCGCGATGGCCGCGAGCAGCGCTCCCCCGAGGCGTGCGGCCCGTCCCGGCATCCGTTCCCATCGGTCGCTGCGCCGGGAGGGAGGGGTCTGG
>JAQBGG010000078.1:0-10151 GCA_032122625.1 Acidobacteriota bacterium
ATGGACCCAGGGCTCGAAGTGATGATCTTCATGGGGCTGATCCTGAAGATCCCGGTCGTCTTTGCCTGCTGGCTTATCTATTGGGCGATCAAGGCGGAGCCGGACGTGGCCGAGGCCCCCGGGGACGGGGGCGAGCATCGTTACCGGCGTTTCCGGCGTGAGCCGAAGCGCCCACGGGGGCCGCGTCGCGGCCCTCACGCACCCGACGCGCTGCCGCTCCCCTGCCCCGAGGAAGGCTCCCTGCGCGTCGGACGGCGCCCGGCCGGGGCTCCGCTCGCCGCCTCGCCCCCGCACCGAGGCTGAGCGATGGTCGCCTTCCCGGAGCCGGGGATGGCGCTGACCCAGATCCTCGTGGTCGCCGACATCGAGCGCTCGCGCGATTGGTATCGCGACGTTCTCGGGGCCGAGATCTACCGCGAGTACGGTGCCGACAGCGTCGTTCTCAGCTTCCTCGACGCTTGGCTGTTGCTGGTCACGGGCTCCGGTCCGACCGACGACAAGCCGGGCGTCAGCATGGCTGCGCCGACGGATCCGAGCGAGGTTTCCCACTCGTTCACGATTCGCGTGCCCGATTGCCGGGCCTCCTACGAGGTGCTGAAGGGACGCGGCGCAGAGTTTCTGACGCCGC
Source organism: Acidobacteriota bacterium (assembly GCA_032122625.1). GTDB lineage: Bacteria > Actinomycetota > Thermoleophilia > Solirubrobacterales > 70-9 > CAXMST01. The sequence goes on from JAQBGG010000078.1 coordinate 629, forward strand.
CGTATGACCGCGGCGAGGAGATCCGCTGCTTCTTCCGCGACCCCGACGGCAACCTCTTCGAGATCAGCCAGGCCTGACTGCGGACCTCGACCCGGGGGCCGCCCCGAGGCCTACTCGTCCTTTTGGGCTTCGGCGCCGGCCGGCTCGCCGGAGCCGTCGGTCTCGTCGATCTCGGTGGCGAGCTCCTCGAGCTCCTCGGCAAAGGAGGAGCCGAAGCCCTCGACATCGGCGCCGGTCGGCTGCTCCAGCTCGGACTCGAGGCCGAGCTCGGCCGCCAGCTCCGCGTCGTCGATGTGCTCGTCGGGCCGCTGTGGCGGCTCGACCGGCTCGATCTCGATTGTCCTATAGCGACGCAGGCCGGTGGCGGCCGGGATCAGCTTGCCGATGATCACGTTCTCCTTGAGGCCGACGAGGCGATCCCGCTTGCCCTCCAGGGCCGCGTCGGTCAGCACCTTCGTCGTCTCCTGGAAGGAGGCGGCGGAGAGGAATGACTCGGTCGCCAGGGATGCCTTGGTGATTCCGAGGATGACCTCCTCGCCCTTGGCGGGGGTGCCGCCATCGGCCTTCACCTGCTTGTTCAGCGCCTGCAGCTTGACGCGATCCTCAAGCTGGCCCGGGAGCAACTCCGTAGAGCCCTTCTGATCGATCCGCATCTTCTTCAGCATCTGGCGCACGATCAGCTCGATGTGCTTGTCGTTGATGTCGACGCCCTGAGCGCGGTAGACCTTCTGCACCTCGGCGACGAGGTAGAGCTCGGTCTCGGTCCGGCCCCGGACCTCGAGGATCTCGGCGGGGTACAGCGAGCCGTCATTGAGCTGCTGGCCCTTGGTCACCTTGTTGCCGTTTTCGACCTGCATCACCATTCGCGGCGGGAATGAGTAGCCGTGCTCCTCGCCCTGGGCGTCGGTGATCACGAGCTTGGTGCCCTTGTCGGTCTCCTCGATCGCTGCCTTACCGTCCTGCAGCGCCAGTTGGGCCAGGCCCTTCGGCTTGCGCGCCTCGAACAGCTCGACGATCCGCGGCAGACCCTGGGTGATGTCGAGCCCCGCCACACCGCCGGTATGGAAGGTCCTCATCGTCAGCTGGGTGCCGGGCTCGCCGATCGACTGCGCGGCGATGATCCCGACCGCGTCGCCGAGCTCGGCGTCGGAGCCGGTCGCCAGCGCGCGGCCGTAACAGTTCTGACAGATGCCGCTGCCGAGCTCACACTTGAGCGGGGAGCGGACCTGGATCACGCCGCCGTCGTCGGGCGTGAAGGCCTCAACCAGCGCCGCCACCTCGGGCTTGTCGATCTCCTGATTGCGCTTCAGCAGGTCGCGACCGCGCTTGGTCGCGAACTTCTTCGCGACACGCCGGCCGATCAGGTTCGGGTTGACGTTCCCGTCCTCCCGGTAGATCGGCATCTCGATGAAGTCCTTCGTCTTGCAGTCATCGGTATTGATGATCACGTCCTGGGCGACGTCGACCAGACGCCGGGTCAGATAGCCCGAGTCCGCCGTGCGCAGCGCCGTGTCCGCGAGGCCCTTGCGGGCGCCGTGGGTGGAGATGAAGTACTCGAGGACCGAGAGGCCTTCCATGAAGTTGGCCTTGATCGGCCGCTCGATGATCTCGCCCTTCGGATTCGCCATCAGGCCTCGCATCCCGGCGAGCTGGCGGATCTGCTTGAACGAGCCACGGGCACCCGAGTTGGCCATCATGAAGATCGGGTTGAGCTCGTCGAGGTTCTTCTCCATCGCCTGGGCCACCTCCTCGGTGGCGGCGTTCCAGGTGCGGGTGACCTGGTCCTTGCGCTCCTCGGCGGTGATCCAGCCGTCGTCGTACTGACCGACGATCTCGGCAGCCTGCTTCTCGTATCGGTCGAGGATCTCCTCCTTGTTCGGAGGCGAGATCACGTCGTTCTTGCAGACCGTGATCCCAGCCTGCGTCGCGAAGTGGAAGCCGAGCTCCTTGTAGGCATCAAGCACGCGCGAGACCGCCGCGGCCCCATAGGCCTCGACCAGCGCCTCGACCATTGCGTTGACGTCCTTCTTCTTCAGCGAGTTGTTGACGAAGTCGAACTTCTCCGGATCCCACTCGTCCTCGAGCGCCTCGGCGAGCGCACGCTCGACCCGGTCGTTGAAGATGATCCGACCGACCGTGGTCAGGAAGTGCTCGTGCTCAGGGCGGCGGTACTCCGCGTAGTCGTGGAGCTTGACCAGCCCGTTCTCGAAGGCCAACTCGGCCTCCTGCGCGGAGCGGAAGGTGCGCGGGCGCGGCCCGTTCTTCTTCTCGTCCCACTTGCCGCTCTTCAGCAGCTGATCGAGACCGACCAGCTCCTCGCCGGCGGGCCCGTAGGTGATGTAGTAGATGCCGAGCACCATGTCCTGGGTAGGCGTCGCCAACGGCGCGCCGTGCGCCGGGCTGAGGATGTTGTTCGCCGACAGCATCAGGATCCGCGCTTCGGCCTGGGCCTCGGCGGAGAGCGGCACGTGGACCGCCATCTGGTCGCCGTCGAAGTCGGCGTTGAAGGCCGAGCAGACGAGCGGGTGGACCTGAATCGCCTTGCCCTCGACGAGCTGCGGCTCGAATGCCTGGATGCCGAGGCGGTGCAGCGTCGGCGCGCGGTTGAGCAGCACCGGGTGCTCCTGGATGACCTCCTCGAGGACGTCCCAGACCTCGGGAATCATCGAGTCGACCATCTTCTTGGCGGCCTTGATGTTCTGCACGGCGTTGCGCTCGACGAGGCGAGCCATGATGAACGGCTTGAACAGCTCCAGGGCCATCAGCTTCGGCAGGCCGCATTGGTGCAGCCTCAGGCTCGGGCCGGAGACGATCACCGAACGACCGGAGTAGTCGACCCGCTTACCGAGCAGGTTCTGGCGGAAGCGCCCCTGCTTGCCCTTGAGCATGTCGCTGAGCGACTTCAAGGGGCGGTTGCCCGGGCCGGTGACGGGACGGCCACGACGGCCGTTGTCGAAGAGCGCGTCAACTGCTTCCTGCAGCATCCGCTTCTCGTTGTTGACGATGATCTCGGGCGCACCGAGGTCGAGCAGGCGCTTGAGCCGGTTGTTGCGGTTGATCACGCGGCGGTAGAGATCGTTGAGATCGCTGGTCGCAAAGCGGCCACCGTCGAGCTGGACCATCGGCCGTAGCTCCGGCGGGATCACGGGGACCACGTCGAGGACCATCCACTCCGGCTTGTTTTCGGAGTTGAGGAATGAGCTCGCCACCTTCAGGCGCTTGACCGCGCGGGCCTGCTTCTGACCCTTCGAGGTGTTGATGATCTGCTCGAGCTCCTCGCATTCGGCGGCGAGGTCGATCTGCTGCAGGAGGTCGCGGATCCACTCCGCGCCCATGCCGCCGCGGAAGTACTCGCCCCAGCCGAACTGTGAGCCGAAGCGATCCTTGAGCTCGCGGAAGGCGGCCTCGTCAGGGATCACTGCCTTGACCTTCATCTCCTGGAAGAGCTTCCAGACCTGCTCCATGCGCTCGATCGCGTCATCGATGTAGGCCTCGGTGTCGGCTATCTCGGAGTTCAGTTCCTTGCGGGTCTCGCGGTCGAGCTTGGAGCGGTCGTCCTTGTTCAGCTTCTTGACGGAGCCGACGCTCTCGACCCAGAGCTCGTCCTCCTCGTTGAACTTGGCCGGCTTCTCGCCGTCGGTGACGTAGGAGACGCGGCGATCGAGCGACTCGGTCAGCTCCTGAATCCGCTGTTCCTTCTCAGCCTTGTAGGAGTCGAGGACCTTGTTGACTTCCTTCTCGAGCTTCGGGAGATCCTTGGCGCGTGCTTCCTCATCGATCCAGGTGATGATCGAGGCGGCGAAGTAGAGGACCTTCTCGAGCTCCTTGGGAGCCATGTCGATCAGGTAGCCGATTCGCGAGGGCACGCCCTTGAAGAACCAGATGTGGCTCACCGGCGCGGCGAGGTCGACATGCGCCATGCGCTCGCGGCGGACCTTCGAGCGGGTTACCTCGACGCCGCAGCGCTCGCAGACGATGCCCTTGTAGCGAACGCGCTTGTACTTACCGCAGTAGCACTCCCAGTCCTTGGTCGGGCCGAAGATCTTCTCGCAGAACAGACCCTCCTTCTCAGGCTTCAGGGTCCGGTAGTTGATCGTCTCCGGCTTCGTCACCTCGCCCGAGGACCAGCCCCGGATCTTCTTTGGGGAGGTGAGTCCGATCTCGATTGCGTCGAAGTTGTTGATATCCATGTGGTGCGTCCCTCAGTTCTCTGGGTCAGTGCGTGCGCGGCAACGGCGGTGGTCCTGCGGACGGAGGCCTACTTCTTGGCCTCCGCCTCCTCCGGTTCCGCGTCGCCTTCCGGCTCCGCCCCGTTGGTGTCGGACTCATTGACGGTCTCATCAGCGGCCTCGCTGTCGCCGGCGCGGACGCCGGAGAGGTCGATGCCGAGCTCCTCGGCGGCGCGTAGCAGCTCGTCCTCTTCCTCCTCCATGCCGACGGCGCCCTCCTCGGTGACGAGGTTGGCGTCGAGCGCCAGGGCCTGCATCTCCTTGAGCAGGACCTTGAACGACTCGGGAATCGAGGGCTCGGGGATGTTCTCGCCCTTGACGATCGCCTCGTAGGCCTTGACCCGGCCGACGGTGTCATCGGACTTGATGGTGAGCATCTCCTGCAGGGTGTAGGCGGCCCCGTAGGCCTCCAGCGCCCAGACCTCCATCTCGCCGAAGCGCTGACCACCGAACTGCGCCTTACCACCCAGCGGCTGCTGGGTGACGAGGGAGTAAGGGCCGGTGCTCCGAGCGTGGATCTTGTCGTCGACAAGGTGGTGGAGCTTGAGGATGTACATGTATCCGACCGTGACGTCGCCCTCGTAGGGCTCGCCGGTACGACCGGAGTAGAGCCTCGCGCGGCCGGCGGAGCGGGCACCCTCACGGGCGCGCTTGTCGAGACCGAGGTCGATGCCCCGCTCCTCGAAGTTCTCCTCCTGCCACTTGACGAGAGCCTCGTCGACATCCTTGACGCTGGCGCCGTCGAAGACGGGCGTGGCGACATTGACGCGGGCCGTCCGGCCAAGCTTCTTGACCTGCTCCCATGACTCGGTGCCATCGTCGTACCAGCCGTTTGCCGCGACCCATCCGAGATGAGTCTCCAGCACTTGGCCGATGTTCATTCGGCTCGGCACGCCGAGCGGGTTGAGGATCACGTCGACGGCGGTGCCGTCGGCGAGATGCGGCATGTCCTCGACGGGCACGATCTTGGAGATCACGCCCTTGTTGCCGTGGCGGCCGGCGAGCTTGTCGCCCTCCTGAATCTTGCGCTTGATCGCGACGAAGACCCGGACGAGGTCATTGACCCCGGGTGAGAGGTCGTCGCCGTCGTCGCGGTTGAAGGTGATCACGTCGATGACCACGCCCTCCTCGCCGTGCGGGACCTTGAGCGAGGTGTCGCGGACCTCGCGCGCCTTCTCCTTGAAGATCGCGCGGATCAGCTTCTCCTCGGCGGTCAGCTCGGTCTCGCCCTTCGGCGTCACCTTGCCAACCAGCAGGTCGCCGGACTTGACCTCGGCGCCGACGCGGACGACGCCGCGCTCGTCGAGATTTCGCAGCGAATCCTCGGAGCGGTTCGGGATATCACGGGTGATCTCCTCGTCGCCGAGCTTCGTCGTGCGGGCGTCGATCTCATACTCCTCGATATGGATCGAGGTCAGCTCGTCGTCCTTGACCAGTCGCTCAGAGACGATGATCGCGTCCTCGAAGTTGTAGCCCTCCCAGGACATGAAGGCCACCAGGCAGTTCTTGCCGAGCGCGATCTCACCATTCGCCGTCGAGGCGCCGTCGGCGAGCACATCACCGGCCTTGATCTCGTCGCCGAGATCGACGATCGGGCGCTGATGCATGATCGTGCCCTGGTTCGAGCGCATGAACTTCTCGAGGTCGTAGGTGTCCCTCTGATTGCCGCGGGTGACGACCACCCGTGAGGCGTCCAGCTCGGTGACCTTGCCGGACTCCTCGGCGAGGATCACATCGCCTGAGTCAATCGCGGCGCGGCGCTCCATGCCGGTGCCGATCAATGGCGCCTCGGCCTTCAGCAGCGGCACAGCCTGGCGCTGCATGTTCGAGCCCATCAGTGCGCGGTTGGCATCGTCGTGCTCGAGGAACGGGATCAGCGCCGTCGCCACAGACCAGATCTGGGTCGGGGAGACGTCCATGTAATCGACGTCCTTCGGCGGCACGGCCTGCACCTCGCCGTCGCGGGCGCGACAGAGGACGATCGGGCCACCCAGCTTCTTCGTCTTTGGATCAACCTCGGCGTTCGCCTGGGCGATCACCTTCTCCTCTTCCTGGGTGGCGTCGAGGTGGACGATCTCATCCGTGAGCTTGCCGTTCTTGACGACCCGGTATGGAGTGGTGACGAAGCCGAACTCGCTGATCTCCGCGTATGAGGAGAGCGAGCCGATCAGGCCGATGTTCGGGCCCTCGGGGGTCTCGATCGGGCACATCCGGCCGTAGTGGGTCGGGTGCACGTCGCGGACCTCGATCGGGGCGCGCTCGCGGGTCAGGCCGCCCGCGCCGAGGGCCGACAGACGGCGACGGTGGGTGAGCCCGGCGAGCGAGTTGGTCTGGTCCATGAACTGCGACAGCTGCGAGGAGCCGAAGAACTCCTTCAGCGCCGCGACCACGGGCCGGATGTTGATGATTGTCTGCGGCGTGATCGCGTCGGCGTCCTCGGTGGTGAGGCGCTCGCGGACGACTCGCTCCATCCGGTAGAGGCCGATCCGGAATGCCTCCTGGATCAGCTCGCCACCGGTGCGCAGCCGGCGGTTGCCGAAATGCTCGTACTCGTCGAGGTGCTCCTCGACGGCGTCGCGGGAGTAGGTCTGCGCCTCAGCCGCGTAGTCCTTGATCGGGTTCTCCTCATCGATCTCCTCGGGGATCCCGAGCAGCTTCGGCAGGGAGACCAGCTCGCGGATCAGGGCGACGATGTCGTCCTTGGTCAAAGTCCGGTTGTCGAGGTCGATGTCGAGATCGAGACGAGCGTTGAGCTTGTAGCGGCCGACCGTCGTGAGGTCGTAACGCTTGGAGTCGAAGAACAGCTGCTCCAGCAAAGCGCTGGCGGCATCAACCGAAGGCGGCTCACCCGGGCGCTGCTTCTTGAACAGTTCGATCAGGGCGCCTTCCTCGGTCTTCGTCTGCTCGGTGTCGGAGGCGATCGTGTGCCGCATGTAGACCGAGTTGTCGAACAGCTCGAGGATCTCCTCATCGCTGACGAAGCCCATCGCGCGCAAGAGCACGGTGACCGGCAGCTTGCGCTTGCGGTCGATGCGGGCGAAGACGCGGCCCTTCTTGTCGATCTCCAGCTCCAGCCAGGAGCCACGGGCCGGCATCAGATTGGCGATGAAGACCTGCTTCTCGCGATCCTTGGGCGCCATCACATAGGCGCCGGGGGAGCGGACGAGCTGGGTGACAACGACGCGCTCGGTGCCGTTGATGATGTAGGTGCCGCGGTCGGTCATCCATGGGAAGTCGCCCATGAACACGGTCTGCTCGCGGATTTCACCGGTCTCCCGGTTCTGGAAGGCGACCTCGACGTTCAGAGGCCGCGAGTAGGTGACGTCCTTCTCGCGGCACTCGTTGATCGTGTTGACCGGGGGGTCGAAGCGGAACTTGCCGAAGACAATCCCGAGGTTGCCGGTGTAGTCAGTGATTGGCGAGACATCGTTGATCGTCTCCCGCAAGAGACCCTTCTCAGGGTCGGTCAGCGCTTCGAACGAGCGGCGCTGAATATCAATCAGATTAGGGACGTCGAGAGGGTTCTCGAGTCGGGAGAAGGAACGACGGGTGGGCGCAGCAACAGATCGAGGCAAGAGGGCGACTCCTGAAAGTTGACTCGGGGTGGGCGAATCGGCACGACAGGAGGCAGGCAGACGTGCCGGTCCCGCGCGCGACGATCAAAGATAGCACAGGCATCCGGGCGTGACGCGAGCACGCAGGAGGGACTGACTTCTGCGGGAAATCATACCTGCTCAAGCGCAGTTTTTCGACCCCCTGCCGCCCTCGGTGCCGCCCTCGGCCGCAGCGTCCGCCGGCGATCAGACGAGCACGAGGCCGGGAACAGCCAAGCGCTCGAAATCACGGTCCCGGGAATAGAGCGGGAGACCGTGCGAGAGCGCGGTCGCGGCGATCAGGGCGTCAGCCGTCCGCAGACGACCTCCCTTTCCCTCGCGGGCGCGGGCGATCAGGGCTCCGCAGTGGGGCGCCACCCGCGAGTCGACCGGCAGGGGCTCGAAGCTGCGCTCGACCATTGCCAGGGTCGCGAGCCGCCCGGGCCGGGTCCGATCATCGGCGACGAGCACCCCGTGGTGCAGACCGCAGAGAGTGATGATCGAGATCGCCGACTCCTCCGGCAACTCGACCTGCTCCCCTCGTGCCACAGCAATCACCACGGAGGTGTCGAGCAGGCCACGGCTCACGCGAACGGATCGGTCGCCGCCGCATCGTGCGCGCGGAGCTCATCATCGAGCCGATCATCGCCGTCGAGCAAACCGCCCAGCTCATCGACCAACCGGTCCCGCGACAGAAACGCCGTCGCTGCTCGAGGCGGACCCAGCTCAGCCACGGGGTGGCCGTGGACAGTTACCCGCAGCCGCTCGCCGGCCTCGACCCGCCGAAGGAGCTTTGCGGTCTCGTTGCGCAGCTGTCGTTGCGGGACGTCCGTAGCCATAGGGCTACAGCGTAGCAATCTCTCGCCGGTCAGGCCGGCGCTGGCAATCTAGGAGAGCGCCAGCGTCATCGCGGTGATCGATGTGATGACGACGAGATTGAGCGGGATCCCGAGTCGCAGGTAATCGGTGAAGCGATAGCCGCCGGGTCCGTAAACCATCGTGTTGGTCTGGTAGCCCATCGGCGTCAGAAACGACGAACTGGCCGTGATCGCCACGGCTATCGCGATCGCCCGCTCGTCGAGCCCGGTCTCAGCCGCGACTGAGAGCGCGATCGGGAAGATCACCACGGCCGCCGCGTTGTTGGTGATCAACTCGGTCAGCAGCGTCGTCGACAGCACGATGCCGAAGATGATGCCGACGTCGCCGAGGCCATCGAGCCCGCTGACGAGGCCGTTGGCAAGCTGGCCCGCAAGGCCGCTCGACTCGATCGCGGCACCGACCCCGAAGGCGGCCGCGATCAGCAAGACGACGTCGAGGTCGATCGCATTGCGGGCCTCGCCGAAGCTCAGCACGCGGGTCGCGAGCAAGGCAGCGCCGGCGAGCAACGCTCCTTGCAGAATCGGCAGGATCTCGAGCGCGGCGAGGATCACCATCGTGGCCGCGATCGCGCCGACCAGTGGCGCCTTGCTGCTCGCCGACGGCGTCGGCCCGCCGAGCCGGGCGACGAGCAGAAAGTCAAGGCCCTCGCGGAAGCGGGTGCGGAAGTCGCGGTCGGCGAGCACGAGCAGGGTGTCCCCGGTGCGCAGCCGCTCGCCGCCGAGCTTCTCCTGATGGTAGGCAAGCGAGTTCTGGATCTCCCGCTCGCGCGAACGACCGGACTCGACCTCCCCGTTGTCGCCCGGTCGCACGAGCGACTTGCAG
>JAQBGG010000079.1:0-42339 GCA_032122625.1 Acidobacteriota bacterium
AACGGCGGCGGGGACGACGACATTCCGTTCTAGACGCTGATCACGTTCGCCACCGGCGAGCGTTGAGCCTCTGGCGCAAACCGGAGGCCCTTTGAAGCTGTCTCAAAACCGCCGCGGGTTCTGAGGCTACTTCTTAGCGCCGAGTCTCGGCCCAGGCGCCGGCGCCGAGCCCTTGGCGCAGGTTCGAGCCCGTATCCGGACGCCCGAACGCGTAGCCCTGCGCGTGCGTAAACCCGAGCGCGGCGACGTGGCCCATCTCCTTCTCGCCTTCGACCCCTTCGACGATCAGAACGATCCCGAGGCTGCGGGCGAGACCGCCAATGCCGCGCAGCAGTCGCGCCCAGTGGCGCGGGCGGGACTCGCCGGCGAGCAGTGCGTGGTCGATCTTGGCGAACTGGAACGGGTGCCGGGTCAGGATCTCAACCGAGGAGTCGACGCCGAAGTCATCGAGGACGAGCCTGAACCCGGCCGCGGCGATGCGCTCGGTTGCCTCCTCGGCCGGCTCTGCTCCGGCGTCGAGCTCGCGCTCGGTGAGCTCGAAACAGAGTTGTTCCGGCTGCAGCCCGGCCTCGAGGACGTGTTGGGTGGCGACCGGGACGAGCTGGGGGTCGAGCAACTCACGCAGCGTCAGGTTGATGTGGAGAGTCCGGTCGTGGAACAGCCCGAGCCGCTGCCACTCGGCCATCTCGCGGATCGCCGTGGCGATCACCCAGCGGCCGATCTCCGGCATCAGGTCGGCGGACTCGGCGACCGGTACGAAGCGCCTGGGGCTGACATCGCCGCGGCTCGAGTTGTTCCAACGGAGCAACGCCTCGATGCCGACAAGCTCGCCGTCAGCGCTGCGGACCAGGGGTTGGTAGCAAAGCGTCAAGCCGCCGTTGGCGAGAGCCTCCCTCAGTTCGGTCAGCAGTTCGTCGTTCTGGTCCGAGGTCGGGCTAGCCGGGACCGCGGTCTTTTCCGTGGGCATCAGGAACCTTCCTGGATCGTTGTCTAGCTTGCTATCGGCTTCGCGAACGCGTCCCGTTAGCACCGTCTATGATGCCCGCTTCGATGCACACCCTCAATCACATAACGGTGATGCGCTGATGGCCGTGCAGGCCCCGCGCCGCGGCGGAGGCCGGCGCGCCTTCGACCGCAACCGTCCGCGCAAGTACACCAAGATCAACGTCGACTACATCGACTACAAGGACCTGACCACGATTCGGCGATTCATCTCCGATCGCGGCAAGATCCGCTCTCGCCGGGTGACCGGCCTCTCCCGCCGCCACCAGCGCCAGCTCGCGCTCGCGGTCAAGCGGGCGCGTGAGGTCGGCCTGCTTCCCTACGTCGGCGACCGCTAGCCCCCGGGAAGACGGTATGGCTCAAGCGATTCTGCTCAAGGACGTCGAGGGGCTCGGCACGGCCGGCGACGCCGTCGATGTCTCGGCCGGCTACCTGCGCAACTTCCTGATCGCCCGCAAGCTCGCCCAGCCGGCGACCAAGGGCTCGCTCGAGGAGGCCGAGCGCCGTCGCGTGGCCGAGGACAAGGCCGCCCGTGAGGCGCTCGAGCGCGCCGGCGAGACCGCCGCGCTGCTCTCGAAAACGGTGCTTACGATTACCCACCGCGCCGGCGAGGACGGCAAGCTCTACGGCTCGGTTACGGCAAAGGAGATCGCGGACGCGATCTCGGAGGCCCGCGGCCTGCGAATCGACAAGAAGAAGATCCGGCTCGACGAGGGGATCCGTGAGGTCGGGACCTTCATGGTTGAGATCGAGGTCCCCGGCGGCGCGACAGCTTCGGTCAAGACGATCGTCGCCGAGCAGAAGTAGCCCGGAGCAACTCGCCGCAAATAGCCAGTTCACGCCCCACGGCCGGGCCGCGGTTGTGTTTATCTCGTAGTCGCCTCGGGAGCGGGGGCGAGTTGCCGCCTCCCCAAGCATTTCAATGGGGAGACGCGTGATCGACCTTGTCCGAGAACCAGCTATGAGCGAGCAGATGGAACCGACCCTCGAAGCGACCCTGCCACCGCAGAACCTCGAGGCCGAGGAGTCGGTGCTGGGCGCGATGATGGTCTCCCAGGTCGCCGTCGACGCGGTCTTGGACGTCCGCCTCGAGCCTGAGGACTTCTACCGGCCGCGGCACCGGATGATCCACCGCGCTATCCGCGCGCTCGACGGGCGCGGCGAGGCGATCGATGCGCTCACGGTGGCCGAGCTTCTCCGCACCGAGGGCCAGCTGGAGGAGGTCGGTGGCGCTGAGGTGGTCTCTGGGCTCGCCTCCAGCACCCCGGTTCCCGGCAACGCCGGCCACTATGCGCAGATCGTCCGCCAGAACGCCCTGCTGCGCAGGCTGCTGGGCGCCGCTCAGCAGATCCAGGGTTCGATCCATGGCCGCGAGGCGGAGCCCCGCGAACTCGTCGAGCGAGCCGAGAAGCTGCTCTTCGAGGTCGCTCGCGACGATCAGGCCTCTGAATTCAGTGCCCTCGGGGACATCCTGGTGCACGAGACCGAGCGGCTCGAGAAGCTCGCAAGCGGCGAGTCGAAGATGACCGGAACGCCCTGCGGCTTCCGCTCTTTGGACGAACTCACGGGTGGCTTCCAGCCCGGCAACCTGATCATCCTCGCCGCCCGGCCCGCGATGGGCAAGTCGAGCCTGGTCTGCAACTTCGCCGAGAACGTCGCCTGGAAGGCAAAGCTGCCCGTCGCCTTCTTCTCGCTGGAGATGTCGGAGACGGAACTCGCCCACCGTTTCATCGCCTCGCGCGCCCGGATCTCCTCCGATCGTCTGCGCAAGGGGCAGGTGACGAAAGAGTGGAACAAGGTCCTGCGCGCCTGCAACGAGCTCGCCGAGGCGCCGCTCTGGATCGACGATTCCTCCGACCTCAGCCTGATGGATCTACGGGCGAAGGCGCGGCGGCTGATGTCCAGCTCCGGTGGGCTCGGGCTACTCGTCGTCGACTACATCCAGCTGATGAGACCCGATGACCCCCGCGCCGGCCGGACCGAGCAGGTGGGACAGATCAGCCGTGGCCTCAAGGTCCTGGCTCGCGAGCTGGGGGTCCCGGTGGTCGCCCTCTCGCAGCTCTCGCGGGCCCCCGAGCAGCGTCCCGACAAGGTGCCGATGCTGTCGGACCTTCGCGACTCGGGAAGCATCGAGCAGGACGCCGACATCGTCGCCTTCATCTACCGGGACGACTACTACGACGACGAGTCCGATCGACCGGGCGAGGCCGATCTGATTGTCGCCAAGCACCGCAATGGGCCGATCGGCAAGGTGCCGCTCGTCTTCCAGCCACAGTACCCCCGCTTCGTCAGCATGTCGCGGGAGGACGAGCGCCGCGCGGACGAGATGGGCGAGGCCGCTTGAGCGCCCCTCGCCCGGCCCGCGGCCGGCTCGAGTCCGCTCTCCCCGAGATGCCGCTGAAGGCGGTTCCGGCCCCCTCTGACGAGGCCGTGGGCGCCGCCGCCGAGCCATCCGAGGCGCGGCCGGTCCGTGAGCCGAAGCCTCGCGCCGTCTGTCCGCTGGCCGTCTGCGACGGGGGCGGCTGGATCGTCGACGACAACGACGTCGCCACGCCCTGTGAGTGCCGCGCCGGCAAGATCGAGAAGGCGCGGGCAAAGGGGGTCTCGGCAACACTGCCCAAGCGCTACCGCGGCGTTTCCTTCGATCGGCCGCCGGTGACGGAGATGGCCCGCGGCGCGGCTACGCGCAGCAAGGTCGCCGAGGTCCGCGGCTTCTGCGATGAGATCGACGCGCGCCTCGACGAGGGGCGGGGCCTGTGGATCCAGGGCGGTACCGGCACCGGGAAGACGACCCTGGCGATGCTGGTTTCCAAGGCAGCGCTCGATGCCGGCCGGACCGCCGCGATCTACTCGCTGCCGGGCCTGTTGGCGCGAATCCGGCGCACCTTCGACGGTGAGGCCGGGGAGGATACGTACTTCACCTTCTTCAACCGGCTGATCTCAGTCGACCTGCTGCACCTCGACGACCTCGGCGCCGAGAACCGAACCGAGTGGGTGCTCGAGCAGCTCTACGCGATCATCGACCGGCGCTACTCGGACCAGCGATCGATTCTCGTCACGACCAACCTCAGCGAGCGCGAGTTGCGCGAGCAGCTCGGAGAGCGGATCACCTCGCGTCTGGTCGAGGTTTGCGGCGATCCGCTGGAGCTTCCCGGCGACGATCGCCGCGTGCAGATATCCCCTGGCGTGCTCGGCTACGGCTCCGATTGAACGTGCCGCTGGATTCTCCCCGCACTGCGCCGGCGCCGTCGGCCCGCGAGCTTTCGTAGTCTGCTCTCCTCATGCCGGGCTTGGTCATAGTCGGCGCCCAATGGGGCGATGAGGGAAAGGGAAAGGTCACCGACCTGCTCGCCGAGCAGGCGGAGCTGGTGGTGCGTTTTCAGGGCGGCAACAACGCCGGCCACACGATCGTGCGCGGCGACGAGGAGTTCAAGCTCCACCTGATCCCCTCGGGGATCCTGCACCCCGGCACAACCTGTGCGATCGGCAACGGCGTCGTCCTCGACCCGGGGATCATCATCGAGGAGATCGAGGGCCTCAAGCGCCGCGGCGTCGCCACCGGGCGCTTGCGGATCAGCGCCAACGCCCATCTGATCATGCCCTACCACGTGCTCCTCGATACAGCCGGCGAGCAGCAGTTGGGCAGCCTCAAGATTGGCACCACTCGCCGCGGTATCGGCCCCTGCTACGCCGACAAGGCATCGCGCCTGGGAATCCGGGTCCAGGATCTGCTCGACGAGAAGATCCTCCGGCAAAAGATCATGGCCGCGATGGAACCGAAGCGGCAGATGCTGCGACCCCACGCCAAGGATCCGGCGCTCGATCTGCACACGATGACCGAGGAGTACGTCACCTACGGTCACCGTCTCGAGCCGCACATCGCGGACACGGCTCACCTCTGTTGGGACGCGCTCGACGCGGGCCGCTCAGTTCTCTTCGAGGGCGCTCAGGGGGTTCTCCTCGACCTCGACCACGGCACCTACCCGTTCGTCACGTCCTCGAATCCGGTTGCGGGCGCTGCCTGCATCGGAGCGGGGGTCGGACCGCGCGACATCGACGACGTCTGGGGGATCACCAAGGCCTACTCGACCAGGGTCGGCTCAGGGCCCTTCCCGACCGAGCTCGACGGCGAGGTCGGCGATCATCTGGGCCGGGTCGGCCAGGAGGTCGGAACCACGACCGGCCGCGCTCGTCGCTGCGGCTGGCTCGATCTGGTCGCGCTCCGCTACGCGGTCCGCCTCAACGGCATGACGGGGCTGGTTATCACCAAGCTCGACGTGCTCAGCGGCCTCGACACCCTCCGCGTGGCTGTCCGCTACCGCGGCGAGGAGGGCGCCACCTTCGAGGAGTTCCCCTACCACCAGTCGGTGCTCCATCACGCTTCCGCCGAATACGACGAGCTACCCGGATGGGAAGAGCCGCTCGGCGATTGCCGCGCCGAGGAGGACCTTCCTGAGGCGGCCCGCAACTACCTGCGCTACATCAGCGACTCCGTCGACGTCCCGATCAAGCTCGTCGGCGTCGGCCCCGCCCGCGACGAGGTGATCTGGTTCGACGGCGCCCAGTCTCGCCTGGCGGCCTGAGCGGCGGCCCGTCTCGGCGCCTTGTTTGGCGCATCGCGCTGCGGGTGACAAGATAGAGGGGCGATGGCCAGCGACCTGCTCGAGCGAATCCGTGCGGCATATGGCGCTTGGAACGAGGGCGAACTCGAGCGCACGCTTGAGTTCCTCGCCCCCGACGTCGAGTGGCACACCTCCGCCTCGTTCCCCGGAACGCAGCCGTTGTACCGGGGCCACGAGGGCTTCAAGCTCTTCTGGACCCACCTGCATGAGCCCTGGGAGCAGATTCACGTCGAGATCGAGAGCTACCAGCGGGAGGATGAGGTCGCGATTCTCCGCATCCGCTTCCACGGCACCAGCAAGGACAGCGGCGTTGACGTCGATCTTCCGTGGTTCCAGGCCTTGGTGATCGAAGACGACCTCGTCGCCCGCTCCGCTCTCGACCGCACCGTCGGCGATGCGCTCGAAGCTCTCGACGTCTCCGACGCGTTCCCGGAGTTCTAGACGACCCGGCCTTCGCTGCGGCGGATGTCCGCCAGCGCCTTGTTGCGCTGGCGGGTGAAGATCACCAGGAAGGCGATGTCGACGACGACGACCGTGGCCGCCAGGGGGAGGAGCGGCACGGCGGGGGCGTCGGCGATCTGCAGGAAGGCGATCGTTGCCCCGGCGATCGCCAGGACGCCGCCGAAGATCGCGATCCTGATCACGCGGATGCTGCGCACCAGCGCCTCTTCGGTCAGCGGCGCGGCCGGTCGAGTTCCGCTCGATTGATCATCCATCGGGCGCCGATCCTAGATCACCCACTCGGCTGGGCCGAGCGCCGACTATCCTCCCGCGCCTATGTTTGAGAAGGTTCTGATCGCCAACCGCGGCGAGATCGCGATCCGCGTCATGCGAACCCTGAAGGAGATGGGGATCGCGAGTGTCGCCGTCTACTCGGAGGCCGACCGCGATGCGCCGCACGTCCGCTTCGCCGACGAGGCGTTCCTACTCGGCCCGGCGGTACCGGCCGAGAGCTATCTGAAGATCCCGAAGATCATCGAGGTGGCGACCCAAGCGGGTGCCGATGCGATCCATCCAGGCTACGGCTTCCTCGCCGAGAACCCAGATTTCCCCCGTGCGATCGAAGCAGCGGACCTGACCTGGATCGGGCCCCCGGCCGCGGCGATCGAAGCGATGGGCTCGAAGACCAAGGCCCGCGAGATCATGCAGGAGGCCGGGGTGCCGATCGTGCCCGGCGACACCGAGCCCGCAGCCGACATCGAGGCGGCGACGGAGCTGGCCGAGGCGATCGGCTACCCGATTGCCTGCAAGGCCGTCGGCGGCGGCGGCGGCAAGGGCTTCCGCGTCGCGCTCACCGCCGACGACCTCGCCGACGCCTTCGAGGGGGCGGGCCGCGAGGGTGAGAAGTTCTTCAGCGACGACCGGGTCTACCTCGAGCGCTATCTCGACGATCCCCGGCACGTCGAGGTCCAGGTGCTGGCTGACAGCAAGGGCAACGTGATCCACCTCGGTGAGCGCGACTGCTCGATTCAGCGGCGCCACCAGAAGCTGATCGAGGAGGCCCCGGGCCCCCACGTCGACGAGGAGATGCGGGAGCGGATCGGAAAGATCGCGACCGACGCCGCCCGGGCGGTCGACTACCGCGGCGCCGGCACGATCGAGGGCCTGCAGGTCGGCGACGACTACTTCTTCCTCGAGATGAACACCCGCGTCCAGGTCGAGCATTGCGTGACCGAGATGATCACCGGGATCGACATCGTTCGCGAGCAGGTCATGGTCGCCGCCGGCGAGGCCCTGTCGGTAACGCAGGACGAGGTTGAACTGCGCGGGCACGCGATCGAGTGCCGGATCAACGCCGAGGCAGCGCATCTGAACTTCACGCCCGCGCCGGGCAAGGTCGACCGCTACAAGGAGCCCTCGGGTCCGGGCGTCCGCGTCGATTCCGGCCTCGAGGCCGGAGGCGAGGTGACGCCGCTGTATGACCCGATGGTCGCCAAGCTGATCACCTGGGACGTCGACCGCGAGCGGGCCACGCGCCGGATGATCCGGGCGCTGGGCGAGTACGACGTTGGCACCCTGACAACCCTGATCCCCTTCCACACGGCGATCATGTCAACCGAGCAGTGGGCCAACGGCGAGACCTGCCGCGATCTGACCGAGGATCAGGAGTGGCTGAGGTCACTGACGCCGGAGGCGGACGCAGCCGGCCCCGCGAGCGCCCCGGACGGCGCCGAGGCCGAACTCACCAGCCGGGAATACAAGGTCGAGGTCGGTGGCAAGTTGTTTGGCGTGAAGGTGATCGGGGAGGCCCTGGGCACGAGCGCCTCGGCCGGAGCCAACGGCGCCAAGCGCCCTGTCAGGCGAGACCGAAAGGCAGGGACGGCCGCGGCCTCAGCGAGCGAGGATCTCGTCGCGCCGTTACAGGGCTCGATCTTCAAGGTTGAGGTAGCCGAGGGCGACGAGGTCGAGGAGGGGGCCCTGGTCTGCGTGATCGAGGCGATGAAGATGGAGAACGAGATCACCGCCCATCGCTCCGGCAAGGTCAGCTCCCTCCCGGTCGAGGTCGGTGCGGCGATCAACAGCGGCGACCTGATCGCCAAGATCGAGTAGCTCCGATGGGGCCGGGGCTCGAGCAGCTGCCCTGGCGCGGACCCGGGCCGGGTAGGCCTGAGTTGCCGCTGCCACCGCGGCCGATGCCGGTGCTTGGCGCAGGCCGGCGCCTGCGCAAACGCTGGCGTTACGTCGCCGCGTTCGCCGACGAGTTTCTGATCTGCGCGGCCCGCGTGCAGGTCGGGCCGGTGGGGCAGACCTTCTGGGCGGTCGTCGATCGGGAGAAGGGCGAGATGCTCGAGCGGACCCGGATCCGCCCGCCGTTTGGACGTGGCCAGGTCTGGAGCGAGTTCGAGGGCGGCCGCCCTTGGCCGATCGGCTCGGATGAGGCCGGCGCCATCACCCGCCTGGAGGCCGGTGACGTCAAGGCCAAGCTGAGGATCGGGGAGGGGCGCTGGGCGGAGTCGATCTGCCCCAACGGCGAGGGCGGATACGTGTGGACGCGGAAACGAGTCGCGACGATCGACTGCGATGTGCGATTGCCGGGCGGGCGCCGATTTCGGGTCGAGGCTCGCGGGATCGAGGACGAATCGGCCGGATATCACCCCCGCCACACGGTCTGGTCCTGGTCGGCCGGAGTCGGGACCAGCGCCGACGGGCGCGCGGTTGGCTGGAATCTGGTCAGCGGTGTCAACGATCCTGAGCGCAACAGCGAGCGGGCGATCTGGCTGGATGGCGAGCTGCTCGAGCCAGATCCGGTCGACTTCGACGACGAACTGACCGGCATCGACTTCGCCGACGGATCGCGACTTGAGTTCGAGGCCGAGGCTGAGCGCCAAGCCGCGCAGAATCTTGGCCTCGTCCGCTACAGCTACCGGCAGCCGTTCGGGAGCTTCAGCGGCTTGCTGGCCGGCATTGAACTCGAGTCGGGCGCCGGCGTGATGGAGTTCCACGACGCGGTCTGGTGAGCCCGCCCTCAGCTCGCGCCTACTCGCGCTGCTTCGCCGCCTCCACCGCAGCCCGCATCGCGTCGGTCGCCGCATCGGCCCCGGTGCCGGCTTCGCGCACGGCAGCTGCAAGCTGGCGCACGCCGTGCTCGATCTCGCGATCGCTGAGTGCGTCCAGGGGAATCCCGAGCGCTGCGTAGTGCTCGCGGATGCGGCGGATCACTACCTGCTTGTCTGCCAAACCTGACCTCCCATGATGAGCCGAAGCTTGCCCCGATCGCCGAGGCTCGCCGACATGGTTACAGCAGGCGCCCAGCGGTGCCTCAACGGCCCCAGCGGCTATCGACGGTCCCTCGCCACGGAGGCTCCTCGCTGGGAGGGAATCGGGCCTCGTCGCGACCCAGCAGGAGCTCCAGGGGAATCAGCTTCGGGTCGGCGTCGTCGAGCAGTGGCGTATGGGCGAGAGCCTCGATCCTGGCCGGCGTCACCGTCTCGCTGCGCCGTTCCCAGCCGAGGGTCGTTAGGTAGGACACGCTAGTAACCAGACACTCAGCCCGCCACCGCTCTCAGGCGCTCTCGTCTTGAGTCGGGAGAGGGATTAGAACCCTCGAATGCCTCGGTGCGTCACATCAGCCGAACCTATACTTGCCGCAGTCTTAACCGGCCCCACGATCCGAGAGGTGGAATTCGAGCGATGACGGACGCGGCGGTCGAGGTGCTCGAAGAGGCTGACCGCCAGCGGGGGGTCGCGTCCCTCACGCTCGCGTTCGCAACCGACCCGGTCATGCGATGGGGCTGGCCGGACCCGATTCGGTACTTCACTTTCTGGCCGAAGATCGCCGATGCATTCGGTGGTGGAGCGTTCGAACATGGCACCGCCTACGGCTTGGAGGGATGCCTGGCCGTGGCGCTCTGGTTGCCACCCGGCGGCGAACCCGAGGGAGAGACAGTCATGGGCCTCATGCGCGAGAGCATGGACGACCAGACCTACGAGGACATCAACAGCTGCTTCGAGCAGATGGACGAGCACCATCCCACGACCGACCACTGGTACCTGCCGCTGACCGGTGTCGATCCCAGCGCCCAAGGTCGACGCCTGGGCTCCAACCTCTTGAAGCACGTGCTGTCGATCTGCGACGACCAAGGGCTTCCCGCCTACCTGGAAGCAACCGGTCCACGCAATCGCAACCTCTATGCCCATCATGGCTTCAACGACGTCGCTGTGATCCAGGCCGGCTCCTCGCCGCCCATCTGGGCGATGTTCCGCGAACCCTCCCTTTGAGCGGCGAGAGATCGATCAACGCCCCCAGCGGCTCTCGATCTGCCCCCGCCATGGCGGCTCCTCACCGGGTCTGAACCGGGCGTCGTCGCGGCCGAGCAGCGTCTCGAGCGGGACGAGCTTCGGATTTGCCGACTCCAGCAGCGGGGTGGAGGCGTAGGCGCCGACCTCGCCCGGTCCGAGCTCCCTGTGGGCCCTCTCCCACCCAATCGTTGGTCTGTAGATCCAGTAGTCGATCTCAGCAGCAGCGGCCCGCTCCTCGCGCACCGCGACAAAGGTGGCGGTGCGCCGGTTGCTGATGGTCAGACGTAGGCCCGCGGTCCCCGGGAGCGGGGTCGCGCAACGGGCCTGCCGGCAGGAGCGGTAATCGACGCCGACGAGGCCCTCGAGCGTTGCCGGCGGCGGCGCCAACCCCCGGACGGCTCCAGCCAGCGGCCGGCCATAGGCCTCGGTCAGGGGGTCCTGCCAGCAGGGATCCGGATAGCGGACGGCGCAGCGCTGCTTTCTGAGCAGGGCCGAGGCGAGCTCGGGGGTGTGAGGGTCACTCGCCAGCAGCCGGGCGCCGGCCACGCCCGCGATCGCGACGACGGCGGCGAGCACGACCAGCGCCGCGTGCTCGACCGTGCCGCTACCGCGCTCCGAGATCCGACCGGCGTCCATCGGCTCGAAGCTAGGGCGACCGGGCTCATCGATGGGTCAGCGTCTGTGCCGACTCCGCCAGGGGACGGTGACGAAGGTAACCGGCCCGGTTAGCTCAGGCCCTGGCGGGCTTCGCTGACCAGCGTCACCGCTTCGGGAAAGATCAGCCGGATCGCGTCCCGGATCTGGGTCGCCTGCTCATCACTGCTGCCGGTCAGTTCGATCCGGCCGACAGCCGCGGTCGTCATCGCCACCGCGAGCTGGATCGCATTGTCCGCCCAGGCGACGCGCTGCGCGCCCTGCATCTGCTCGGCCATGCCGGCGAGTTGCTCACGCAACTCATCGGGGTCACCGAACAGCCCACCGAATCCACCAGCTTCCATGGGGAAAGCATAGAGGCCTGGCTGCCCGGGCCGACCCTAGCCGCGCTCGCCCTCGACCTCGGCCGCCGCCGTCGCCGTCGGGGCGGTCCGCAACTCCATCAAGCCACCACGACCCATTGCTGAGCCGAGCAGTTCGGTCGGCGCGGCGACGATCGAGAGGGGGATCATCAACACGTAGGTGACCGTCATGTCGAGGGCGTACGCGAGCTTCTCGCGTCTGCTGGAGCGGGCCAGGCGGCCTGCGCGGGCGTTGTCGCGGAAGTTGTCCTTGAGCGTGAAGGCGTTGATCAACGTCTGCACCATCAGGCGGAAGCTCCTGCGGCTGAATGGCGTCCGGTGGTCGATCAGCTCGACCCCCTGCCCACGCAGCAGCAGTTTTGCCGCCCGGGGAGTCAGGTGCAGGCGCCGGGCCTCTGGCTCGAGCCCGGCCCACTGGGCGCCGCCAAGCCCGCCCTGGAGGCTCGAGCGGTTGGCTGCGATCAGGAGATCGCCGCGGCGCTCGAGCCGCGCCAGCTCAGCCGCCACATCGGGGGGTGCCGGCGCCCGGGTGACGACCAGCCCGCAGGACTCGCAGCGATCGAGGATCAGCTTGCTGCCGTCAACCGGGTGCCGCGCCGCATTCCAGCCGAACAGCGTTGCCTCGCACGCGGGACAGCGGTAGCTCGCGACCTCCTCCTCGTCCTCAGGCATCCGTCGCTCAGCCGATCTCGGTCAGCTGGTGGGTGACCCCGTGCTCGCGCAGAGAGTCGAGGAAGTCCTCGGGGTCGAAGGCCTGTGCCGGGGCGAGCCCGCCGCTGCGTTCGTAGCCGGGTGCGGCCATCCGCAACGCCGCCTCCGTGGTCGTCACCGCAGTCGTCCCGTACACGTCGCCGCCGCGGACGATCCCGCGCCGGCGTCCCGTAGCTCCCACCGCGTCGCAGACGACGGTGTAGCGGACCGCCTGGCGATCGGCGGTCCTTGGGCCCTCCGGCAGTCGCTCGATCAGCTTTGCCGCCGCTTTGCGCAGGGGGCTGTCCATCAGGTAGCCGGTCGCCGTCATCGCCGGCGCCGCCAGCGGCCCCAGCGCCCGGGGCGTGACCGAGCTCATCTCGATCACGGTTCGGACCGTGGCGACGTCGAGGTGCTTGGGGACGGTGATCTGCTCGCCGGCCGGGTATCGACCCACCGCCCGGGAGCCGATCGGCGACGGGAAGTCAAAGCGCCCGCGACCGGCCTGGCGGCTCGCCTCGCGGTAGCTGCCGCCGAACCACTCGAGATCGCCGCCGCTGATCATCTCCAGCGCCGACAGCGCGGTGCCCCGGGTCGGGCCGAAGCCGCGGATCGCGTAGGCGATAGTCAGCTGATCGATCGGGCCCTCGATCCCGGCGCCGGTCAGGGAGGCGATCAGATCCCCCGGCGCGTAGTCGAAGCCCATGCCGCTGAGAAGGGCCGCACCTGTTGCCTCGGCTTTGGGACCGTACTCGTCGAAGACCTTGCGGATGAAGGGCTGCTCGCCCGTCGTGTCCACGTAGTCAGTGCCGGTCTCCACCGCGGCGGCGAGCACGGCCTCGCCGCAGAGCGCGAACGGGCCGGCACAGGCGATCACCGCGGCGGCGTCCCTGAGCAGCGCCCGCAGGCCGGCGGCGTCGTCGAGGGCGACAGCCACGACTCCGGGTCCGGCGGCGAGCGTGGCGGCGAGCGCGTTCAGCTTCGAGGCGCTGCGTCCGGCGATCACGAAGTCGGCGCCGCGACGCGCCAGCTCGGCTGCGACCAGCTTGCCGGTGTAGCCGGTGGCTCCGTAGACGACGATCGGGCCGCTCTGCTCTGGGGAACTCATCGCGCGGAAATGTAGATCACCGACCATCGCCCCCCGGTTCCGGCGGCGCGCGCTACGTTACGAGGCGATGGCGAACTTGACCCCAGGCCAACAGGCGACCCGCGCTCGGGCGGAGGGTCTGATCGCGCTCGCGGCCCCGTTCCTCGACATCGTCCTCGGGGTCGGCGAGCGGATCAGCAGAATCGCCGAGCCGACCGATCACGAGTACTACCCGATCCGCGCCGGCAACGACCGCCGTCTGCCGGGGGAGGCGGCCGTCGACGACACGGCCGACCCTGACGGCTCCGCCGAAGGGCCCGGCCAGGACTGAGCGGCCGAGGACCGGCCGCCGCGGGTCAACCATCAGCAACCAGCGCCGTCCCGCTGAACAAGCACTCGCCCCTGTCTGAGACCTGGTCGGCGATGAACTCGACCGTCACGTGGGCGCCGTCGGTAGCCGCGAACTGCAGCGTCGCGGCGCTCTCTTTTGGTCGAACTCGGAGGAGATCAGCGCGTCGTCTACTGCTGTGGATGCGCCCACTGAAAGCAGCGGTTCGCCGTGGTTGTCTGTGCACGCAACGTCGAGGGTGAGGCCGCCGGACGAGAGCACTTGTTCGCCGGGGCTTCCCGCGTTCGCCCGGTAGCTCACCGGCTCAACCCGGCCGCGATCATCGCCTTCGGCGCAGCCCACGATCATCGCCACCGCAACGAACGGAATCAGGATCTTCGTCATGGCTTGACCATGCCACAAGCAGTACGGCCGGGGCACACAATCGAGTCTCGCGTGGTTGAAACGCCTGTAACGACGTAGCAAACGCGGGGGCTGGACCGGGGGACGTCACGCCTTCTGGCACGCCGAGCTATCGAGCGTCACTCCTCTGCTTGCAGCAGGGCGTGCCACCTCGATGAGCTGGCAACGACACATCGCGCGGGCCGCCCGGAAACAACGTTGCCCACGTCAGTCGGACGCTGGGGGTGTTCAACGAAAGTTCGGCATGGGGGAATGTTTGTCAGCCACGCCCCCTACCGCCGGGGGGTGCCCGACGTTAGTTCCGGTCGCAGGGGTGTGGGGCCCAGGCCCGGTTCAGCGCTCGCCGTAGCTCTTGCGGCGGAAGACGTCGTCGACGATCGAGGCGACGCGGTCGAGGAAAAGGATGCCGTCGAGGTGGTCGATCTCGTGCAGGATGCAGCGGGCCTCGAATCCGGAGCTGTGGATCGTGCCACCCGCGTGCTCGACGGTGATCTCGGTCGCGCGGCGAACGTTGGCGGTCAGGTCCGGGATAGAGAGGCAGCCCTCGCGGGCGATCTCGCCGCCGTCTGCGGCGAGCACCCTCGGGTTGACGAGGACGAGCTCACCGTTCGAGCTCTCGGCCTTTGGGTGGTCGCTGACGTCAACGACCGCTACCCGCACCATCTCACCCAGCTGCGGAGCCGCGATCCCGACGCAGTGTCCGAAGTCGCGCATCGTCTCGAGCAGGTCGGTGGCTGCCCGCTCGGCTTCCGCGGGCTGCGCGGGGGCGCACACCTGCTTCAGACGTGGGTCGGGGTAGAGAAGTACGTCGCGGACGCTCACAGGGGCTGCGGCTCAGATCGTTCGATCTCAGAGGGCCGCTGAGTCGAGCTCTCCGATGGAGACCTCGACCGCAGCCCGCTCGGCGACTGCGACGAGCGCGGCGTCGAGGTCCTCGAGTGAGCAGTCGCCGAGCTCGACCTCGAGCATCATCACGTAGACAGGGCTCCCGGCACCGCCGGCCAGCTTGGTCTGCAGGTCGGTGATATTCACCCCGCGCTCAGCCAGCGCCGCGGTGATTGTGTGGACGATCCCGGGGTGGTCGGCGCCATAAACGGTGATCACGTGGGAGGGGGATGTGCCCGCGGCCTCGAGCTCGCCGACCTCGCTGACGGTCAGCGCATCGAGGCCGAGGCGCTCGCGAACCGGGGCGAGGCGCCGCTCGAGCGCTCCGCCGTTTTGGCCCTCCGGCAGCGAGACGATCAGCATCACGGCGAACCGGCCACGGAGGATCGTCATCCGCGAGTCCTCGACATTGCCCTCGAGTTCGAGCAGTCCCTCAGCGATCGCGGAGACGATCCCGGGGCGATCCCGACCGACCGCGCTTACGGCAAAGTGAGCCACGCCCCTAAGATACGCGCCGCCGCGCCGCAGGGCGAGTCACCGAACGGGGTGGGGGTCATCGCTCGCGGCGCCGGATTCGTATGGACAGCAAGCAAATCATCGAGCGCGAGCAGCAGTACGGGCGCACGGCCGGAGTCCTTGGGATCATCGGCGTGTTCGCGGTGCTCTTGCCCGCCCTGATCGGGTTGGCGTCTGACTTCAACAGCTTCCCGCTCGATGACTACGCGAACCGCTACGAGGCCTTCGACACGGCCCGCGGCGCGGTTCTCGCCTCCCAACTCCTGCAGGGCCTTGGCCTGCTCCTCTTCGCGGCTCCGCTGCTCTTCCTCTTCCAGGCGGCGATGTACCGGAACAGCGCCGTCAAGCGCCCGCTGATGTGGCTGACCGTAATCGGCCCGATCTGCTTTGCGCTGGCGATGATTCTGCTCTATGGCGCCTATGCCTCGACCGTCTCCACCTTCATCGACGGCGCCCCGGCCGGCGGTGACATCAGCCAGTTCGCCGAGGACACGCTGACCGAGAGCGGTCCCTACCGGGCCTTCCTCAGTCTCCAGCTCGCCGCCGCACTGATGCTGGTGATCTCGATCATCTACACGTCGCTGCAGGCGATGCGAACCGGCCTGCTGACCCGCTTCATGGGGACGCTGGGCATGGCGATCGGGGTCGGGTTCATCATCTTCGGTCCGGTCGGGCCGCTGGCGCTCGGGATCTTCATCCTGACGATCAGCCTGCTGATCGCCGGCTGGTGGCGTGGGCCCCGCCCGCCCGCCTGGGAGACCGGCGAGTCGATGCCTTGGCCGAAGCCCGGCGAGGCGCCCCAGAAGCCGGAGGAGGAGCTCGCAGATCCCGGAGATTTCGAGGGCAGTGGCCGCGCTCTCAGTGGCGGCGATGACGACGCCGGCACGGGCGATGACGATGCGGACACCGACGGCGATGGCGATGGCATCGACACCGACTTCGCCGAGCCCACCCGCCCGGGGCGCCGCGACAACCGGCGGAAGCGGAAGCGGAAGCAACGCGGCTGATCTGACCGAGCTTGACGGCAGGTAATCACTCGTTTACCCTGGGCAGGGCTCAGGTAATCGAGTGCTATGTCAACAGTCGATCACGCCAATACCCCGGACGCTGCGGAAGCTCTTCGCCCCACCCGGCAGCGGTTGATCGAGGCGGCGCTCGAGCTTTTCGCCGCGCAGGGCTACGAGGGCACCTCGGTCGGTGAGATCGAGATCGCCGCGGGACTCGTGCCCCGCAGCGGCGCCCTCTACAAGCACTTCGCCTCCAAGCGGGCGCTGCTCGGGGCCGCGCTCGCCCAGCGGATGGACGCGATCGATCGGATCGACGCGAGGATGGATCTGATTCCGCCGGGGGACCTCGCCGTTGAGCTGACGCTGATCGGCACGATGGCCCTGGACGAGCTCGAGAGCGAGCGCGAGCTGGCCCAAGTCGTGATGAAGGAGGGTGATCGCTTTCCCGAGATCGCCGCCGACTTCCATGACGCGATCGTCGCCCGCGGTCGCGCTCTGGCAATCGCCTGGCTCGAGTCGCGGACCAAAGCCCTCGGCGCCCCCGTCGCCGATCCTGAGGCGGTGGCGGAGGTTCTCGCCGACGCCCTCACAGCCCGCATGCTCAAGCACTTCATGTTCGGGGAGCGCCTCAAGGTCGTCGACCGCGACCGCTACCTCGCCGCCTGGGTCAGCCTCGGGCGGGCGCTGTTCGAAGCCCCGGATCAACCACAGGAGGAACCCCGATGAGCAAAGCACCAACCGTGCCGGCCCGATTCGCCGGCCTCTTTCGCGCCGGCCTCCTCGGCCTCGGGGCGGTGCAGACGATCAATGGTCTGTACGCCGTGATCGCGCCGCGGTCCTTCTTCGAGGACTTCCCTCTCGGCCGGGGCTGGGTTGCGGCATTGCCCGACTACAGTGAGCACCTCGTCCGCGACGTCGGCGGGCTCTTTCTCGCCACCGCGGTGATCCTGATCGCTGCCGGGATCTACCTCGAGCGCCGTCTGGTCGGGGTCGCCCTGGTCTCGTTCCTTGCGTTCAGCATCCCGCACGCGGTTTTTCACTTCCTCAACCTCGAGCCCTACGAGGCCGGCGATGCGATCGCCAACGTGGTCGGTCTCGGGGCGACGGTCGGGATCCCGACCGGGCTCCTGTTCTTGCTGGGTCGGCCAGCGGAACCGCGTCCGGCATCGCGCCGGGCCGCTCCGGGATCCGCCGGGAGCAGGGTCGAGGGGGTGCCGGATTCGACCCGCAACCCGCTCATCCGCTACGCCTATCGGCAGTCCCGCAGCCGTGAGGGCGAGGTGATGGACCCGCTGCGCGTCTTCGCTCACAACCCGACCGTGATGATGGGCTACGGGATCTTCGAGCTGGCCAGCGAGCGCTCGCAGCGGGTACCGGAACGGATCAAGCACCTCGCCCTGCTGCGCGCGGCGATGCTGTGTGGCTGTGAGTGGTGCCTCGACTACGGCTCGGCGATCTCGGCCGCCGCCAACGTCTCCGAGGAAGACCTGCGGGCGCTGCCGACCTACAGAGGAAGCGACCGCTTCGACGCCGTCGAGATCCTCGTCCTCGACTACGCAAGCGCCATCTCGGCGACCCCGGCCGAGGTCAGCGACGAGCTCTTCGCCCAGCTCCGCGAGCACTTCGACGAGCCCCAACTGGTCGAGCTGACCAGCATCATCGCGCTCGAGAACTATCGAGCCCGCTTCAATTGGGCCTTTGGCCTTGCCGGCCAGGGCTACGCCGACGGCGCTTACTGCGTCCGACCGGAGGCGGCCGCGAGGGCTCCCGCTCCCACCGTGGGCGGCAGCCCGGATTGAGCTCGCACCGCGAGTGCGCCGGGGCGAGGGCCGGGCATCCGTACCATTGGTGTCTTGGAGGGTTCAGCAGCGTTCGATCCGGTCGCGGCAGAGGAGCTCGGTGCGAGGCTGAGCGCGAACGTCCGGCGCGCGGTCAAGGTCTCCGACGAGGCGCTGAGGACTCTCCTCGTCGCCCTCCTGGCCGAGGGCCACGTTCTGATCGAGGATCGTCCCGGGGTCGGCAAGACGGCTCTCGCGCGGGCGCTGGCGCGCTCCATCGATGGCGAGTTCTCCCGGGTCCAATGCACGGCCGACCTGCTGCCGACCGATGTGATGGGAACGACGATCTGGAACAGCCACGACTCCCAATTCGAGTTCCACCCCGGGCCCGTCTTCGCCAACGTCGTGCTCGTCGACGAGATCAACCGCACCTCGCCAAAAACCCAATCGGGGCTGCTCGAGTGCATGCAGGAGCGCTCGGTTAGCGCCGACGGAGAGAGCCATGAGCTGGCCCGCCCGTTCGTCGTCCTCGCGACCCAGAACCCTGCCGAGTTCGAGGGAACCTACCCGCTGCCTGAGGCTCAGCTGGACCGCTTCATGGTCTGCGTCTCGCTCGGCTATCCGGCGGCGGCCGCGGAGGCCGAGATGCTCGACGTGCACGGCGAGCAGGACTTCGTGCTCGAGCTGGAACCCGTTGCCGACATCGGCGACGTGCTTGCCGCCCAGCGACTCGCGCAGAGCGTTCACGGCAGCGAGGCGCTGCGGCGCTACGTCGTCTCGGTCGGGGCGGCGACGCGCGCGCACGCCGATATCGATGTCGGCGCCAGCCCGCGCGCCAACCTGATGCTGTTTCGCGCGGCCAAGGCCTTCGCGGCGCTCCACGGCCGCGACCATGTGCTGCCCGATGACGTTCAGGATCTCGCTCCCCGGGTGCTGGCCCACCGGCTGATTCTCGGCCCCGGAGTCGAGGAGGCCGATCGCCTTACAGTGGTTCGCGACGTGGTCGAGAAGCTTCCGGCCCTTTAGTGCGATGGGGGCGTCGACGGCCACCGCGCTCGGCCTCGCCCTCCTCGTCTCCGGGACCCTTTTCGGATCGCCCTCCCTGTACCCCGCC
This sequence comes from Acidobacteriota bacterium, assembly GCA_032122625.1. Lineage (GTDB taxonomy): Bacteria > Actinomycetota > Thermoleophilia > Solirubrobacterales > 70-9 > CAXMST01. The sequence goes on from JAQBGG010000079.1 coordinate 19,209, forward strand.
GGGATTGCGCTGCTCGCAATCCCACTCGCCTCGATCGCCTGGGTCCGGCTGGCCGCCCAGCGAGCACAGGTCCGGCGCCGCACTCCAGTGGGCTCGTTGATCGAGGGGCACAGCTATCCGATCGAGATCTCGCTCTCGCGAGGCCTGGTGCCACCGCCCGGCGGCGCGCTGATCGATCCGCTCCTCGACGGACCGCGGCCCGTCGGCCCGCACTCCCGCCGCTGGGGGGAGAGCATCCTCTTCGCCCGCCGAGGCCGCCGTGACCTCGGTGCGGCCGAGATCGTCATCCGCGATCCCTTCGGGCTCAGCGAGAGACGGCGACGGAGTGCCGACGGCGGACAGGTAGTCGTTCTGCCGCGGACCGAACCGCTGCAATTCACGGCCGGCGGCGCCGGCGGCAACGCCCTCGGGTTTGGCGAGCGTGGCGGCGGCGGCGCAGGGCCCGACTCGTGGGCGGCGGAGTTCGAGATCGACGGCCTGCGCTCCTACCGTGAAGGGACCCCAGCGGCGCGGATCCACTGGCCGACGGTGGCCCGGACCGGCGAGCTGCACGAACGCAGAATCACCGCCGGTGCCGACGCGACCCGGCTCGTCGTCATCGACCCGCAGCGTCCGGCCGGCGAGGATGCGCTCGACGCTGCCGTGCGGGCTGCGGCGTCCATCTGCCTGGAGCTTGCCGCGAGCGGGGGCTGCGCCCTGATCCTCGGAGGAGATATGCGGGCGCTCGAGATCGATCCGCGGCTCCGCGGCTGGCCTCAGGCGCACCACCGCCTGGCGCTCGTCGAGGCCGATGCCGGTGCGCCCCCGATCCAGCGAGTCGGTCGGGCGGGTGTCGTCTTCTGGGTCAGCGCCGACCCCTCTCCCGGCGCCGAGCAGCGCTGCCGACGGCTCTCGGCAACGCGGCGAGTACTGGTCCGCCCGGCCTCGCAGCCGCTGGGTGGCCCCGTCCTCTTCAGAGTCGCCGGCTGCGAGGCCGCCGAGCTACGGGCGGCCGGTCGCGGCCCCTCGCGGAGGCGGGCTGCCGCATGAGCGTTGTCGCGACCCGATGGCTCGCGGCATTCGTGGTGCTGGCGTCGTTCGTCGCCCTCGATTGGGTCGGGATGGTCGCTGAGGCGCCCCTGGCGCGGACGACCCTGAGCGTCGTGCCGGTGGTCGCGACAGCAGCCCTGCTGATGCTCCTCCCGCTGCGCTCGTCGCGCCTACCCGACTGGGCGCTGAACCTGATCGGTGCATTGGCCCTGCTCGGGGCGACGACGCTCGGAATGGTGATTATCGGCCTGCCGGCACGTCTGCTCCTGCCCGCGGGCTGGAGCGAGCTGTGGAGCGGAGTCGACCTCGGTCTCGCCGGGATCGGCGAGGGCCTCGACTATCCCTACGACGGGCCGAACGAGTGGTCGCGCCTGCTGGCACTGATCGCGGCGCCCCTGATCGTTGGGCTGGCCGCGCTCCTCACCTTTCTGCCGCTACGCAGGGACGCAGGCTCGCCCCGCCTGGGAGGGCTCGCCGTCTTGCTCATCGCCTACGGCACGGCGGCGACGATCCACGGCTCTGATCTGGCTGTGCTTCGCGGCGTGGCCCTGCTGCTCGCGATCGTCGCCTGGCTCTGGCTTCCCGCGATCGAGCGGCGAGGGCTGACGGCGGTGACGGCGCTGCTTGCGGTCGGGCTGATCGCGGCGGTGGCCTTCACCGCCCGCTTCTCGGACGTCGAGGCGGTGGTCAACTACAACGCATGGACCTGGGCGGCGGGCCCCGGCACCTCGTTCGACTGGGAGCACAGCTATGGCCCGATCGACTGGGAGCGAACCGAAGAGACGATGATGATCGTCGAAAGCAAGGACCCCAATTACTGGAAGCTCAGCGTCCTTGATCGCTTCGACGGCCGCGGCTGGGAGCGCTCAGACCTGGTCGTCCCTCCGATCGAACTGCCCAGCGCCGTCGAGCCCGGGGCGAGCAGCGAGCTGGTTGCGGACTGGCGGACGAACGTTTCGGTGACAATCGATGGCCTCCGCAGCGTGGAGATCGCGGGGCCCGGCACGGCGCGCCGCGTGGTCGACGGCGTCGAGGCCTCCCCCAGCGCTGACGGGACCATTCTGCGCGGGCCCGAGCCCCTGCAGAAGGGCGACGCCTACCGGATCGCGGGCTACGCGCCCGACCCCAGCGAGGAGCGGATGCGCGCCGCCGGTTGGTTTGTGCCGGCGAGGCTCGAGCCGATGACGTCGATCGCCGTCCCTGAGCTAGCGGGCGGGCCGATCAAGGAGGTCGTCACCCGCGGCCTCCGTGAGGGCCGGGCCGACGATGCTGTGCAGGTCATCGAGGCCTCGCCCTACGCGCGCATGGCGCGCTTGGCCGAACGGCTGACAGCCGCTGCCCCGACGGCCTACGACGCCGTCAAGACGATCGAGGCCTACCTGCTGGACAACTACAGCTACTCGGAGACACCGCCGGATCGGGGGGTGCCGCTGGAGAGCTTCCTGTTCGAGGACCGGGTCGGCTACTGCCAGCAGTTCTCGGGCGCGATGGCGCTGATGCTGCGGATGCGAGGCATCCCGGCCCGGGTGGCGACCGGGTTCTCCCCCGGCGTGGCGGACGGGCGCGATCGCTTCCGGGTCCGGGCGATCGATGCCCACTCCTGGGTCGAGGTCTACTTCAGCGGCCTCGGCTGGGTCCCCTTCGATCCGACTCCGGCCGCCGCCCCCGCCGAGCTCCGCACCGGCGGCTCGGCGGCGGCAAGCTCGGCGGCAAGCAGTCTCGGCCCCCTGCTCCTCGGGGCAAACGCCTTTCTCGGGGACGGAACGGACATCGGCGGTGGCGGCCCGGCCGGCCCCCCCTCCAGCACACCGGCGCCGGCGTCGCCATCATCTGGCTTTTCGTCCAACGTCGGGGCGGTACTGGCGGGCCTGCTGGCTACCGCGGCCGGTCTCGCCTTCGGACCGGGCCTCTGGCGCCGCTTCCGCGAGCGCGGACTGGGACCTGAGGAGGCCGTCGATGCGCGGGTCCGCGAGCTCGATCTGGCGCTGCGCCGCCTGCGGCGGCTTCACGATCCCGACGCCACGCTGCTGGAGCTCGAGCATGCGCTCCGCAGCCACTCGGAGCCACTCGCCTCCCGCTACGTCGAGGGGCTTCGCCGCCGCCGCTACGGCCGCGATCCGGGGACGGCCCCGCCGAACGCTCGCCAGCGAAGGGCCCTGCGCCGCCGACTCACCAGCGGCGGCCTCGGCAGCTGGATCGCCGGCTACCGTGCAATCCCGCCGTTGAGCCCGCGCCGCTGACGGCGACGCGACCCCCTCGACCTCCGCTCAGTCGCCCGCCAGCTGCCGCTGCAGGTCCTCGACGACGCCCGGGTCGCGCAGGGTGCTGACGTCGCCGAGCTCGCCGCCGGCGGCGACATCGCGCAGCAGGCGGCGCATGATCTTGCCGGAGCGGGTCTTCGGCAGATCGTCGGCGAAGGCGATCTTCTTCGGTCGCGCCAGCTTGCCGATCCGCTCCGCTACGTGGGCGCGGATCTGCGCGTCGAAGGCGTCGTCGCCCTCGACTCCGCCCTCGGGCGTGATGAAGGCGAAGATCGCCTCCCCGGTGAGCTCGTCGGGTACGCCGATAACCGCTGCCTCGGCGACGCCCTCGAAGCCGACGATCGTCGACTCGATCTCCATCGTCGAGAGTCTGTGGCCGGAGACGTTGATCACGTCGTCGATCCGCCCGACGATCCACAGGTAGCCGTCCTCATCTCGGCGCGCAGCGTCACCGACCAGATAGGTCTCAGGTCCATAGCGTTCCCAGTAGGTCTCGACGAAGCGCTGGGGCTCGCCGTACAGCGTCCGCGCCATCGCCGGCCAAGGCTTCGTCAGTACCAGGGTGCCGCCGCCCTCGGAGATCTCCGCCCCGTCGGCGTCGTAGATCGCCGCCTCGATTCCCGGGAAGGGGACGGTTGCCGAACCGGGCTTGGTCGTCGTCAGCCCCGGCAGCGGCGTGATCATGATCGCCCCGGTCTCGGTCTGCCACCAGGTGTCGACGATCGGGCAGCGGCCGCCGCCGATCTGCTCGTGGTACCAGAGCCAGGCTCGGGGATTGATCGGCTCACCGACCGATCCGAGCAGGCGCAGGCTGCTGAGGTCATGCTTGGCGGGGTGCTCCGCGCCCCACTTCATGCAGGCGCGGATCGCGGTCGGGGCGGTGTAGAGGATCGTCACCCCGTAGCGCTCGACGATCTCCCACCAACGGTCCTCCTCCGGGTAGTTCGGCGCCCCCTCGTACATCACCGAGGTCGCGCCGTTGGCAAGCGGGCCGTAGACGATGTAGCTGTGGCCGGTGACCCAGCCGATATCGGCCGCGCACCAGTAGACGTCGGAGTCCTTGAGGTCGAAGACGAGCTTGTGGGTGGCGGTGACGCCGGTCAGATACCCGGCGGTCGTGTGCTGGATTCCCTTCGGCTTCGCGGTTGAGCCCGACGTGTAGAGGATGAACAACGGGTCCTCCGAATCCATCGGCTCGGGCGGGCATTCCGGCTCGGCGGCATCCAGCAGGTCGGCCCAGAAGTGGTCGCGCCCGCCGCTCATCGGGGGGTTGGTTCCGCAGCGGTCGACGACGATCACGTGCTCGAGGGCCTCGAGGCCTTTGAGCACTTCATCGAGCGCCGGCTTCATCGGCACCGGCTCGCCGCGGCGCAGGGTGGCGTCGGCGGTGATCAGCGCCCTCGCGCCGGAGACCTGCATCCGCTCAGCGACCGAGTTCGCGGAGAAGCCGCCGAAGACGACGTTGTGGATCGCTCCGATCCGGGCGCAGGCGAGCATCGCCACCGCGGCCTCGGGGACCATCGGCATGAAGATCCCGACGACATCTCCTTTGCCGACCCCGAGTGAGCGCAAGCCGCTGGCGCAACGCTGCGTTTCATCCAGCAGCCAGGCGTAGGTGATCTCGCGCCTGCTCCCATCCTCGCCCTCCCAGTAGAAGGCGATGCGTTCGCCGTTGCCGGCGGCGACATGGCGATCGAGGCAATTCGCTGAGACGTTGATCTTGCCGCCGCTGAACCACTTCGCGAACGGTGGGTCGGACCAGTCGAGCACCTGCTTCCAGGGCTCGATCCACTCCAACTTCTCCGCCCAGGAGGCCCACCACGCCTCCGGGTCGGCGGCGGCGCGTTGGTAGACGCCAGGGTCGGATGCGTTCGCCTCAGCTGCGAACTCGGGCGAAGGTGGGAACGTCCGCTCAGTCTCCAGCAGCACGTCCAGCTGACTGCCGCCGGCCTCGTTTTCGCTCATCTCGCCACTCCTCCTCGGGTCCTTGTGCTGGCCTGAACCTAACGCAAGCGGGTCGCGAGCCGGTTTCAGGGGAGAGCGGTCCGCTCCGTTCGCGCCGCTCTAGTGTTGTGGGCGAGGTGGGACAACTTGATAGGAAAGCCCGACTGCTGCCTGCCGCGACCCCGGCCTCCCTCGTGTTGCTCGCGGCGCTGGTCCTGCTCGGCCCCGGCTTCGCTCGAGCGGCTGATCAGGTCGGCAGCCACGAGCTCGATCCCGACAACGTCCGCTCCTATTGGACGCCGGAGCGGATGCGGGCCGCGACGCCTCTCGATCAGATGCCCGGCGACGCGACCTCGGGCGGCGGCCCCTCGGACGCCCCCGATCCGGGCCGCGCCGCAATGGTCGCCCCCGTGGATGCCGGAACCGGCCAGGTCTCCCGGCTCTCGGCCGGGACGGTCGAGGCAGGGGCCGGGGCCAGCTCCGCTGCGCTTGATCGCGACGAGATCGGTGATCCCGCGGCCGAGCCGTTTCGCTCGCACGGCAAGGTCTTCCTGACGATCAGCGGCGGCAGCAACCCCGGGGACTTCGTCTGCTCGGGGACCGCCATCGCCTCCAACAACAAGAGCGTCGTCTGGTCGGCCGGCCATTGCGTTTTCGACACCGGGGGCGGCGGCTTCGCGACCAACTGGATGTTCGCACCCGGCTACCACAGCGGCTCGACGCCGTTCGGGGAGTGGCCTGCCGAGCAGCTGGCGACGACTGAGCAGTGGCGCAAGAGCGGCAACCTCTCCTATGACCTCGGCGCTGCCACGGTCAGCGCCAACCCCGAGGACCAGAGCCTGACCGACCTCGTCGGGGGCCGCGGCATCGCCTTCAACCAGGCGCGCGACAAGACCTACCAGTCGTTCGGCTATCCGGCGCAGCAGCCACCAATCGAGTTCAGCGGTGGCCGCGAGTTCCGCTGCAGCTCGGAGCTTGGCGGCACCGACAATCCGCCCGGCTCCGGCCCGAACACGCTGTACATCCCCTGCGACATGACCGCCGGTTCCAGCGGCGGCGGCTGGGTCGCCGCTGACACCGTGCTGTCCGTCAACAGCTACTCGTACTGCCTGGTCGTGACCTGCGAGCAGAACCTCTATGGCCCCTACCAGGGTGACGTCGCCCAGACCCTCTACGGCTCGGTCGCGGGTGGAGCCGAGTTCTGCGGTGGCGAGCAGGTGACGGTGCTGGGGACCGCTGCCGCCGAGAAGCTCGTCGGCACCTCCGGCCGAGACGTGTTCAAAGGTGGCGGCGGAGCTGATGAGATCCTCGGCAAGGGTGGCAACGACGTCGCCTGCGGCGGCGGCGGTAAGGATCTGCTCAAAGGCAAGGGTGGCAAGGACAAGCTGAAGGGAAACAAGGGGAACGACGATCTCCGCGGCGGCAAGGGGAAGGACAGCTGTAACGGCGGATCAGGCAAGGACACCGCCCGCAGCTGCGAGAAGCGGAACAGCATCTAGGCTGCTCAGCCGGTCAGCGCCGCGCGCTTGCGGTGGGTGCGGATCTCGCTCATGATCCGCTCCAGACGGGGCTCGGAGGAGGAGTCGACGTGGCGCATCGCCGCCGCGATCCGGGGGTGAACGTCGGCGATTCGCTCGTGCATGGCTTGCGCGACGGCCCGGTAGGTGGGGTGGCCCTCGCGCCCGGAGCGCAGCTCGCAGACATGCATAGCCTCGCGGGCGTTCATGTCGAGTACGTAGCGGATCCGGTAGCCGAGGCAGAGCGCGTAGGGCGCCGCCTCCGCCATCCCGGCCGCCTCGAGTCGCTCGAACTCCGTCCGCGAGATCTCGAGAGCGCGTTTGTACTCATCGCCGGCGCCGGAGTCCTGGACCTCCTCGGGAACGCCGGCGCCAAGGTCGGGTCCGAGCGTCTGCCACTGGCAGTTCAGCATCCGGTGCCGCTGCATGTCACGGAAGCCACCGTAGTCGGAGACGATCTCGAAGCGATAGCGGACCGTCTCCCAGCCGCGCCCGGGCCGGTGCCGGCGGTTCTCGCGGGCACCGACCAGCTCGCTCAGCAGCTGGTCGCGCTCGATCGGGTCGAGGTGCTCGAGGCGATGGGCGATCGTCTCCTCGGCAACCCCGGTGGCCTCGTAGAGCGACGCGGCGAGCAGGTCATCCTCGCTGCCGTCGACATGGACGAGTTCGACGGACGGCCCGGCTGATCCCTCGCGGCGATCGAGCCCTAGCCGCGCGACCCAGCGCTCGGTCGCGTCGCGGCGCTGCTCGAAGTAGTCGATCCACTCGCCGCCGCGCTCCGGCCGTCCGACACGGGTGAGAAAGCTCGGGATCACCTGGTTGAGCTCGCTGAGAGCAAGCTGACCGAACTCGCGCGCCTCGGGTAGCGGCGATGCCATCAGGCGCATGATCAGCTGCTCGTAGGCCTGTCCGGAGGCGTAGATGCCGACATGCGAAAGGGTGGCGGCGGGCAAAAGGCCGCGCAGCAGGTCGAGCGCCTTGGCCCGGATCGATCGACGCCAGGCGGCCTCGGGCTCCTCCCCGCGCGGCCAGCGCTCCTCGGCCCAGGCCTGTACGTGCTTGAGGGAGCGCGAATAGATCGTGAAGATCTCGTCCATCGCGGCGCCGAACTCCGGGCTGAGGTCGGAGTCGCGGTAGTAGCGCCAGCTGCCCGGGTCGCCCTGGCTGTGGGTGGCGTCGATCGGCGCGTCGTAGGCGATGTAGCGAGTCGACTGCTCCAGATAGGCGGCCAGCCGGCCGCGCTGGAGCAGCTTGGTGAGCACGTTCGAGGTCCATTCGCAGGCGAGATGCGCCCCCCCGAGCTGCGCCACGGAATCATCCCCGTAGCCGAGGAAGATCCGCTCGTACAGCTGCGCGGCGCGCTCCCCCTCGGCGCCGTCAAATGGCCGTCCACCGCCGGGGGCCTCCGCTGCAAACTCGTCCAGGTAGAGGCGGCGCAGCGTTCCCTGGTAGCGCGAGTATCGGGCGAACAGCGCTCCCTTGACGGTCTCCGGCAGGTTGGTCAGGGCGAAAACCGGCTTGTCGAGGTTCGTGAAGTGCGGCGCCAACAGCTCCTGCTCGGCGGCGGTGAAGGTCTCGACGGGGTAACGCACGGGGTGGCGATGGTACGTCCTCCACCGGCGTGTCGTGGTGAGGGGATTCGCGCAGCGTGCGGGTCTTACGGAATCGGTGGTCCAGTCGGTGGTCCACTCAGACGCTGGGCTCTGGCGGGGCCGCCATGATCTCGACCCGATGGCCACCGGGGGCGAGGATGAACGATCGTCTCTCGCCCCACAGCTGCCGATGCTCCTCGACCTCGAAGCCTGCAGCCCCCAGCGCTGACGCGGTCGCCTCGAAATCCGGTGCGACGAAAGCGGCGTGGCCGAGCGCCGGTGCGGTCGCCCCCTCGGTGATGATCAGGTGCACCTGGGTCCCCTCCCGCTCGTACCAGGGGATCCCGCCGCCGAACTCCTCCGGCGCGTCGATCGGCTGGAATCCGATCAGCTCGAGCATCTCACCGAAGCGCTCGGCATCGGCGGGGAGGACCTCGATTGCGACGTGGTGGAGCATCAGGGTCACGTTAGACGGAACCATCCCGAGCGACGTGACCCCTCGACGGCGACGGTGACCGCTTGCGAGACGCTCAGAGCAGCGAGGCTGGGAGGGGCCGCGATCTGGAGGAGATGCCCCGGCGGCTGGGCTCAGCTCAAGACCAGCGCATGCTCGGCGTGCCAGCCGAGCTTGATCCTCATTCCCGGCTCCCAGCGATCCTCGGCGCTGGCGCGGTAGCTCTGCTTGTCGAGCGCCACCAGGCGGGCGTCGCCACCGAGCGAGACCGTCACCTGCGTCGTCATTCCCAGGTAGACGCGCTGCTCGACGACTCCCTCGAGCACCACCATGCCGTCCTCGATCTCGTCGATCGTGATCTTCTCCGGCCGCACCGCGAGCTTCACGGCGTCGCCGACCACGAGTCCCTCCTTCAGCGGGGCCGGAACCAAGTTGCCCCCGGCGAGCCGCACCTGCCCGCCCTCGGCGACCGTGCCGTCGAGGAGGTTCGAGATGCCGATGAAGTCCGCGACGAAGCTCTCCGTCGGGTGCTCGTAAACCTCCTCGGGCGGGCCGCATTGGATCACCCGGCCGGCGTCCATCACGGCGATCCGATCAGACATCGACAGCGCCTCCTCCTGATCATGAGTGACATAGACGAAAGTGATCCCGACCTCGCGCTGGATCTGCTTCAGCTCGCCCTGCATCTGCCGCCTCAGCTTCAGGTCAAGCGCTCCCAGCGGCTCGTCCAGGAGCAGGACGGAGGGCCGGTTGATCAGCGCCCTCGCCAATGCCACCCGCTGCTTCTGCCCGCCGGAGAGCTCCCGGGGCTTCGCCTCCGAGCGCCCGGGCAACTGCACCAGCTCGAGTGCCGCGCCTACCCGCTGCTTGATCTCGTCACCGCCGACCTTCTGCCGTTTGAGCCCGAAGGCGACGTTCTCATAGACGTCGAGGTGCTCGAACAGGGCGTAGCTCTGGAACACGGTGTTGACGTGGCGCTCGTAGGGAGGTACGCCCTCCACCGGCTCGCCGTCGAGGAAGATCCGCCCCTCTGATGGCTGCTCGAAGCCCGCGACCATCCGCAACGTCGTCGTCTTTCCACAGCCGGAGGGCCCGAGCAGGGAGAAGAACTCGCCACGGCCGATCGTGATCCCGAGATCGCGGACCGCGGCGGTCTCACCGAAGCGCTTCGTCACCCCCTCGAAGCGGACCGCCTCGTTCGGGTGATCGCCGTTGGTCGTTTCGTTCATACAGCGTCCTTTCCGATCAGAACCGTCTGTCCACGTCTGCCGAGGATTCGCGGCAGCGCCAGCGCCAGCGTGAAGGTGGCCAGGGAGAGCAGGAGCATCAGGGTGCCGATCGCGTTGATCGTCGGCGTGACGCCGAAGCGGATCGAGGAGTAGATCCGTACCGGCAGCGGCTGTGGCGACTCGCCGGTTGTGAAGAAGCTGAGCACGAAGTCATCGAAGCTGAGCGCGAAGATCAAGAGGCCGGCCGCGAGGATCGCCGGCCACAGCTCGGGCAAGACGACGAGGCGCAGGGTCTGGATCCGCGTTGCTCCGAGGTCCATCGCCGCCTCCTCGACCTCGCGGTTGAGGGCGGCGAGGCGGCCGCGGACGATCACGGTCACGTAGGAGATCGAGAAGGTGATGTGGGCGAGCATGATCGTCGTCAACGAGAGCTGCATCCCGATCTGGGTGAAAAGCAGCAGGGCCGTCACCCCGGCGACGATCTCGGGGACGACCAGCGGGATCAGCATCAGCACGTTGGTCACCGGGCTGAGCCGGTTGCGGGCGCGGACCAGGCCGAACGCCAGCAGCGAGCCGATTGTCGTCGCGACGACCATCGTCACCGCCGCGATCTCGAGGCTCGCGAACAGCGATTCGCGCAGCCCCCGGTCGCCGAAGAAGTCGGAGTACCACTGGGTGCTGAACCCCTCGAAGTTCTGCAGCGAGACGCTGGAGTTGAAGGAGAAGAGAACGACGACGAGGATCGGCAGGAACGTCCAGACCAGGAAGCCGCCGACGACGAGCTTCAGAAAGCGGGGCCGATCCAGAGCCTTTCGGCGCTCGGCCCGCCGAGCTCGGCGGCGAGCGAGGAAGGGCGGCCTCCCGGCCGCTGCCGGCGCGGCGCTCATGCCCGGGCCTCCTCAGCGGCGCGGCCCGCCGAACGCAGGTAGAAGATCATGAAGATCAGCAGGAAGGCCATCATCACGGTCGTCAGGGCGGCCCCGAAGGGGAAGTTGTTGGCGTCGAAGAACTGCTGCTGGATCAGGTTGCCGACCATGTAGGTGTCCGGCCCGCCGAGCAACTGGGCGCTGACGAAGTCTCCGACTGCGGGCAGGAAGACCAGCACAGAACCCGCCAGCACACCCTGAAACGTCGCCGGCCAGGTCACGTGGCGGAAGGTTTGCCAGCGATTCGCATAGAGGTCCTTGCCGGCCTCGATCAGCGACGGGTCCATCCGGTCGAGCGAGGCGTAGATCGGCAGGATCATGAAGGCCATGTAGCCGTAAACGAGGCCACCGATCACCGCGTACGGCGTGTTCAGAAAGCGGACCCCCTCCTCGGTCAGCGAGAGGTCCTTGAGAATGCCGTTGAGGAGGCCGTCATCGGAGAGGATCGCGGTCCAGGCGTAGGTGCGGATCAGGTAGTTGACGAGAAACGGGAGCACCACCAGGGCGACGAGCAGGTACTTCCAGCGACCGCCGAAGCGAGCGATGTAATAGGCGACCGGGTAGCCGATCAGGATGCAGAGCGCCGCGGTCGCGGCGGCGTAGCCGACCGAGCGCAACAGCACCGGCGCGAACAGCGGATCGAAGACGCGCTGGTAGTTGTCAGGGTTCCATGCATACAGCGCATTGCCGAGCTCATCGGTGACGCCGAATGAAATCGCCAGCGTGATCCCTAGCGGGACCAGGAACAGCAGCAGCAGCCATGCTGCCCCCGGCAGCAGGGTGAGGTTCGCGAAACGCCGCTCGCTCAAGACACCGGAATCATTCCGCTAGGAGGCCTTGACCTCGGTCCAGGTGCGGTCCCAGTCCTCACGGGCCTGCCCCTCCAGGTTTGCGAACTCCTGGCCGGCCTCGAGGTCATCGACGGTGATCTGCAGCTCCGGCTCGCCCGCCACGAGGTCGGCGTAGGGCTTCTCCGAGCTCTTGGTCGGCATCGGGTACCCGGTCCAGGTCGAGTTGCGGGCCGACCGCTCGAGGACGAAATTGATGAACACCAAGGCCGTTCCGGGATGCTCGGCGTTGACCGGTATCGCGAACGTGTCGCTGCCCACCGGCACACCCTCCTCGTTCTGCTGGAACTTCAGCGTTGAGGGGTCGTCGACCCGGTAACGGGCGTTGATGATGTCGCCGTTCCAGAGATGCTGAATCCAGGCATTGCCGGAGGCCATGTTCGTGATCGTGTCGCTGCTGAAGCCGCGCAGCTCCGGCTTGATCCCGACCAGGTAGTCCTTCGCTTCGTCGAGTTGGCTGGGCTCGGCGGCGTTGAGTTCATAGCCGTTGACGAGGTTCGCCATTCCGATCCCTTCCTGGAAGTCGTCGAGAATGAACGAACGCCCATCGGCCTGGGGGTTGATCAGATCGTGCCAGGAACCGGTCATCGTGTCGATCTTGTCGGCCCGGTAGCCGAGTCCGGTCAGGTAGAGCGAATAGGGCACGGTGTGCGCGGACTCGGTGTCATACCAGGGGTCATTGAAGAACGGGTAGACATCGTCGATCGCCGTCAGCTGACTGCGCGGGATCTCGAGCAGCTGGTTGGCCCGGATCAGCTTCTGGGCGAACTCGGCGCTGGGGAAGATGACGTCGTACTGGTTGCCCGATCTGAGCTTTGCCATCATCCCGGCCATCGAGTCGAAGTTCGACTGCCGGACGGTGACGCCGTACTCCTTCTCGAAGTCCTTGATCAGGCCCGGGTCGAGGTATTGGTTCCAGTTGAAGTAGACGAGATCGCCGTCGATCTTGGCCTCGATCGCCTTCGTGGTGTCGGCGCTCGAGTTCTGGTCACTGCCTACGCCGCAGGCGGCCAGCGAGGCGCTCAGCGCGAGCCCACCGCTGATCTTCATCACATCCCGCCGTGAGAGCCGATCGGCGAGCAGCCTGTCCACTGATGAGTCGCTCATTTCTTGCCTACTCCTCCTGCGAGCGTCTCGCGCTCGCGTCCGCTTGCTTGCAAGTCGTCATCAAGCTCGGGGAGTCGGGTCCCGAGCAGCCGCTCGGCGATCTCGACCGTTAGTTCCACGATCCGGGCGGGAGGAAAGCCCGGGTCTCCGAGCGTGGCCTGCACCGCGAGGCCGTCGAGCAGCGAGGCGATGATCGCCGCGACGCGCTCAGGGTCATCGTCGCCGGCGAACTCGCCCGAAAGCTGCCCGGCGCGAACCTCACGGGTGATTTCCCCTCGCCAGCGATCGTCCAGCCGCCGGCGGGCGGCCGAGCTCCGCTCGTCCCACAGTGCCCTCGTCCAGAGCTCCATCCACAACGTCCAGTCGTAGTCGTCGACGGAGGCGTCGATAAGGAGCCGCAGTCGCTCGCCCGGATGCTCGAGCTGTGCCAAACGCTTGGTCAGGCTGTCGTAGAACGACTGCTCGGCGAACCCGAGCGCCTCGCTCAAGAGCTCGTCCTTGGAGTCGAACCAGTAGAGCAGGGCGGGTCCACTGGTCCCGGCGCGCTCGGCGATGTCGGCGATCCGCGTCGCAGCAACTCCCCGCTCGGCAATCACCTGGCTGGCGGCCGCGAGAATCTGCGGTCGTCTGATGTGGTCAATCTGGGGTCGCGGGCTCACGCGCGTCCTGGCTCCTCTCCTCGCTCCGCGCCCCACCCCCAGGGTTGACCGCAAAGCTGAACCGCGGTTCAACCTACCACAGGCTCCCCTGACCGGACGCCGGCGAGCGGGGGGATTATCGAACCGGAGTGCGCGCGGTCAGCCATCGGCGAGCAGCAGTGCCTCGGGCTCGAGGCCGAGACGCGGCGCCAGTTGCTCGGCGATCAGTCGCGGCACCCGTTCCAGGTCCATCGCCGGGTCCTCGAGCAGAGCGCGAATCCCGAGGCCGTCGAGAAGAGCCATTGCGAAGTCGGCGACTTCGTCGGGCTCGCAGGCCTTGAACTCGCCGCTCTCGATCCCGGCCGCGATCGCCTCCGCGACCCACTCGCGATAGCGGCGGTAGAGGTCGGCCGCAACCGGCCGCAGCGGCGGGTCGCGCACCGCCCGCAGCCAGAGCTCGACCCAAAGGATCCATTCGCGCTCCTGTGGCCCCGGTCGGGGCATGCATTGGTCGATCACAAGCGCCAGGCGCCGCGTTGCCGATCGTTGGGCGTCGGGCGCCTCACCGAACCGCTCGTCGGCCGCCAGCTCGAAGGAATGGGCGAGCGCCTCCGCGAGCAGCTCCTCACGGGTTGAGAAGTAGTGATGGACGAGCGCCGTCGACGCCCCGGCGAGCATCGCCACGCGGGCGATGCGGACCCCGTCGATCCCGTCGCTCGCGATCTGCTCGCAGGCGGCGTCAAGGATCCGCTCGCGGGTGGAACGCTCGTCGCCCGCCCGCTCCCGTTCAACCGCTGTTCGCTCCCCGGCCAGCGTGAACCCTAGGCCTCGCCGAGACTCGCCCGGACCCGCTCGGCGAACCAGCCGATGGCCGCTTCCCGGGCCGAGAGCGGTCCGATCTCGTAGTCGTGGGAGCGGATCCCCGTCTGCACTCGACGCACGAGGTCAACGTCCTCCAACAGGACCTCGGTGTTGAGGCGGCCGTTCAGGCGCTGGACGAAACGGGTCAGTGGGCCCGCTCCCGCGGGTCGGAAGCAGGCCCAGAGGTCGTCGGTCAGCTCGGTTCCGTTTGGCATCAGCTTCCAGACGTTGACCTGGTCGGGATAGAGGTCGATGGTGGTGTTCGGGTAGATGAACACATAGCGCCAGCTGCGGCGGTCATCGGCGTCTAGCCCCGGCATCGGCCTGACCAGTCTCTGGTAGAGGCGCTCGCTGCGGTTCTCGGACGGCTTGTCGCGAAGAGGCGCGTCGAAGCGGACCCAGCCCTCGTGCAGGCTGACCTCGTAGTGCTGATAGTCGAGCAGTCTCATCAGGCCGGGATGGGCGATCGGCACGTGGTAGCCCTCGAGGTAGTTATCGGCGACGATCTTCCAGTTCGCCGGCTGGCTGCCGCTCTCACCCGAGGAGAAGCGGTTGAGCTGCGGCAGGCGATAGCGATCGAGCAGTTCGGCCAGGCCGGCGCACTGCTCCGCCAGGGGAGAGGCGTGCGGATCGAGGTTGACGAAGACGAGACCGGCAAGCACCTCGACCCGGGCCGGGAACAGTCCCAGACCCGGCTTGTCGAGCTCCGCGTAGTTCTTGTGTTCGGGGACACCGAGCAGGCGCCCGTCATCAGCGTCGTAGGTCCAGCCGTGGTAGCGGCAGCGGATCGCCCGCTTGCAGGTGCCGGAGCCGCTCAGTAGCTCCGAGCCGCGGTGGCGGCAGACGTTGCGGAAGGCACGCAACTGACCCTCCTTCGTGCGGACCACGAGCAGCGGCTGATTACCGGCCGTTGCGGTCACGTAGCTGCCGGGGTCCGGTAACTCGCTGACATGGGCGGCGTACTGCCAGGTCCGGGCGAAGATCTCCCGGTGCTCGCGCTCGAGCACCTCAGGGTCGAGATAGAAGCGTGGGTCGAGGGGGCGAAGCTGCTCCGCGGTCTCAGTCCTCATCAGAACCCAATCCTCCAGTGTTTTCGCCGCCGGAAAGCGGATTCCAGCGAGATGCTGACTTTGTAGTCAATGTTATGTTATCGTCTCGGCGGTGCTCAGTGGCCGCCGCGATTGGCTGTCGATCACTCCCGAACCGGAGCGAGTTCTTCCGCGCGCGATCGCGTCCTTGCGCACGGGTGGGTCACCACCGAGCGAAGCGGTTGAGCGCGAGAGAGAGCAGGCCGAGCAGCTCGTACTGCACGGCAGCCGGAGGGAATGGCTCGCCTGGCTGCGTGAGGCCGAGGAACTTGCCCAACGGGCCCCCGCCGCAGGCGAGGGGTCCGAGGAGCTGGAGAACGCCCGCAGGGACGTGCTGGCAGTAATCAGGAACCACAATGCGCTGATGCTCGGCCTCAGCGGCCGGGTCGCCCGAGCGACCACCCTGGCGCAGGAAGAGGAATGAATCAGATGAAGCCGACCGCCGCGCCCACGCCGGAGGCCGTCGCCGATCCAGGCGGCCTGAGCCCCGAACTGCTCGAGCTGCAGGCTCGCGCCCGCGAGTTCGTCGAGCGGGTACTGATTCCCCTCGAGCAGGAGGCCGAGGCCAACCACGGCCGGCTCCCGCAGGAGACGATCGAGATGATCAAGCGGGAGGCGATCGCCGCCAACCTGAACGGTGGCCTACATCCGGTAGAGCATGGCGGCCAAGGCTGGTCGCGGCTTGGCTGGGCCCTCGTCGAGGAGCAGTTCGGCCGCTCGACCAACGGTGTCTACTGGCACATTCCCAACGCCTACAACGTCTGGGAGTACGGCAGCGACGAGCAGATCGACCGCTACCTGAAGCCCGCCCTGCGTGGCGAGCTCAAGGACGCTTACGCGGTGACCGAGAGCGCCGCCGGCTCCGATCCCTCGGGGATCGAGGCGACCGCAACCCGCAGCGACGGCGGCTACCTGATCAACGGCGAGAAGTGGTTTGTGACCACCGGCGACGTCGCTTCAGTCCTGATCGTGGTCGTCAACCTGATCGATGGCGGCGAGAAGCTGCCGACCCTGTTTGCCGTCGATACCGACAGCCCCGGGGTCGAGTTCATCGCCGAGCCCCAGTTCACCCACAACTATCCCGAGGGGCACCCGACGATCACCTTCACCGACGTCGAGGTCCCGGAGTCGGCCGTGATCGGCGGGATCGGCAAGGGCGACGAGGTACAGCGGGCCTGGTTCACCGAGGAGCGGATCGCGATTGCGGCCCGTGGGGTCGGCGCGATGTGGCGGCTGCTCGAGGAAACCGTCGAGTGGGCGACCGGGCGGATTCAGGGCGAATCGAGGATCTACGACTATCAGGGGGTCTCGTTCCCGCTCGCCGACTCGGCCGCCGACGCGACCGTCGGACGCCTGCTGACGATGCAGGTGGCGGCGATGGTCGATGCCGGCGCCGACGGCAAGCTGATCCACGCGAAGGCATCGATGGCGAAGCTGTTCGTCTCCGAGGCAGCATGGCGCTGCGCCGACCGCTGCGTCCAGGCCTTCGGCGGCCGCGGCTACATGCGCGACAACACCGCCGAGCGATACCTGCGCGAACTGCGCGTCGATCGGATCTGGGAGGGAACGAGCGAGATTCAGCGCTTGATCGTCGCTCGCGGGCTCGAGCGGCGCGGCGTCGAGTCGGTGATCCACTAGGCCCGGACGTGGCCTGCTGATGGCTACCGTCGTTACGGTCAATGCACAGACGGCCGATCCGAGCCCGCTGCTGGCGCCGCGCTCGATTGCTGTCGTCGGCGCCACCGATCGGCCCGGTAGCTACGGCGAGTTGGTCTGCGGCAACCTCAGGCGAGCGGAGTTCCCCGGCCCGGTCTGGGGGATCAACCCGCGTCGAGACCGGGTGCACGGGTTCCCCTGCCTGCCCTCGCTCGCCGATCTGCCCGAACCGGTGGACGCGGTGGTGATTGCGATCCCGGCGGCGATGGTCCCCGAAGTGGTCGATGCGGCCGGGGCTCTCGGCTGTGGCGGCGCGATCGTGATCTCCGCCGGATTCGGCGAGGTCGCCGCCGGCCGCAGGCTGGAGGCCGAGCTGATCGATGCGGCGGCTCGTCACAACCTGCCGCTCTGCGGCCCGAACGGCAACGGGATCGCGGCGCTGCATGCTCGTGCGCCGATGTGGGGAGACGCGATCGGCGGCCAGATCCCAGGCCATGTGGCGCTGATCACGCAGAGTGGCAACGTTGGCGTCAACGCTCTCGGAGCCGCTCGCGGAATCGACTTCCACACGGTGATCTCAACCGGCAATCAGGCGGTCCTCGACGCCAGCGACTGGCTCGAGGCGCTGGCCGTGGCTGACGGTGTGCGCTCGGTCGGCCTCTTTCTCGAGGCCGCCGGGGACGGTGAGAAGCTGGCATCGGCCCTCGCCCTATGCGTCGAGCGCGGCGTCGGAGTCGCGATCCAGAAGGTCGGCTCCTCGCCCGCCGGGGCCCGCGCGGCGGCCGCCCATACGGGATCCCTGGCAGGCGACTTCCGCGTCTTCAGGGCACTGGTCGAGGAGGCGGGGGCGGCCTGGGCCGAGGAGCCGCATGAGCTGCTCGAGCTGGCCCGCGCGATGGCGGCGCCAAAGGCGCGGCCGCGGCAGGCGGGCGGTCTCGCCGTGCTGACCTGCTCCGGCGGGGACTCCGGCAGCGCCGCCGACATCGCCGCGAGCGTCGGGATCGAGATGCCGGCACTGGCGCCTGAGACGCAGCGGTTGCTAAAGCCACTGCTGCCCTCGGCCGCCACCGTCGACAACCCGCTCGACTACACCTCGATGATCTGGGGGGATACCGAGCTGCTGGCCGAGCTCTCACGGATCGTCTCCGATGACCCCGGGATCGCCCAGGTACTGCTGCTCTTCGACTACCCCAACCGCGCGCTCGATGCGAGCTGGGACGCCGTCCTCGCCGGGATCATCGCCGGAGCCGCCCGGGCCTCCTCGGCGGTGATCGCCGCCGCCACGCTCCCGGACCTGATCAACGAGGAGGCGGTCCGCGAGCTCGCCGACCACGGCGTCCCCTTCATCGCCGGCCTCGGCGAGGCGGTCCGCGCCGCAAAGGCCCTCGCCCGCCCACCTGGCGACGCCGCCCGCCTGAGGGAGATCGCCGCCGCCGCGGCGCCGCGGCCAGGTTCCCCTGCCGGAGATTCGGAGTGGCTCGACGAAGCTGAGGCCAAGGCCCTGCTCGCCGCGGCCGGGGTGGCGGTGCCCGAGGGCCGCACGGCGACCGACGCCGAAGGCGCCGCGTCCGTCGCGGAGGCGATCGGCTTTCCGGTGGCGGTCAAGCTCGTTGCGCGGGGACTCCTTCACAAGTCCGAGGTGGGCGCCCTGCGCCTCGGGCTTGAGACCGGGGAGCAGGTGCGGGCCGCGGCGACCGAGCTGCTCGCTCTCGAGGCGGCCACTGCCGAGGGCACCGGATTGTTCGTCGAGCGGATGGCCGAGGGCGGGGCGGAGCTGTTCGTCGCCGCACATCGCAGTGGCATCGTGCCCGCGCTGGTCGTCGGCCTCGGCGGAATCTGGACGGAGGCCCTCGACGACGTCGCGATCGTCCCTCTGCCGGCCGACGCGCCGCGGGTCGAAGCGGCGCTGCGCTCGCTCCGCACCGCTGCCTCCCTCACCGGCGGCCGCGGCCGCCCGCCCCTCGACCTCGTCGCCGCCGCCGAGCTGGCGGCGCGGGTCGGCCGCCTGCTACTCGACTCCAACCTCGACCTGATCGAGCTCAACCCCGTCTGCGTCGGCACCGAGGGCGCCGTCGCCCTGGACGCCGTGATCAGCCGCCCGAGCTAGCCCCGGTCACCGTCTGCGAGAAGGGCTCGGCCGCGGTCAGTCCCGCACCCTCCGGTAGGTACAGATCAGCACGCCGGTGCTCGAGGTGCTCGTAGAGACGAGCTCGAGCGGGCGGGCCTGACCGTCCCCGGGGAAGATCCGCTTGCCGCCGCCGAGCAGGATCGGCTCGATCATCAGCACGTACTCGTCGACGAGATCGTGCTCGATCAGCTGCTCGGTGAGCGAGGCGCTTCCCCAGACCTGCAGCGCCTTGCCCTCGCGTTCCCGCAGCCCCTCGATGGCGCTGATCGCGTCCTCGGGGTTCAGCAGGGTCGAGCCCGACCAGGCCAGGTCGTCCTGGCTCAGGCTGCGGGAGGCCACGTACTTGGTGATCTCGTTCATCCGATCGGCGAACGGATCGCCGGCGCGATCGGGCCAGACCGCGGCCATCCCTTCCCAGGTGCGCCGTCCGAACAGCAGAGCCTCGGTCCTCCCCAGCACCTCGTCGAGCGCGGGTCCCATCGCCTCGGGATCGAAGTACTTCATCGACCAGCCGCCGTGTGCGAACCCGCCGTCGGTGTCCTCGCCGGGGCCCCCCGGCGCCTGGACGACCCCGTCGAGGCTGATGAAGTCGCTGAGAATGATCTGCATCGGTACTCCTTCTCGGTCGTAAGCGTGGCGAACCTACCGCGGCGGCGGGTAGGCACGGCTCTGGTTCCCGCGCGGGCGGGGTTACCCCGCCGTGGCGAGCTCGGCGGGGCGCTCGTCGATCCGCTCGGCGGCGTGCTCGAGGCCGTCTCGGAGGATCTCGGTGATCTCGTCGAACATCTCGGGCCCGCCGATCAGCGGCGGTGCGATCTGCACGATCGGGTCGGCGCGGTCGTCGAGGCGGCAGATCAGCCCCTGCTCGTAAAGACGCTTGGTCAGCACATCCTTGAGCAGCCATTCGGCAACTGGTCCCTCGAGGGCCTGCTTCGTTTCCTGGTCGCGGACCAGCTCGAGGGCAAAGAAGTGGCCGCAGCCGCGTACGTCGCCGACGATCGGGATGTCGCGCAGTCCCTCAAGCAGGGAGCGGGCGTGGTCCTCGTTGCTGCGGACGCGATCCGGTATCCCTTCGCGCTCGAGGATCTCGATCGTCGCCAACGCCACCGCCGAGCCGACCGGATGGCCACCGAACGTGTAGCCGTGCATGTAGCTCTCGGCGCCGGTCAGGAACGGCTCGGCGACCTTGTCGGAGATGATCATGCCGCCGAAGGCGAAGTACCCGGCTGTGACCCCCTTGGCGAAGGTGATCAGGTCGGGCGTGTAGTCGAAGCGTTGGCCGCCGAACCAGCTGCCGATCCGGCCCCAGGCGCAGATCACCTCGTCGGAGACGAGCAGGATCCCGTGCCGGTTGCAGATCTCCCGTAGTCCCTGCCAGTAGCCGCGGGGCGGCACGAAGCAGCCGCCCGCGTTCTGGACCGGCTCGGCGATGATCATCGCCACCGTCTCGGCGACCTCGAACTCGATCGTCGATTCGATCTCTTCGAGTAGCGCCCGGCAGAGCCTGTCCTCATCGCCGCCCTCAGGGTGGCGGTAGGCGCCGGTGTTGGAGACGTGCTGTGTGTGGATCGGCAGCGGTTCAAATGGGGTCCGGCAGACCGGCATCCCGGTCAGCGACAGGGCTCCCAGGGTCACTCCGTGGTAGGCGTCCTTGCGGGCGATCACCTTGCGTCGCTGCGGCTGGCCGTTGGCGGCGTGCCACTGGACAGCGATCTTGTAAGCGGACTCGACCGCCTCCGAGCCGCCGGAGGTGAAGAAGACGCGCTCGAGGCCGGCCGGCGCCAGCGCGGCAATCTTCGTCGCGGCCTCGATCGAGCTTGGGTGGGCGACGGTCCAGTTCGAACTGAACGGCAACTTCACCATCTGCTCGAGGGCTGCGGCTCCGATCTCCTCACCGTGAGAGTGGCCGAGGTTGGCGCAGTAGAGACCCGAGAGTCCGTCTATGTAGCGGTTTCCCTCGGTGTCGAAGACGTAGTGGTCCTCGCCATGGTCGATCACGGTGATCTCCGACTGATCGACGGACATGTCGGAGAAGTGCAGCATCAGGTGCTGCTTGGCGAGTTCCTGCAGGGTCTGGGTATCGGGCATTGGTTGAGCCTCGTTCGTTGAAGGTTCTTGCGGTGGGGGGGTTCTGCTCCCCTTCGCCGCCGGGGTCCGGACTCCGCCTCTGCGGGGACCTGCCGGCCGGTCTGATCCTAGCACTTACCTTGTAGTCAATTGCACGATGTCTTTGCTACATTGCGGCCATCGAAACCGCCGCGGGGACACCAACTTCAGCCAACAGCGCCGCGCCCGCGGGCCGGGTTCCGCCCCCCGGCGAGCGCTCCTTCGACGCGATCATCGTCGGCGGCGGCCACAACGGGCTCACGACAGCCGCCTACCTTGCCCACGCCGGACTCCGGGTTTGCGTGCTCGAACGCCGACCGATACTGGGCGGCGCCTGCGTCACCGAGGAGGTCTGGCCCGGGGCCCGGGTCTCACGCGCCTCCTACGTCGTCTCGATGCTGCAGCCGAAGGTGGTAGAGGACCTGCGGCTCAAGGACTTCGGCTACAAGGCGGTACCGCTCGACCCGGCCTACGCGGCGCTCTCCGAGCGGGGTCCGATCTTCTTCTTCAACGAGACGGCGAAGACCCAGGAGTCGATTGCCCGCTTCTCGAGACACGACGCCGACGCATACGGGCCCTTCGAGGACCGGCTGATCGCAGCCGCTGATTTCCTCGCGCCGATGTTGGTCCGGGAGCCGCCATCGCTCGGCTCGAAACGCCCCGGTGACCTGCTTTCTCTCGTTCGTGAGGCGGGGCGCGCGGCTGGCCTCTCGCGCCGTGACATCCACGAACTCGTACGCATCTTCACGATGTCGGTCGGCGACCTCCTCGATGACAGCTTCGAGCTCGACGCTCTCAAGGGCTCGGTCGCCTCGACCGGCGTGGTCGGCGTCTGGGCCGGACCGCGGACCCCCGGCACCGCCTACAACCTCCTCCATCACGCGCTCGGCGAACTCGACGGCGTGCGCGGTTCATGGGGTCAGGTGATCGGCGGCATGGGCGCGATCAGCAACGCGATCGCCCGCTCGGCCGAGTCCGCCGGCGCGTTGATCCGCACCGATGCCGAGGTCGCCTCGATCGATGTCGCCGGCGGCGGAGTGGTCGGCGTCACTCTCAGTGACGGTGAAGAGCTGCGCGCGCCGATCGTCGCCTCCGGAGCGCACCCGAAGACGACGATCCTCGACCTCGCTGGAGCGGAGAACTTCCCGACCGAGATCGCCGACGACATGCGCCGCTACAGAACCCGCGGTGGCTCGGTGAAGATCAACATCGTGCTCAGCGAGCCGCCCCGATATGAGAATGTCAGCGAGGAGGAACAGCAGCTCCTGATGCACACCGGCGTCAACCTCTGTCCCTCCGTCGACTATCTCGAGACGGCCTGGCAGGATGCGCTCGCCGGCCGCCCCGCCGCCAACCCCTACGTCGAGGCCGAGCTACCCTCGGCGGTCGATTCCTCGCTCACCGACGACGACCGTTGGGTGATGACGATGTTCACTCAGTACGGACCGCATGCGGCCGAGGATTGGCCGAACGGGAGCCGCGAGGACTACGCCGCCTCCTGCGTCAACCACCTGGCCCGCTACGCGCCCAACGTTCCAGGCGCGATCGAGGAGTTGGAGGTGCTGGCGCCGCCCGACCTCGAGGAGATCTTCGGCCTCCAGGGCGGCTCGATATTCCAGGGCGAGCAGGGCCTCGATCAGATGGCCTTCATGCGCCCGACCCCCGACCTCGCCCACTACGGCACCCCGGTCGGCGGCCTCTACCTCTGCGGCGCCGGCACCCACCCCGGTGGCGGCGTGATGGCGGC
>JAQBGG010000080.1:0-29781 GCA_032122625.1 Acidobacteriota bacterium
GCGGATCGGCGGATCCTGCGCGGGACGGACCGGCTGGGTGCCCGTCGGCGGCTGGATCGTGTAGCCCCAGAGCGGGGTGGTGGTGCCGGTTGCCCCGCTGATGGGAGTCGAAACGAGGCTCGGGCCGCCGCCGAACTGGACCCGGAGAAGCTGACCGTTGCCGTCGAAGTTGGCGCCGGCCCCCGCCTGGGAGGCGGCAGCGTAGAAGAAGTCGTAATAGTTCGGGGAACCGGTCGCGAAATCGTCGCTGATGACGATGTCGCCGGTCGGGTCCAGCACCTTCGTTACGCAGCGACTGGTGCCCTGCAGCTGCGGCAGCAGGCCCGCGAGGTCATTGGTCGCGGCGGCCAGCGAGGGCTGCGCGAGCTTCAGGTCCTGCGCGATGCCGCCGAGCTCGCCCGGCTGCACGAGCTTGCCGGTCTGGCGCAGCCAGGGCGTGCCGGCGTCGATCGTTGCCGGCAGCTGCTTGACGCCCGGGGTCAGCTCACGGGCAAAGGCGCGCAGAGGCGGGAACACCTCGTTCAGCTTCGCCAGCGACGGCTCCGCCTGCTCGAGGGTCGGCGCCAGTTCAGCGACCGTGTCCTCCAGGGAGGCCGACTCGGCTGCCAAAGCACCGGCCGTGACCGAGAAGTTGGTGATCAGAGAGCTCAGCTGAGACTCCCGCGAGGCAAGCTTGCGGAAGACGATCCCGGTCTTCGAGACGAGCTTGTTGAGGTCGCCGGGCCGCTCGCCAAGCAGGGCCTGGTTGACCTGCGCGGTGCTCTTGCCGGCGCGGGCCCCGTAGCGGAACGAGTCATTGATCGCCTTCGCAGCCGACTCGCCCTGGACATCGGGGTCCTGACCCTTGTCCTGGGCAGGGGTCGGCTGGTCGGCGAGCGCCGATCCGTAGGCGTCCAGCAGGGCACTGAGGTTGCGGCGGTCGGGCTGCTGCAGAGTGGTGAGGATCTGATCGAGCTGGACGGCGGTCTGCGTCTGGGTGGCAGGGATCGAGTCGCCGTCGTCCAGCACAGGGGCGCTTGGACTGCCGGGCTGCAGGTCGAGGAAGAAGTTGCCCTCGAGGAAGAGGCGCGGGCGGATCGTCACCTGGGAGTCGGTCTTCAGGGGCCGACCCGCCTCGTCGACCGTGAAGGTAACGCGGGACAGCTCGCCGTCGAGCGAGATCTCAGTCACCTTTCCGACGTTGACGCCGGCGATCCGTACCGGTGACGACGGCCGCAGCGTTGCCGCATTTTCGAAGGTCGCCGTGACCGTGTAGCCGGGGCCCGTGAAGGGCAGCGACTTGGTGAACGCCAGATAGCCGAGGATCAGGAGGACGATCGCGGCGACGACTCCGATCGAGAGGAAGCTCGGGCCGGTCGGGGGGCGGTGATAGATGCCCTCGTTGAAGTCCTTGTGGACCTTCTGCTTCGGATCGCGCGGCATCAGCCCTGCCCCTTGATCTGGTCCTCGGTGACCGTGCCCTGGTTGCCGGGCGGGTTGGTGGTGACCTGCTTGCCGACCGCGTAGGGCTCGTTGCCTGCCTCGCACTCGCGGGTGCTCTGCTGGGGCGCGGCCGTGTTCGGATAGGGGTTGACGTGAATGTAGTTGCCTTGATCGGAGCCGCCACCATTGGCCGGCGCGGAGGAGGGACTGCCCTCGTTGTTGGGTCCACTCCAGGACTCCAGCGGGATCCCGCGGCTCCAGGTGCCGAGGTCATTGCCCTCACTGCTGAGGTCGTTGAGGTTGCGCAGCAGCAGCGTCGCGTAGTTACAGACACTCTGGGCGGGGGCGATGAAGCGGGCGGGCGGGCTCAGCTCGTTGCCGAGCTCGGTCAGCCGGTCAATACCCGTGCGGGACGTCGGATCGTCGTTGAGGCCGAGCAGCGAGGCCGCGGTCGGCGCGAGCTGCGCGTTCAGCTCGGGCGAAGTCTTCAGCGCCGGGATCCCGGCGCGAAGTGCAGCCTCGATCACGGGAGCCGAGGTGGCGAGCACGGCCGCGCCCGGCTGCAGGTCGACGAACAGCTTCCGGTTGTTGACCAGGAAGGGGCGGATCGTGGGCAGGGTCTCGCTGGTCGTGCGCAGGGTTTCGGGCGTCCTCGTGATCGTTTCCTGCAGGAACGGCCGCGCGATCTCAGCGAAGGCGGTGAAGGTGCCGTCGAGGGCGACGAACATGCTCGCCTGGGTCTCGGCCACCGGCGCCACCTCGGCCGCCGTCCGGCTCAGAACCCGGAAGAATCGGGACAACCGGGTGTCCGGAGCGGCGAGGTTGCGGGTGACGCGCTCGAGCCGGGGAAGCAGCGGGTCGAGCGCCCCGATCGCCTCGTTCAGGTCGGGTCCGCGACCGGCCAGCGCATTGCCGAACTCGATCATGGTCCCCCTGATCCCTTCGCGTGTCGGCGTGTCGAAGGTGTTGAGAACCTCGTCGAACTCGACCGGGGTCGGCGTCGCCTGCGATAGCGGGATCGTCGCGCCCTCGGGGTAGCCCTCCTCGCTTTCGCCGCGGTTGATCTGCAGGTACTTGAGCCCGAGTGCCGATCGGGCCCTGATCACGACGGTCGAATCGATCGGCAGCGGCTCCACGGTCTGATCCAGCTTCAAGACGAGGCCGGCTTTGACGCCACCGTCCTCCTCGTTGATCGGCACGACCTCCTCGACGATGCCAACGCGGACGCCCCCGACGCGGACCTCGTTGCCGGGAACGAGGCTCGCCGCGTTCGGGAGCTCGGCCGTGACCCGGTAGTTGGGGACGAACGGCAGGCCACTGTTCGCGTTGTATGCGAGGAAGACCGCGAGGATCACGATCAGCACGGTGATAGCGCCAACCAGTGTCGGGTTGCGGAGCACTGACTGCAGCGGCGTGTTCCTCATTCGCCGTCCCCAGTCAGGAAGTCGAGCAGATCGGATGCCGCCTGCCGCTGCCCGCTCGCGAGCTTCGACGAGCCCGTGCGCTTGCCCGTTTGCTGCTTCTCCCGGGGCGAGGGCACGACGTCCTCGGGCGAGGTCGGATTGGCCGCGGTGGCCGCCGACGAAGAAGCACCGACCCAGGTCGCGCGGCAGTCCAGGTTTACCACAGCCACCACGAGCGTGGTGCAGTTGTTGATCTGGATCGCGCCCCGGACGTAGTGGCCGTAGTCGTCAAACCCGTTGACCGTGTTGCCGAAATTGAGGATCGTCTTGTAGAGCAGGTCCGTGCCGCCGGTCTTGCGCAGGCTCTTCAGCAGTGCGTTGAGGTTCTTCGCGGCGGGCGTGTTCGCCTCGCCGAGCTTGCCAAGGTCCCGGATCACCGGAGCGGAGGCCGCGAGATCGGGGCCGGCAGCCTCGGTTGCGTCCCCGAGGGTGACCAGGGCGGGCGTCCCGGCGCGAGCAAACGGAGCGATGGCCTCCGTCGCACCGGCAAGCGCCGGCGCGGCCACGTTGAGATCGGCGGCCACCGGCGTCGCCTCCTCGGAGAAGCGCCGCAGCTCGACCATCGTCGACTCGAGCTCCCTGAGCGCGTTCGGGAACTCGATGAAGCCCTGCTCGATCGCGTCCCGTCGCTCGGCCGCCGCCTCGCCGGTCGTCGTCGCCGTCTTGATGAACCCCGCGACGCTGTCCCGTTCCCGGCTGAGCGGGGTCAGGATCGCGTCCGAGTCGACGGCCAGACGGGCCAGCTCCTTGTTCTGCTCCGCGAGGATCTTCAGCACCTTGTCGGTCTCCTGCAGCGCCGGGTTGGCCCGCTCGATCACCTGGCCGAGGGTCTCGCCGCGCGCGGCGAGACCGGCCCCGAGGTCGTTGATGATCAGCCGGAAACGGTCGAGCTCGGGCTCGCGGGTGATGTTGTTGACGAGATCGAGATCAACGGCCTTGCCGTTGTTCTCGAGCGGCAGGAAGAGCTGGCCCTCGCCCGGCTGTCCGTCGGCGATCACCTCGAGCTCCGGCGGCGCCTCGCCAAGCGAGGAGCGCGGCTCGGTCGGCTTGCACTCGACGAACTTCTCGCCGAGTAGCGACTGTGG
This sequence comes from Acidobacteriota bacterium, assembly GCA_032122625.1. Taxonomy (GTDB): domain Bacteria; phylum Actinomycetota; class Thermoleophilia; order Solirubrobacterales; family 70-9; genus CAXMST01. The sequence goes on from JAQBGG010000080.1 coordinate 3,971, forward strand.
GCGGATGATGCAGGAGGCGTCGGCGCGGAAGTCCTGGAAGGCGGAATCGCTGATCCGCAGCACCACCACGGCCTTGCCCGGGTCGTCGGAGCCGTCGGCCTTGACCGGCTCGCCCGGCCGCGCGACGTCGACCGAATCGATCGTGCCGACGTTGGCGCCGGCAACCCGTACCTCCTCGTTCTCGACGAGGAAGCCGGCGTTGTCGAAATAGGCACGGACCAGATAATCATCGGTCGGGCCACCGTCGCCGGGAGCCGAGCTGGCGAGGACGGCGCCGAGGCCGAGCATCGAGAGGAAGATCAGCGCGAGTCGTCTCATCAGCCGGGCGGGAGGTCGGTGGGATCGCACTCGGCGATGCCCAGGTTGCCGTCGTCGAGGAATGGGTTGGAGAGGTCGGCGGCCTGCTGGGTGCCGCCGCCGGGACAGCGGCGGAAGATTCCGAAGTCGAGGCCGTCGAACTGGGCCGCGCGGTCGTTGAAGATCGGGTCCAGCTGGTTGAGGCCGGGGTTGTACTCGAAGACGTTCTGGGCGGTGGGAGAGACGCGGGCATAGTGGCCGTTTGCGTCGTAGGTAGCGGTCGCCTCCCCGAGCTTGGCGAGGAAGCCGAACACGTCGGGTCCGTAGGGACGGAAGAAGGCCAGGTTGTCCTGAGAGGAGTTCATCGCGGCGATCGCGGCCGGGAAGGCGGTGTTGCCCTCATTGCGCACCGTCGGCAGGTCCTTGAGGGTGTCGCGCAGGTCGTTGGCCTTGCCCTTCAGCTTGACGACCTTCCCGAGGCGCTTGAAGACGGGCCTGGAGTCCTTGGCGACGCTTTGGGTCCGGCGCAGGAACGGGGCCAGATTCTCGGTGCCGGGATAGGACGCCGCGACCAGCGGGTCGAGGTCGTCGAGGGTCGTGCGCAGGTTGACGAAGGTCGTGTTGGCCTGACGCAGGGTCCCCGGAAGCGCCACCAGGGAGCGGTTGAGGGCCTCGTTCTGGTTCGCGACGGCCCCCAGGGCCGTGTTGGCATCGACGACCAGCGAGGCGAGATCATCGCGGCGATCGCCGATCGCGCCGAAGGTGGCTGCTCCGTCGACGAGGAATCGCTGCAGCACGAGCGAGTCGCTGGAGAGCTCGGTGAAGACCCGCTCGGAGGCGTTCAGCGCCGGATTGATGAACTTGTAGGCCCGGTTGGCGAGCCGGCCCTTGCCCGCGTAGGCGGTGGCGTTGCCCTCGATGAACTTCTGCAGCGCACGCCGTTCCTTCGGGCGGAAGACGTTGAAGAGCTGATCGAGATCCACCGCAGTCGTCGTGTCGGCCCCGGAGATCGTCGCCCCCTCTTCGATCTCCGTCGCGTTGTCGGGTCCCAAGGTGAGCGACATGTAGCGGTTCGCCACGCCCGACAGCGAGCTCAACCTGATCACCGCCGAGGTGCCCTCGGTCAGCACCCGGTCGGTGGTGACGTCGATCACGGCCTGACTGTCGTCGGTGAGGTCGATCGAGTCGATCGTGCCGATCGGCTGGCCGGCGACGAGCACCTCGTTGCCTGGGACGAGCTGACCGCCGGTCTCGAAGACGAAGCTGTATTTGTGGCCACTCGAGCCGCCGAAAAGCAGCACCCCGACGAGCACGAAGGCAACGATCACGGCCAGGCTGGCTGCGATCCGGGCCGGTGTAAACCCCCCGCTTTCTGCCCCAGCCTCAGCTGCGCTCACAAATGCACTCCATACCCTGAATCGCTTTCGCCCGCGAAAACGCGCAACGTCAAAGCTCGATCCTCTCGTAGTTCCCGCAGCAAGCCTATCTACTCAGCGGAACTCGCGTGCTGATCGCCAACCGAGACGCGACCGTGGGTCGTCCTGAGAGGCTTCAGCGACCGGCCAGAGGCTGATCCGTGCTCAGCAGTGCGGCGGCGGCCACGCGACCGACGGCGATCCCCGGCTCGTAGTTCCGATCCGGATCGGAGAGCGCCTGCAGTGCGACGCCGTCGGCAATCGCGACCAGATAGGCGACCGTCGCCGGGGCTCCATAGCGGAGGCTGACCGCTCCCTCCCCCTCCTTCGCCTCGAGCACCTCGGCGACGTGATCGCGGGTGCGCTTGAACAGATCGGCAACCTCACGCTGGATCTCGGGATTGCGGCGCCCGGCCGAGAACACCTCGAACAGGAGGCCGAAGACACCGGGATCGTGTTCGATCGTCCCGGTCAGGTTGGAGACGAGCACGTCAAGCACATCGTCGACCGTGTGAGCGGCCGCCAGCGTCTCGTCGAGGCGAGCGACGCGGATCTCGGTGTCACTGCGGACGACCTCGACGAGCAGCCGCTCCTTGGTTCCGAAGTAGTAATGGAGCAAGCCGCGACTGACCCCGGCCTCGCGAGCGACATGCTCGAAGGTCGAGCCGGCTATCCCTCGGGCGGCGACGCTCGCCCGCATCGCGTCAACGATGCGCTGAGCCTTGTCCCCGCTCAACTCTCTCTTTCCAGCCGCGGCCTCCATCGGTCGCGGGAGTCTAGTCAGCTAAGAAGTCGTCGCAAAACCCCCGGGCACCCGGATGACGCCCAGGAGGGGTTGCGGATTCGACCTCAAGCGGCGGCCCCGGCCGCAGCTAGGCGGAGCCGGCGGGCGTCGACGACGGCGCTGTCGTCGAGGTGTACTCGAACTCCTCCTCAGCGCCGAACAGGCGGTCGAGCAGAGCCTTGCGAAGGTCCTCGGAGAGAGCCAGGGCAAGTACCGCGGCGACCAGGGCGACAAGTAGCAAGCGGCCCAGGCCGCGACCCTTGCGCTTCTCCGGCTTGGCCGGTTCGCGCAACGTCTCGGAGGCGCTGCGGAGCGACTCCGCTGCGTTGCGGAGGTCTTCCTGCATGCGCTTGTCTTCGAGCACGGCCTTCGCCGGCCCCTTGCCATCGACGGCGCGGTCGTAGGCGTCGCGGGCGGCTTCGTAGGCGTCGCGCAGATTGGCGCGGAGGTCGTCGTCCTCGATCAGCTTTTGGACGTAGGGTCGGGCGACGTCTGCCGCTTCCTTCGCCTTGGACTGTGCTGCCTTCTTACGCTTGGCCATCATCTCTCCTGTCGGTTGATCGCGAACTCCTCGCCTTTGCCTCTACCCGCAGAATAGCCGCGGCAATCATCGCGGCGTATGAGCCCCGCATCTGGCTACGGGACCCGGCCCTCGAAGGCGATGGCAATTGCCTCGTCGATCTCCTCCACGTAGACGAACTCGAGCGCCGACCGCTCGTGCTCTGGAATCTCGAGAATCTCGCCCTCGTTGCGGGCCGGCGCGATTATCCGTTTGATTCGCGCTCGCTGTGCGGCGAGTGACTTCTCCTTGAGCCCGCCGACGGGCAGCACCTGACCGGTCAGGGTGATCTCTCCCGTCATCGCCACGTCGTTGGCGACGGTGCGACCGGTGATCAACGAGGTCAGCGCGATAGCCATCGCCACACCCGCCGAAGGGCCGTCCTTGGGAACCGCACCGGCGGGCACGTGAATGTGGATGTCGTGGGTCGCGAACCAATCCTCCGCGAGGCCCGGCGCGAGGGTGCCGAAATGACCGCGGACGTAAGAGAGCGCCGCCTGGGCCGACTCCTTCATCACCTCCCCGAGTTGCCCGGTGATCATCAGCTTGCCGCCTCCAGGCATCGCCGTCGCCTCGATGAACAGAACCTCGCCGCCGACCGGCGTCCAGGCGAGGCCGGTCGCCACCCCCGGCCGCCGGGTCCGCCGCTTGGCTTCGGAGAAGTAGATGCGGCGGCCGAGAAACGCCCGAGCGCGCTTGCCGGATACGGTGACCTTCTTGCGGGCACGGCCCTCGGCACGATCGCGGGCGACCTTGCGGCAGACGGTGCCGATCTGGCGCTCGAGGTTGCGGACGCCGGCCTCACGGGTGTATTCCTCGGCGATCGCCCTCAGCGCGGGATCGGCGAACGCGATCTGCGAGGGGGTGAGCCCGTTCTCCGAAATCTGGCGCGGAACCAGGTAGCGCCGAGCGATATGCAGCTTCTCATCGAGCGTGTAGCCGGAGAGGTGGATCACCTCCATCCGATCGCGCAGGGGCGCCGGGATCGGATCGAGCACGTTCGCGGTCGCGATGAACATCACGTCGGAGAGGTCGAAGTCGAGGTCGAGATAGTGGTCGCGGAAGCTCTCGTTCTGTGAGGGATCGAGCACCTCGAGCATCGCGCTCGCCGGGTCACCGCGGAAATCCGCGCCCATCTTGTCAATCTCATCGATCATGAAAACCGGGTTCTTGGTGCCCGCGTCGCGGAGGGCGCGGATGATCGTTCCGGGCATCGCACCAACGTATGTGCGGCGGTGACCGCGAATCTCGGCCTCGTCGCGGACACCGCCAACGGAGATGCGCTCGAAACGGCGACCGAGGGCGCCGGCTATCGAGCGGCCGAGGCTCGTCTTGCCCACACCCGGCGGCCCGACGAAACAGAGAATCGGCCCGCTCGAGTCGGGCTTCAGCCTGCGAACAGCCAGGTATTCGAGAATCCGGTCCTTGACCAGCTCAAGGTCGTAGTGATCGGCGTCGAGGACCTTGCGGGCGTGCTTGATGTTGAGCTTGTCCTTGCTGCTCTGAGTCCAGGGCAACTCGATCAACCATTCGAGGTAGGTTCGGATCACCCCGTGCTCGGCGGCGGCCGGCGGCAGACGCTCGAGCCGGGAGAGTTCACGATCGGCGACCTTCTGCGCGTTCTCGGGCAGCTGCGCCTCCTCGATCCGCCCCCGCAACTCGTTGACCTCCGCCTGCTCGTCGCCCTCGCCGAGCTCCTCCTGGATGGCCTTCATCTGCTCGCGCAGGTAGTACTCGCGCTGCCCCTTGTCGATCCCCTCTTGAACCTGGCTCTGGATCTTCGACCCGATCTGGATCACCTCCAGCTCGCGAGCGAGAATCTCCGCCAGTCGGCGAAGGCGGGCGCCGACGTCCACCTGCTCGAGGATCTCCTGCTTCTCGGCCGTTGAGATCCGCAGAGCGCCGGCGATCAGGTGGGAGAGGGCCGACGGATCTTCGATGTTGTGGACGGCGAGCTGGAGCTCTTCGGGCAGGTAGGGGATCTCCTCGATGATCCGACTGAACGTCGTCTGCACATTCCGCGTCAGCGCCTCCAGCTCCTTGCCGCCCCTGACCACGTCCGGCAACTCGAGGACACGCGCCCGCAGGAACGGCTCGGTGGTCAAGAACTCGCCGATCTCGACCCGCTGGATCCCCTGGACGAGAATCCGGACCGTCTGGTCCGGCACCTTCATCATCCGCGCGACGACGCCGGCGACGCCAACCAGGTGCAGCTGACCGGGACCGGGCTCATCGACGTCGGGCTCGCGGGATGTGACCATAGTCAAGGCCCGGTCGCCGCTCAGCACCTCATCGATGAGTCGGATCGAGCGCTCCTGGCCCACGGCCAGAGGCGTCAATGTCCCCGGGTAGGTGACGATGTCGCGCAGCGGCAGAATCGGCATCGAGTCGGGCAGCGGCACGCCCTCGGTAGAGCGGATCGCGCTCTCGAGCTCCTCGTCGCTGACGATCTCGATCGACGGCCCGCCGCCGGAGTCACCGAGCTCGAGCTCGGTCATCAGTCAGCTCGCTCGATCGGCACCTTGCGGGCGCCCTGCTCGGCCACCCTGACCGGAAGCTCGACCCGGAGGATGCCGCCCTCGAAGGTCGCCTTCGCCCGCTCGGCGACGACCTCGACCCCAAGCTCGATCACCCGCCGGAAGGGGCCGGTCGGGATCTCAACCTGCTGGTAGGCCCGGCCCTCGATCTCGCGCACCGGTCGGGAGCCCGACATGACCAGCTCACGACCGGAGATCTCGAGACTGACCGCGTCAGGATCGATGCCCGCCAGGTCGGCCTTGATAATCGCCCGGGGTCCACCTCCAGGCCCGTCGGACTCGCAGTAATAGACGTCCACCCGCGGTGTGAACCCGCTCGGTCGCCTGCCGGCAACCGGCGATCGGGACCAAGCATCGCCAAAGAACTCATCCATCTCGCGACGGATCCGTTCGATATTGACCAACAACTCTCGCTGTCTCGCCATCGTCAGCAGAGTAGTGGCTACAGCTCCCAGCTCGATCCCGGCGCGGCGACCTCGGCCGGCCCCGAGAAGACCTCGGAGGCCGCCGCCAGCGCGCGCCCGAGATCGTGCTGGTCGCTGATGTGGGTCAGCACGAGGCGGCCGACCCCCGCCCGCTGGGCAAGCTCGCCGGCCTCCGTGGCGCTCATATGTCCGCGCTGCTCGAACGGTTCGCCGGGGGCCGCCACGGCACCGAGCGTCGCCTCGGCGATCAGCACATCCGCCCCGGAAGCAGCGGCCTCCAGCGCCGGGCTGGTGCGGCAATCGGCGCTGTAGACGAGGCGCCTCCCGGAGGGGGCAATCAACTCGACGGCATGGGTCAGGGTGAAATGCGGGACCTGATGCAGCCGGACCTCGAGCGGGCCGCACCGCAATCGGCCGTCGATCTCGTACTCGCGCGGCTCGAAGGCGGCGTCGATCAGCCGGTCGCTGCCCCAGGTGGCCACCATCCTCCGCAGCGCCTCGGTGCCGCGAGGTGGGAGTGCGAGCGGAACCCTCGCTCCGCCGGAGGTCTCGGGGCCGAGGGTCAGCGCGTAGCCGTAGGGAACCAGGTCGAGCACATGGTCAGCGTGGATGTGGCTGATCAGGATCTGGCCGAGCGCTGCGTAGGAGCGCCGCTCGCGGAGCTTGGCAAAGACTCCGTTGCCGCAGTCGACGAGCATCGCGTAGTCGCCCTCTTCAACCAGGTAGCCGCTACAGGCCCCGCCGGCATCTTGGAAGGCGGGGGACTTGCCGAGGACCGTGAAGCGCACGGCTCGGGACTTTAGGCTGCCCGCTGCAACCCGAGGTGAGCCGGGTCCGGCTCGGAGCGGACCAGGAGCATCGGCTGAGTTGGCGGCACCAGGCCCTCCGGCGAGTCGGGCCGGAAGGTCGAGCAGGGCTCGCCCAGCTCAAGGGCGCAGAGCATCCGCCGACCGAAGTAGCAATCCTCACAGCTCGGCTTCGCCTTGAGGCGACGGCTCGGCTTACGGCTTGCCGCTGCGGCTGCGGTTGACTGCGCTTGACTCACTCGGGGCTCTCTCTCGGTCGGCTTGCGGGTGCGCCGTCCACAGTGCCACGCGGCTGCTCGCCCCGTGGCCCGCCAGTCCGCAAATACCGACTTGGGGCGGGCGCGGCGGTTTGTCGCAAAGACCCGTGTTGGGCGGCTACGATGCCGCTCTTTGGGCGCTCCGCCGGTGCTCGCATCGGAGAAGACATCGGACCGGTCGGCGACGCGGATCGGACGTAACTGACCGACGCCAGAGGGGTACAATCTCGGCATGCAGCAGCAACGAACAGAGCGACTGGCGGCGTCACCGCCCCTGTTTGAGAACCGCTTCCTCGACTTCTTCTCGAGGGTCCACCCCAGCGTCCCCGCGATCCTTTTTGTGCCCGTCGTCGCGATCTGCGTCTGGGCCGGCTTCGACCGGGGCTATGGCGCCGGAGCCGTGATCGGTCTCTTCGCGGCAGGTCTGCTGATCTGGACTCTGACCGAGTACTGGCTGCACCGCCTGGTCTTCCATTGGCAGCCCAAGTTCCGCGGCGGCGACAAGCTTCACTTCATCATCCACGGCATCCACCACGACCATCCAAACGATCCGATGCGACTGGTGATGCCGCCGGCGGTTGCGATCCCGCTCGCGGCCCTGTTCTTCTGGCTGTTCACGCTGATCTTCGGGATCCCCGCCGCCTACCCGACCTTCGCCGGATTCATCCTCGGCTACCTGATCTACGACTACACGCACTTCTACCTGCACCACTACACGCCGAAGAGCGCCACCGGCAAGCGACTGCGCGAGGTGCACATGCGCCACCACTTCCAGGATCACAGCTACGGCTTTGGCGTCTCCTCCCCATTGTGGGACGCGGTGTTCCGGACGATGCCGCGCCGCCGCAAAGCAAACTGAGCCTCACCGGTCAGGCCCCACGCGGCGACTTCGGCGCCTTCACCAGGAAGCCGGCTAAGTGTGGAATTCCACACTTGTCTATCCTCGAGTAACTGGCCACTGGGCACCCCGTCCGGTGAAACCTTCGCAATCAGGATGTGCTGATGACGACTTCAGAGGCAGTTGACAAGGCCCGCGCGTTGCTCGAGGAGCGGCGCAGCGAGCTGAAGCGCGAGCTCGCGCAGATCGAGCAGGCCCTCTCCGGACTCGGCGGAGGTCGCCGCGGCCCCGGCAGGCCACGCGGCTCCGCCTCCAAGCCGGCGGGCGGCAAGCGGCGGCGCGGGCGCCGGGGCGGTACCCGCGCCGACCACGCCCACAAGTACGTGTCCGCTCACCCCGGCGCGACCGCCTCCGAGATCGCAAGCTCGATGGGGATCAAGCCCAACTACGTCTACCGCGTGATGGCCGAGCTGGAGAAGGACGGCCGCGTCCGCAAGGACGGCAAGGGCTACCGCGCGATCGCCGAATTGGCTGTGATCGACGACGGCGCCGGCGAGGGCGGCGGCGCCGGCCAGGCGTGAACGCTCTTCGACGGCTGGGCGCACCCAACGGTTCACTCGCGATCGGGGTAGGGATTGCGCTCGCGCGCCGGGCCGAACGCCGCGCGGTTTGCGCGGCGCTGGCCTAGTGACCAGCCCCGAGAATCAGCCGCCTCCAGGTCGAAGTTGAAATCCGGGCCGCATACCGACCTCGATTTCAACCTCGATCAAGTCCGCGCTCGAGCCCAAGCTCAGTCGAGCAGGCCGAGCTCCTTGACCGTGTCGCGTTCGCCGATCAGCTCCTCGACGGAGGCATCGATCCGGCTCCGCGAGAAGTCGCTGATCTCAAGGCCCTGGACGATCTCGTAGCTGCCGCCCGAGCAGGTGCAGGGGAAGCCGGCGATGATCCCTTCCTCGACGCCGTAGCTGCCGTCGGAGGGGATCCCCATCGAGACCCAGTCCCCTTCGGGCGTGCCATTTACCCAGTCGCGAACGTGGTCGATCGCCGCGTTCGCCGCTGAAGCGGCGCTGGAGGCACCGCGGGCGTCGATGATCGCCGCCCCGCGCTTGGCGACGGTGGGGATGAAGTCGCTCTCGACCCAGTCCCCCCCGCCAACCTCCTCGGCCGCGGCTGCGCCGCCGATCTCGGCGTGGAAGATGTCCGGGTACTGGGTCGCCGAGTGGTTGCCCCAGATCGTCATCTTCGTGATCTCATCGACCGAGGCGCCGGACTTCGAGGCGAGCTGGCTGATCGCCCGGTTGTGGTCGAGCCGCATCATCGCGGTGAAGCGCTCGTTCGGCACATCCGCCGCGTGGCTCATCGCGATCAGGGCGTTGGTGTTCGCCGGGTTGCCGACCACGAGGATCTTGACCTCGGAGTCGGCGCCGGCGTTGATCGCCTCGCCCTGGGGCTTGAAGATGCCGCCGTTGGCCTCGAGCAGGTCACCGCGCTCCATGCCCGGCCCACGCGGGCGCGCACCGACCAGCAGGCCGACGCCGCAGCCGTCGAAGGCCTTGACCGGATCGTCGTGGATGTCGATGCCGGCGAGCAGCGGGAAGGCGCAGTCGTCGAGCTCCATCGCAGTGCCCTCGGCCGCCTTGACGGCCTGTGGGATCTCGAGCAGGTTGAGGTGGACGGCGGTATCCGGACCCAGCATCTGGCCGGAGGCGATGCGAAACAGCAACGCGTAGCCGATCTGGCCGGCGGCGCCGGTGACGGTGACTTTGACGGGGGTGCTCAAGGGGACTGTCCTCCTCGGTAGGTGTGTGCTGTGAAGTTCGAGGCTGGAGGCTAGAGAGCTAGCCCATCGCCTGCTGGAGGTTCTCGTCGATCGAGGCGAGGAACTCCTGGGTGGTCTGCCACTCCTGGCCGTCGCCGACAAGCAGGGCAAGGTCCTTGGTCATCCTGCCGCTCTCGACGGTCTCGATGCAGGTTCGCTCGAGCGTCTCGGCGAACTCGGCGACCGCGGGTGTGTCGTCCATCCGGCCTCGGTGGGCGAGGCCCCGGGTCCAGGCGAAGATCGAGGCGATCGGGTTGGTCGAGGTCGGATTGCCCTTCTCGTGCTCGCGGAAGTGGCGCGTGACCGTGCCATGCGCGGCCTCCGCCTCGACGGTTTTGCCGTCGGGCGTCATCAGGACGCTCGTCATCAGGCCGAGCGAGCCGAAGCCCTGGGCGACCGTGTCCGACTGCACATCGCCGTCGTAGTTCTTGCAGGCCCAGACGTAGCCGCCCTCCCACTTCATCGCCGCGGCGACCATGTCGTCGATCAGCCGGTGCTCATAGGTGATCCCGGCTGTTTCGAACTCGTCCTCGAACTCGGCCTCGAAGACCTCCTGGAAGAGATCCTTGAAGCGGCCGTCGTACTTCTTCATGATCGTGTTCTTGGTCGAGAGGTAGACCGGGTAGCCACGATCGAGGCCATAGCGCAGCGAGGCGCGGGCGAAGTCGCGGATCGAGGAGTCGAGGTTGTACATCGACATCGCGACGCCCCCGCCGGGGAAGTCGTAGACCTCGAGCTCGATCGGCTCTGAGCCGTCCTTCGGCGTGTAGGTCATCGTCAGCTTGCCCTCGCCGGGAACAACGAGATCGGTGGCCCGGTACTGGTCACCGAAGGCGTGGCGGCCGATGATGATCGGTTTTGTCCAGCCCGGCACCAGCCGCGGGATGTTCGAGATCACGATCGGCTCACGGAAGATCACGCCGCCGAGGATGTTGCGGATCGTGCCGTTTGGCGAGCGGTACATCTCGCTCAGGCCAAACTCCTCGACCCGGGCCTCGTCAGGGGTGATCGTCGCGCACTTGACGCCGACGCCGTGCTCGGAGATCGCCCGGGCGGCATCGACCGTGATCTGATCCCTGGTCGCCTCGCGGCTCTGGATCGAGAGGTCGTACGGCAGCAGCTCAACGTCAAGGTAGGGGAGGATCAGCTCCTCCTTGATGAACTGCCAGATGATGCGGGTCATCTCGTCGCCGTCGAGCTCGACGACCGGGTTGGCGACCTTGATCTTGGCCATCTGAATCTGTTCCTCCGAAGTCTGGTGGCTGGACGCAGCACCCTAGATCAATGGGCCCGCGGCATGAGAAGATGCCCGTATGGCGAGGAGCGAGCGCGCAGCGCAAGGCAGTCACAAGACGCAGGCGGTCACCAACCAGTCGGTGCCGCTGCAGGACTACAACGTCTTCACCAGCGACCGGGTTCTGCGTCAGGCGGTGAGGCGCGAGGGCGGCGACTTCGGACTCGAGGAGATCGAGCGGGCGGGGGAGTTGGCCGGACGGGCCAAGACGATCCGCTGGGGCTTCGAGGCCGAGGCGCAGCGGCCGAAGCTCGAGACCCACGATCGATTCGGCGACCGGATCGACGAGGTCTCCTTCCACCCGGCCTACCACGAGCTGATGAAGCTGCAGGTCAGCGGCGCCAACCACGCCCTGCCCTGGCGCCAAGGGGTGCCCGGCGCCCACGTCGCCCGCGCCGCATCCTTCATGTGCATGAGCGCCGCCGATGCCGGCACCGGCTGCCCCGTCTCGATGACCTACTCGGCGATTCCAGCGCTGCGGATGCAGCCGGAGATCGCCGCCGAATGGGAGCCGCGCTTCGCCTCGCTCGACTACGACCCGCGGATGATTCCGGCCACCGAGAAGACCGGCGCGATGTGCGGGATGGCGATGACCGAGAAGCAGGGCGGCTCCGATGTCCGCACCAACACGACCGCCGCGGTGCCGCTGAACGGCGGCGGCCCCGGGGCCGAGTACGAGCTCACCGGCCACAAGTGGTTCTGCTCGGCGCCGATGTGCGACGCGTTCCTCGTCCTCGCTCAGACCGACGCGGGCCCCTCGTGCTTCTTCATGCCCCGCTTCACTCCCGACGGTGACCGCAACCGCTTTCACCTGCAGCGCCTCAAGGACAAGCTCGGCAACCACTCCAACGCCTCCAGTGAGGTCGAGTTCGACCGCGCCTGGGCACGGCTGCTCGGAGAGGAGGGGCGCGGCGTAGCGACGATCATCGAGATGGTCAACCACACGCGATTGGACTGTGTGCTCGGATCCACCGCGGGCACCCGCTTCGGGCTGGCCCAGGCGATCTGGCACACGACGCACCGCTCGGCCTTTGGCAAGCCGCTGATCGAGCAGCCGCTGATGCGCAACGTGCTCGCTGATCTGGCGATCGAGTCGGAGGCGGCAACCGTCGCCTCGATGTGGCTCGCGAGGCAGTTCGATGAGGCGCACGGAGGCAGCGAGGGCGCGGCGGCGCGGCGGCGCCTCGCCACTCCCGTCCTCAAGTATTGGATCTGCAAGCGGGCCCCCTACCACGCCGTCGAATGCCTGGAGTGCTTCGGCGGCAACGGCTACGTCGAGGACTCGGGGATGCCGCGACTCTTCCGCGAGAGTCCGCTGCAGTCGATTTGGGAGGGTTCGGGCAATGTCCAGGCGCTCGACGTGCTGCGGGCGATGGTCAAGAGCCCGGCCGCCGTGGAGTCGTTCTTCGCCGAGGTCGAGGAGGCGGTCGGCGCCGACAAGCGACTCGACAGATTCGCAACGGCGACCCGGGACCAGCTTGCCGACCTGGAACAGATCGAGTCGCGGGCCCGACGCATCGTCGAACGCATGGCGCTGGCGCTACAGGCCTCGCTGCTGATCCGCTTCGGGGATGAGGCGGTCGCCGACGCCTTCTGCGCCACCCGGCTGGAGGGCGACTGGGGCTTCGCCTTCGGCACCCTGCCCTCGGGCACGGACGTCGGCCGGATCCTCGATCGGCATATGCCCGCGATCTGAGCCGGCGGCGAGAGCCGAGGCCCCAGGCCGCGACGGTGCCGCTCGGCGCCTGCAAGTCACTGGGCCCGCCCGCCCGTCCCATGCGTGCCCGTTACGATCGGCGGCAATGAGCGATCCCGAGCGTGTCCGCGTAACGATCTCCGACCACATCGCCGACGTCGTCCTCTCGCGGCCGGATAGCCACAACGGGCTCGACTACCGGATGTTCGAGGCGATCAATGACGCGATCGACGAGGTTCGTTCGGACCCCAGCGTGCGGGCCGTCGTCCTCAGCGGCGAGGGACGCAGCTTCTGTGCCGGCCTCGACTTCAAGAGCGTTCTCGCCGAGGGCCGCCCGATCGAGGACTCCTTCGTGCGGCGCGAGGGCGAGATCGCGAACGAGTTCCAAAGGGTCGCCTACGGCTGGCAGGAGGTCCCGGCACCGGTGATCGCCGCGCTGCAGGGCAACTGCCTCGGCGGCGGTTGCCAGATCGCGCTCGCCGCCGATATGCGAATCGCAGCGACGGACCTGAAGCTCTCCGTGCTCGAGATCAAGTGGGGTCTGATCCCCGACATGGGACTGACCCAGAGCCTGACGCGGCTGGTCGGGATCGACATCGCCAAGGAGCTCACCTTCACGGGTCGGATCGTCGGCGCCACGGAGGCGCAAGAGCTCGGTCTGATCACCCGCGTAGCGGAGGACCCGCTCGGCGCCGCACGCGAGTTGGCCACCGAGATCGCGACCCGCTCACCCGACGCGATCCGCCGCGACAAGCGGCTCTTTGAGCGCAGCTGGAACGCCTCCGCGGCCGAAGCGCTGGCGCTGGAGGAGGAGTTGCAGCGGGAGCTGCTCGGCTCGCCGAACCAGCTTGCAGCGGTGCAGGCCGCTCTCAGCGGCGAGCCACCGGCGTTCGCCGACCCGAGCTGAACGATGCCAGAGCGGGCAGGGTCCCGATAGCCGAGCCTGAGGCGCGGCCGCCGTCTGCGTCTAGAATTGGCGTCGATGCCCGCACGAGGTAGATACACGCTGTTCCATGTCCGTGGGATCCCGATCGGGGTCGATTGGAGCTGGTTCGCGGTCCTCTTCGTGATCATCTGGCTGCTCTCCGGCTTCTATCGCGACCTCTTGCTGGCCAGCCAGGACTCATTCGAGCCCTACGCCCTCGCCGTCGCCAGCGCCCTGCTGTTCTTCGGCTCGATCCTCCTGCATGAGCTCGGCCACGCCTGGGTCGCGCTCCGCAACGGCATCGGCATCAGCCACATCACCCTCTGGATGTTCGGCGGCGTCGCCGGTCTCGAACGTGATTCGAAGACCGCCGGCGAGGAGTTCCGGATCGCGGCGGCCGGGCCGCTGGTCACCCTGCTGATCGCCGTCGCCTGCCTGGGCATCGGCAGCGCCCTGGCGGGCAACGCGTTCTGGGAGGCGGCCGCGTTCAACGCGGGTGCGGAGGTATCCGGGCCGGTCGCTGTGCTCGCCTGGCTGGCGAACATCAATGTCCTGATTCTCCTCTTCAATCTGTTGCCCGCATTCCCGCTCGATGGCGGTCGGATCGCCCGGGCGATCGCCTGGAAGCTGACCGGCGATCGCGAGCGCGCGACGGGCTTTGCCGCCCGGCTCGGCCAGGGCTTCTCGTTCCTGTTCATCGCCGGCGGAATCCTGATCGCGCTCACCACCAGCGCGGTCATCTCCGGCATCTGGCTCGCCGTGATCGGTTGGATGCTCGGCCAGTCGGCCCGGGCGACGGTCGTCCGCAACGAGCTCAATCGGCGGATCGGCGAGGTCTCGGTGGCCGACGTGATGGACGCCGACCCGGTCGCGATTCGTGACGACGCAAGCGTCGAGATCGCTCTCGACGAGTACTTCCTCCGCTACCAGTGGCCGTGGTTCCCGGTCGTCGACGCCGGCCGCCGCTTCGTCGGCCTGATCAACCGCGGCGCCGCCGACTCGGTGCCGGAACCGAGCCGTGCCACCCAGCCGATCTCAGAGCTGCTCGATCGCTCGGCCTCCAGCACCGAGCAGCAGATTCGCGACGATGCCCCGCTCGAAAGCCTGATCGGCAACACCGAACTGCGCCGCCTCGGCGCCCTCGCCGCGATCGACGAGCAGGGCCGTCTCTCCGGTGTGATCACGCTGGAGCAGGTCGGCCGCGCCCTGCGCGAGGCGATCGGCGACGGGCCCGAGGCAACCGGTCAGAGCTTCTCCCGCTGAGTCAGCTGGAGCTGAAAGGGAGGCAGCCCCACCTGACAGCTCCCGGCGCATAGAATCGCCGCGGTGCCCACGATTTCCCGAGCGGTGCGATGAGTTCCCAGGCTCCGAGCCTCTCGAAGGCCGAGGGGACGCGGCGTCGGCCACGGCTGCATTGGTTGCGCGAGGTCTGGGGCTCGACGATCGGCAAGAAGCTGCTCGTCGGCGTCAGTGGCGTGATCCTGGCGCTGTACGTGATCCTGCACATGCTCGGCAACCTGAAGACCCTGCAGGGCAACGGTGATGGAGGCATCCCGGCGGTCGACCGCTACGCCGAGTGGCTGCGGACGGCGGGCGAGCCGGTGATTCCGCGCGAGGGCCTGCTCTGGGGAGTGCGCGCGATCCTGGTCTTCGTGCTCGTCGTGCACGTCGTCGGCATCGTCCAGTTGATCGCCCGCAATCGCGCCGCCCGGCCTGAGGGCCACCGGTACGCGAAGCCGATCCAGCGATCGATCGCCTCACGGACGATGGCCTGGAGCGGCTTCCTTCTGCTGGGCTTCATCATCTTCCACATCCTCCAGTTCACGACGCGGACCATCACCCCGACGCCGCTTGCCGCGGACACCGTCTACGCGAATCTCTACGGCGCCTTCCAGGAGTGGTGGCTGGTCGTGATCTACGTGGCGGCGGTGGTCATCCTCGGCTTCCATCTGCTGCATGCTCTGTGGAGCGTGCTACAGACCCACGGGTTCGACAAACCGAACCGAAACCCAAGCTTCCGCCGAGGCGCGACGGCAACCGCGGTGCTGATCACCGTCGGCTTCGCCGCTGTCCCAATCGCGATCGTCACCGGGATCCTGCCCGCGCCCGAGGCCGGCGGCGAGCTCGTCCAGGAGGTCGCGGTCCCATGAGCCTGACGCTCGAGGCGAAAGTACCCGAGGGGCCGATCGACCAGAAATGGCGCACCTGGCTCGACGGCCACAAGCTCGTCGGGCCGCGCAACCGCTCCGACTACAACGTGATCGTCGTCGGCACCGGACTGGCCGGGGCGAGCGCCGGCGCGACGCTCGCCGGAATGGGCTACCAGGTGGAGTGCTTCTGCTATCAGGACTCGGCCCGGCGGGCCCATTCAATCGCGGCCCAGGGCGGGATCAACGCGACGAAGGACTACGCCAACGAGGGCGACTCGGTCCACCGCCTGTTCGTCGACACGATCAAGGGCGGCGATTTCCGCGCCCGCGAGAGCAACGTCTGGCGGCTGGCCGAGCTCTCGACACAGATCATCGACCAGGCGGTCGCCCAGGGCGTGCCGTTCAACCGCGAGTACGGCGGCCTGCTCGCCACTCGCAGCTTCGGAGGGGTGCTGGTCGAGCGGACCTTCTACTGCCGGGGGCAGACCGGTCAGCAGCTCCTGCTCGGCGCCTACCAATCGCTGCAGAAGCAGGTCGCCGACGGTCAGGCGGTCGTCAACTCCCGCCACGAGATGCTCGACCTCGTGATCGTCGACGGCCGTGCCCGCGGGATCATCGCCCGCGACCTCGTCACCGGCGAGCTCACAGCCCACGCCGCCGACGCCGTGGTCTTGGCCACCGGTGGCTACTGCAACGTCTACTACCTGTCGACGAACGCGATCGGCTGCAACGTCACCGCGACCTGGCGCGCCCACAAGCGCGGGGCCGGATTCGCCAACCCGTGTTACACGCAGATTCACCCGACCTGCATCCCGCAGACCGGCGACTACCAATCGAAGCTGACGTTGATGAGCGAATCGCTGCGCAACGATGGCCGGATCTGGGTTCCGCGAGATCCGCAGGAGTCGCGCGAGCCCTCGGAGGTCCCCGAGGAGGACCGCTACTACTACCTGGAGGAACGCTACCCGCGGTTCGGCAACCTGGTTCCTCGCGACGTCGCCTCGCGGGCGGCGAAAATCGTCTGCGACGACGGCCTCGGGATCGGCGGAACCGGCCGCGGCGTCTACCTCGATTTCCGCGATGCGATCCGCGACAAGGGCGAGTCGACGATCGCCGGGCGCTACGGCAACCTCTTCGAGATGTACGAGCGGATCACCGGGGAGAGCCCCTGGCGAACGCCGATGAAGATCTACCCGGCGCCGCACTACTCGATGGGCGGCCTCTGGGTGGATTACACGCTGCAGACGACGATCCCCGGCCTGTTCGCGATCGGCGAGGCGAACTTCTCCGATCACGGCGCCAACCGGCTCGGGGCGAGCGCGATGATGCAGTGCCTGGCCGACGGCTACTTCATCCTCCCCCACTGCGTCACCGACTATCTCGCCGACGTCAGCGAGAGCGTCGACGCCGGCCACGAGGAGTTCGGGGCCACCCGCGAGCGCTGCCAGTCCCGCCTGCGTGCCCTGCTCGACGTCGGTGGCAAGACACCGGCGACTATCTTTCACCGCAGGCTTGGCGCAGTCATGCTCGACCGCTGCGGGATCACCCGCGATGCCGACGGCCTGCAGAGCGCGATCTCCGATATCCGCGAGATCCGCGAGGAGTACTGGCGTGATCTCCGGGTCGACGGCGAAGAGAAAGATCTCAACCAGAGCCTGGAGTACGCGGGCCGCGTCGCCGACTTTCTCGAGTTCGCCGAGACGATGTGCCTCGATGCGCTCGAGCGTGAGGAATCCTGTGGCTGCCACCTGCGCTCCGAGCATCAGACCGAGGAGGGCGAGGCCGTCCGCAACGATGCCCGCTATGCGCACGCCCAGGTTTGGGAATACACGGGGCCCGACAGCCAACCCGAACTGCACCACGAAGAACTCGGATTCGAGGTCGTCGAGCCGAGCACGAGGAGCTACAAGTGAAGTTCGAGCTGAAGATCTGGCGCCAGGACACCGGGGCCGCGGACGGCGCCTTCGAGCGCCACGAGGTCGACGGCATCGACCCCGACGCCTCGATGCTGGAGATGCTCGACATCCTCAACGAGCGGATAATCGCCGCCGGCGGCACGGCGATCGCCTTCGACTCCGACTGCCGCGAGGGGATCTGCGGATCCTGCTCGCTGTTGATCGACGGCACCCCTCATGGCCCCCGCCGGGTGACCAGCTGCCAGGTCTTCATGCGCGACTTCCCCGACGGGGCCGAGATCTCGATCGAGCCCTTCTGGGCAACCGCCTTCCCCGTGATCCGCGATCTGATCGTCGATCGCAGCCCCTTTGACAGGATCATCCAGTCCGGTGGATACATCTCGGTCACCTCGGGCCCGAAGCCGGAGCCGAACTCGAACCCGATCCACCCCGAGGCCCAGGAGCACGCGATGGACGCCTCGATCTGCATCGGCTGCGGCGCCTGCGTCGCCGCCTGCCCGAACGGCGCCGCAATGCTCTTCACGGGAGCCAAGGCCGCCCACCTGAACTCGCTTCCGCAGGGCGATCCGGAGCGGTTGCACCGGGTCCGGAGCATGGTCCGCCAGCACGACGCCGAGGGGTTCGGCGGCTGCACCAACCACGGCGAGTGCCAGGCTGCCTGTCCGCAGGAGATCTCGATCAAGGTGATCGGCGAGATGAACGCCGAGTACCGGCACGCGATGCTCGAGAAGCTGCGCGCCCGCGGCGGCTCGATCGAACCTCTATAGCCGACCCGGCGGGACGCGGGCCGCCCTTCACCTTCGCGGCTGCATAGAATCGGCGGCCCCGTGGCGCGACAGCCTGTCGGTCACGGTCGAATCAATGCCTGAGCACGACGTACTAGTAATCGGAGCCGGACTTGCCGGCCAACGGGCCGCCCTCGCGGCTGCGGAGGCCGGCGTGTCGGTGGGGATCATCAGCAAGGTCCACCCCGTCCGCTCGCATTCGAACGCTGCCCAGGGTGGGATCAACGCCGCCCTCCACGCCGACGACAGCTGGGAGTCACACGCCTTCGACACGATCAAGGGCTCCGACTACCTCAGCGATCAGGACGCGGTCGAGATCATGTGCCGCGAGGCACCGAACGAGTTGCTCCACCTGGAACACATCGGCGTCACCTTCCACCGCGCCGAGGACGGCAGCCTCGGCACCCGCGCCTTCGGAGGCGCCTCCAAGGCGCGCACCTATTACGTGGCTGACATCACCGGTCAGGCGATCATGCACACCCTCTACGAGCAGTTGATGAAGTACGCCGACCTGATCGACCGCTACGAGGAGTGGTTTACCACGGAGCTCGCGATCGACGACGACGGCCACTGCGTCGGCGCCGTCACCCGCAGCATCAGAGACGGCTCGATGGAGATCTTCCGGGCAAAGAGCGTGATCCTCGCCAGCGGCGGCAACGGCCAGGTCTGGCAGCCAACCACCAACGCTCTGATCTGCACCGGCGACGGGATCGCTCAGGCCTACCGGGTCGGCGCGAAGCTGATGGATATGGAGATGATCCAGTATCACCCGACGACGCTGGCGGGCAAGGGCTTCTTGATCACCGAGGGGGCCCGGGGCGAGGGGGCCCACCTGCTCAACGCCAAGGGCGAGCGCTTCATGGAGAAGTACGCGCCGAACAAGATGGAACTCGCCTCACGCGACGTCGTCTCCCGAGCCGAGCAGACCGAGATCAACGAGGGCAACGGCTTCCCGGACGGCACCGTCGCGCTCGACATAACCGTGGTTCCAAAGAAGCGCATTCACGAGGCCCTGCGGGAGATCGTGCTCGTCGGGCGGGATTTCGCCGGCGTCGATATCACCCGCGAGCCGATCCGGATCAAGCCTGGCAACCACTACACGATGGGTGGCGTCAAGACAGACACCTGGGGCCGCACCAACGTCACCGGGCTCTATGCCGCCGGCGAGGTCGCCTGCGTTTCGGTCCACGGCGGCAATCGTCTCGGCGCCAACTCGCTGCTCGATACCCTGATCTTCGGCCGCCGCTCGGGCGAGGACGCGGCCGAGCGGGCGAAGGGCCGGGGCTACTCGCGGGTCAGCAGCCAGATCCTCGGCCAAGAGCAATCCCGGATCGACGGGATCATCGGTCGTGGCGATGACGGCCGCCGCGTCTCCGAAATCAAGGCTGAGCTCGGCGCGACGATGGACAAGCAGGTCGCGGTATTCCGTGATGAGGACGGCATCGGCTCCGCGCTGGAGACGGTTCGCCGCCTCAAGCATGAAGCTGACTCCGCCTACATCGATGACCGCGGGACGATCTTCAACCAGGACGTGCTGGGAGTGCTCGAGTTGGAGAACATGCTCGACTGCGCCGAGTGCACCTGCCTCGCCGCGCTCGAGCGCAGGGAGAGTCGCGGCGCTCAGTTCCGCACCGACTACCCCGAGCGCAACGATGCTGAGTGGCTCAAGCACCTCGATGTCTCCCTCAATGGAGACGGCCCCAAGCTGAGCGAGTCACCGGTGACGATCACCCAGTGGCAACCGCAGGAACGTACCTACTAGAAGGCGGAACCAACCGATGGCCGAGTACACCCTGAAAGTCCGCCGCTACCAGCCCGAGCTCGAGGATGGCAGGGCCGACGGCGCCTACTGGGAGGAGTTCGACGTCGAGCTCGACCCAACCCTTTCGGTACTCGACGGGATCCTGCAGGCGAAGAACGACCAGGACGGCAGCATCGCGGTTCGCTGCTCCTGCCGGGCGGCGATCTGCGGCTCGTGCGGGGTCAAGATCAACGGACAGTCCACCCTCGCCTGCAAGACCCAGCTCGGCGAAGCGGCCGAGGAGGCCGCCCGGATCGCCGAGGCGGACGCCGGTGCGACCAACGGCCAACCCGCCACCCACCCGGGCACGCCCGGAGGCGTAGCCGAGGACGTGGCCCGGCAGGTGTCCACGGCGCGGCCGGTAATCGTCGTCGAGCCGATGGCAAACATGCCCGTGATCAAGGATCTCGTCACAGACATGGAGGCGACACACTGGGAGAAATACCGGCGGGTCTCACCGTGGCTGATGCCGACCGGGCCCGAGCCCGAGCGCGAGCACATCGTCCCGCCCGAGTCGATGGTCGACGTGACCCAATCGGTGGCCTGCATCCAGTGCGGCGCCTGCGTCTCAGCCTGTCTCTCGATGGAGGCCGATCCCGACTTCATCGGCCCCGCGGCCCTGGCCAAGGCCTACCGCTTCATCGGCGATCCCCGCGACGGCCAGCAGGAGGAGCGGCTCTATGACCTGGCCAACGACCCACACGGGATATACGACTGCACCCACTGCTTCAGCTGCATCGACGCCTGCCCGAAGGGCGTGGCGCCGATGGACCAGATCATGAGACTGCGACGGATCGCCGGCCACGAGCATGGGATCGAGGACGTCAACAACGGCCACAGCCACGAGGCGGCGTTCGTGAAGATCATCGAGAAGAAGGGAACGCTGGACGAGTCGCTGCTGCTGCAGGAGTCGTTCGCGCCGGGCATCAAGGGCAAGTTGATGCCGACCAAGCGGGCGATCAAGGGCCTGCTCGAGTCGATCCCGACCGCGATTCGCGGGATCCGCACCGGCAAGATGCGCTCGCTGCCGAAGCTGATCCCCGGCGTCCACCACAAGCTTCCCGGAGACTCCCAGGATCGGGTCAAGGAGATCTACGCCCGCGCCGAGGAGAGCCGCACAGAGCTCAACCTCTACATCATCGGCGAGGGCGGCGAAGAAGAGGGCGCCCCCGGCGGCGAGCACGTGCCGGCCGGCGCGATCGTCCCCGAGCCCGACGAGCCGAAGGAGCTTGCATGAGTCCTGACACGAACCCCGCCACCCCCGGTCGCGAAGCAGAGAAGGCGGCGGCAGCTATCAAGGTTGCCTACTGGCCCGGCTGCGTCTCCCGCGGCTTCACTCCCGAGCTGCACGGCTCGATGGAGTTGACCGCCGAGGCGCTCGGGATCGAGATGGTGATGCTCGACCGCGCCAGCTGCTGCGGCGCCGGCGTGATCGCCGAGCACAACCAGGAGCTGGCCGACTCGCTCAACGCCCGCACCTTCGCCCTCGCTCAGCAGACCGACTTGCCGATGATGAACATCTGCTCGACCTGCCAGGGCGCGCAGAGTGAGTGTCAGGAGCGGCTCGACGCCGACGCCGGCTACCGCGACCAGATCAATGGCGCCCTGAAGCCGGAGGGCCTCGAGTACGTGAAGAGCAAGGATGGCTGGACGAACAAGAACTTCCTCTGGCTACTGGTCGAGGACTACGGCCTCGACAGGCTCGCCGAGCAGGTCAAGCGGCCGCTCAGCGGTCTCCGGGTCGGCCCCTTCTATGGCTGCTACGTGCTGCGTCCCAAGGGCCGGCTCGGCTATGAGGAGCACCCCGACCGTGACCTCTACCTCGAGCGCGTGATCCGAACCCTCGGCGGCGAGGTCGTCGACTACGACGGCGCTCGGCGCTGCTGCGGCTTCCCGGTGATCACGATGAACCGCGAGACCTCGCTGCGGCAGGCCGGCACCCACGTCGCCGACGCGATCGATGCCGGCGCCGATTGCCTGGTTACCCCCTGCCCGCTCTGTCACCTCAACCTCGATATGCAGCAGCCGGAGGCGGCCAAGGTCGTCGGTCGTGACCTCGGCCTGGCGGTGCTCCACCTACCGCAGCTCGTCGGCCTGGCGCTCGGCTTCGACCCCAAGCAACTTGGGATGCCAAAGCACATCGCCTCGACGCTGGCCGTTGACGATCGCGTCGCGGCTCTCGCCTAGAGCGGGCGCCGGGCTATCGGTCGAGAGCCTCGGGCTCACGGCTTCCCAGCCGCGACAGCTAGGCTTCCCGCGATGCGCACCGGTACCACCTCGCGCGGATGCTGAGCCTGCCACTCGCGGCCGAGACCGCGGTCGCGGGCATCGTCGCCGACCTCGCCATCATCCTCTTCGCCGCGAAGCTCGGCGACGAGCTGTTCAAGCGGATCGGTCAGCCGGCGATCGTCGGTGAGATCCTCGCCGGACTGCTGATCGGGCCCTCGGTTCTCGGGATCGTCGAACCCGGCGAGACGATCGAGGTCTTCGCCGAGCTCGGCGTCGTCTTCCTGCTCTTCTGGGTCGGCCTCGAGACGAAGCTCTCCGACATGCGCGAGGTCGGCTCGACGGCCGCGATCGTCGGGGTTTCCGGGGTCGTCGTCCCGTTCGCCGCCGGAGCCGCGGCCGGGCTGCTGTTCGGCGAGAGCGCCTCCACCAGTCTCTTCATCGGCTCGGCGCTGGCGGCCACCAGTGTCGGCATCACCTCCGCCGTCTTCGCCGAGCTGAAGCTGCTAACCACGCGCGCAGCCCGGACCGTTCTCGGAGCAGCCGTGATCGATGACATCCTCGCCTTGCTGCTCGTCGCAGTCGCGGTCGGGATCGCCGCCGACGGTGGCGTCGACGTCGCCTCGATCCTGATCAGCGCCGGTCTCGCATTCGGCTTCGTTGCCCTCTTCGCCCTCGCCGGGACCGCGGTGATGCGCAAGGCCCCCCAGCTCCTCCACGCGCCCCGGTTCTCGGAGTCTCCCTTGCTGCCCGCGGTGATCCTCTGTCTCGGAATCGCCGCGCTCGCCGCCAACATCGGGCTGGCGGCGGTGATCGGCGCCTTCCTCGCCGGGATGATCGTCGCCGAGACCAAGGAGCAGCACCCGATCGAGGATGAGATTGCGCCCCTGTACGCCTTCTTCACGCCCTTCTTCTTCGCCTCGATCGGCCTCGCGCTGGACCTCGATGTCCTGCTCGAGCCGGAGACGCTGCTGGTCGTCGTCGGCCTCTCGGCGCTGGCCGTGGTGACGAAGCTCCTCGGCACCTGGCCCGGCGTCCGCCGACTGGGCGGCCGCGAGGCAAAGATCGTCGCGCTGGGCATGGTGCCCCGCGGCGAGGTCGGGATCATCGTCGCCGGGATCGGCTCGGTCACCGGCGTCGTCGACGCCGAGCTGTTCGCAGCGATCGTCGGCATGTCGATCGTCACCACCCTGATCGTGCCGCCGTTCCTGCGGCGGCTGGCCGCTGAGCCGCGATCTACTTAGACTGCGGCATGGCCGGGCGGGTGCCCGGCTTTCTGCATCATGGCCGTAGCGATCCTCACATTCGTAGTCGCCCTCGCGATCATCGCCAGCGAGCGCGTGCATCGCACGAAGGTGGCGATGATCGGAGCCGCGATCGTTGTCCTCTTCGCCGGCGCCGAGTACGACCAGGAACTGGCGATCGAGGCGATCGACTTCAACACGATCGGCCTGCTCGCGGGGATGATGATCCTGGTCCAGCTCACGCAGCAGACCGGCATCTACGACTGGATCGCGATCAAGGCCGGCCAGTTCTCGAAGGGACGCCCGTTCTGGGTGGTGATGTCGCTGGCCGGCACGACCGCGCTGCTCTCCGCCTTTCTCGACAACCTGACGACGATCCTGCTGATGGTCCCGATCACCTTCCTGCTCGCCGACGCGCTCGACGTCGATCCGATCCCTCTGATCGTGATCGAGGTGCTGGCCTCGAACATCGGCGGCACCGCGACCCTGATCGGCGATCCCCCGAACATCATCATCGCCGGCGCCACGGGCCTCAGCTTCAACGAGTTCATCACCAACCTGGGCCCGGTGGTGATCGTGATCTTCTTCGTCGTCATCGGGCTTACCTATGCCTTCCTCAGAAAGCGGCTGAAGATCCCGGAGGAGAACCGCAGATTCATCATGGAGATGGACGCCTCCTCCTCGATCCGCGACTGGGATGAGCTGAAGCGGACCGGACCGGTGCTGATCGGCACGATTCTGCTGTTCTTCGCCCACCAGGCCCTGCACATCGAACCGGCGACGGTGGCGCTCACCGGTGCGGCGGTAGCGCTGCTGGTCACGCGGCAGAACCTAGAGGAGACGATCTCGAAGATCGAGTGGTCGACACTGTTCTTCTTCCTGGCGCTCTTTGTGATGGTCGGCGCCCTGGAGGCGACGGGCGCGATCGGCGAGGTCGCGAACGCGATCAAGGATGTCACCCAGGACGACCGCAGCGCCGAGCTTCTCGGGATCCTCTGGATCTCCGGAATCGGCTCCGGCGTGGTCGACAACATCCCCTTTACGACGGCGATGATTCCCGTGGTCGACTCGCTCAATGAAGGCGGCGACCCCGCCTACTGGTGGGCGCTGGCGCTCGGTGCCGACCTCGGCGGCAACATGACGATCATCGCCGCCGCCGCCAACGTCGCCGCCTCCGGCCTCTCCGGCCGAGCCGGCAAGCCGATCGGCTTCATCCCCTTCCTCAAGATCGGCTTCCCGGTGACGATCCTCTCGCTGCTGATCGCCACCGGCTATGTGACACTTCGATACATCTCATGAGCAGGAAGGTGGCCCAATGCCCGACTCACTTGTAAAGGAGACGATCCGCGAGATCGAGCCTCTCGGCGCCGACGAGCTGGTGGGCCCGGCGGCTCGCAAGGTGATCGAGTCCGGACTGCCCGCCCTACCGGCCGTTGAGGAGAACGGCGCCTTCGTTGGGATCTTCGGCGAGCGCGAGTTCCTCGTGGCGCTGTTCCCCGGCTACGTCGGCACGCTGAGCTCGGCGGCGATGGTCTCGCGCACGATCGACGAGACGATCGAGCGCCGCACCGGCTGCGCCGAGGAATCGATTCGCCCCTACCTGACCACCGACCACGTGATGGTCGACGACGAGCACTCCGACACGCAGCTGGCCGAGCTCTTCCTCCACCACCGCGTGCTGGTAATCCCGATTGCCACACAGGGCAAGGTCCACGGCGTTGTCACCCGCAGCGACTTCTTCCGCGCCGTCGCCTCCCGTGTAGTCGACTCGATCGAGGACTACGGGGACTGAATGATCTCCTCGGCCACCCGCTCTCCGGAGCGGATCGCGCCGTCCATGTAGCCGTTCCAGACCGGGCTGGTCTCGGCCCCGGCCCAGTGGACCCGGCCCTCCGGCTCACGCAGCAGGTGGCCGTACTGCGTCCAGACCCCGGGCCCGAGGTGAGCGCCGTATCCACCACGGATCCATTCCTCCTCCGCCCAGTCCTGATCGATGTATTCGAGCGGCCTGCGCGCCTGCTCGCCGAAGTAGGTGGC
>JAQBGG010000081.1:0-2919 GCA_032122625.1 Acidobacteriota bacterium
GCCCGGGGTGACTAGAAATGGCTTATCCATGCGGTTAGCGAGCCCAGCGGGTTTTTTGAGCAACGTCAGAGGAGATAGCCGGACTCCTGATCACGGAAAATCGACTTGAGAATGGCTTGAAGCGGTAGCGCGGCTTACTCAGGGGGAGGGGGGAGAGGCCGAGCCGATGGGGTCTTGACGGATATCGATAGCCCCCCTTCGGAGGTTCAGGCCAGCAAGCGCGGGTTGCCCCGCGTCAGAGATTCTGAGTCAGTAGCGGGTCGGGCTCGAACCTCATTCACACCCACGAGGCCTTCACTCGCGGCCCCACCCGTCGACGCTGCGGCAATACCCCGATGCGGGCGCTGCCGCGCGGGTCCATGATTGGCTCATGCGATTCAGCCTTCACCGCGGTTGCCCGCTCGCCTTCGCCTTGCTCGCCGGACTCGCAGCGG
Source organism: Acidobacteriota bacterium (assembly GCA_032122625.1). Lineage (GTDB taxonomy): Bacteria > Actinomycetota > Thermoleophilia > Solirubrobacterales > 70-9 > CAXMST01. The sequence continues at coordinate 435 of JAQBGG010000081.1, forward strand.
CATCCGTCGGACTCGGCCTGCTCGCCAGCACGGCCTCGGCCGCCCCGGTCTACACGAGCCCCCAGACCCTCTCCCCCGCCGGCCTTTTGAACGCCTATGGCCCGCAGGTCGCGATCGATGGCTCCGACCGCGCGACGATCACCTGGTATCGCTCCGACGGCACCAACAGCCGCATCCAGGCCGTCCGCCTCGCCGCCGACGGCACCCCCGGGCCGGTCCAGACCCTCTCCGACGCCGGCCAGAGCGCCCTCTTCCCTGAGGTCGCGATCGACGGCTCCGACCGCCCGACGATCACCTCGTATCGCTCCGACGGGACTAACAACCGCATCCAGTCGGTCCGGGCTGAGATCACCAATCCGGAGACGACGATCACCTCCGGTCCCTTCGGCCCGACCAAGAACGCCTCTCCGAGCTTTGCCTTTACCGACGAGGCGGCGGGTACCACCTTCGAGTGCAGCCTCGACTCCGAGCCGTTCAGCCCCTGCAGCTCGCCGAAGTCCTACTCAAAGCTCCCCGAAGGACGCCACAGCTTCGAGGTCCGGGCCAGCGACAGCGACGGCACCGACCCGACCCCGGCCGAGCGCGGCTTCACCGTCGACACCAAGCTTGAGGGCTCGGCGACCGCCAAGAGCACGCAGAAGCAGCAGGGCAAGAAGATCAAGGTCAAGGTCAGGGTCAAGGCCGGCGAGAAGCTCACCGCGAAGGCCACTGGCAAGATCAAGGTCGGGAGGAAGTCCTACAAGCTCAAGCCTCAGATCAAGAGCCTGGGCTCAGGCCAGTCCAAGGGTTTGAAGCTGAAGCCGAAGAAGAGCAAAGACGCCAAGAGGATCATCAAGGACCTGAAGCAGGGCAAGGCGGCGAAGGCCAAGCTGACCCTGAAGCTGACCGACCGGGCGGGCAACGGGAAGTCGAAGCAGCTGCCCGTGAAGCTGAGGCGGTAGGGGGATGGGGAGTCCTACCCACCTGCTCGCCGCGCTTGCGGCGGCCTGCCTCGGCCTCGCTCTGCTCGCCACCCCGGCCTCGGCGTTCCTCTCCTATCCGGAGTCTCAGACCCTCTCGGACCACACTGGAGCGAACCCCCAGGTCGCGATCGACGGCTCCGACCGCGCGACGGTCGTCTGGTGGCAGCTCTACCCCAATGGCCGAATCGAGTCGGTCCGCATCGCGGCCGACGGCACCCCCGGCCCGGTCCAGACGCTGTCGGAGATCGGCCATGACGCGTTCTCCCCCCAGGTCGCGATCGACGGCTCCGACCGTGCGACGGTCGTCTGGGTTCGCTCCGACGGCACCAACACCCGTATCCAGTCCGTTCGCCTCGCCTCCGACGGCACCCCCGGCCCGGTCCAGACCGTTTCGGAGGCCGGCGAGGGCGCGGGCTCACCGCAGATCGCGATCGACGGCTCCGACCGCGCGACGGTCGTCTGGAACGCCAGTCTCCCGGGCGGCGACCTCATCCAGCTCGTCCGAGTTGGCGCCCACGGGACCCGCGGAGCGGTGGAGACCCTCCCTGAGATAGGAGACAGCGATACCTCCGAACCACAGGTCGCGATCGACGGCTCAGACCGCGCGACGGTGGTCTGGCGGGGCTCGATCTGCTGTTCGGTGGGCATCGTGGAATCGGTGCGGCTCACCGCCAAGGGCACGGTAGGCCGTGTCTTCAGGCTTTCTAAACGCGAGGGTTTTCACTCCAGCACCCCTAACCCCCAGCTCGCGATCGACGGCGCTGACCGCGCGACGATCACCTGGCCGGAGCAGGACATCACGACCGGTGCCCGCCCGATCGAGGCGGTCCGGGCCGAGATCACCTACCCCCAGACGAGTATCACCAAGGGGGTCTCCAAGCTGATTCACCGATCGAGGGTCAGGTTCAAGTTCGAGTCCTCGGTGAGCGCCGTCTCGAGCTTCGAGTGCAAGCTCGACAAGAAGCGGTTCAAGCGATGCACGTCGCCGAGGCGCTACCGGAGCCTTGCCGAGGGTCGCCACAAATTCTCGGTGCGGGCGATCGACGACGAGGGCGACGTCGATCCCACGCCCGCCGAGCGCTCCTTCACGGTGGACACCGTTCAGGGCTCCGTCGCCGCCAAGAAGAAGCAGAAGCAGAAGGGCAGCAATATCCTCGTCAAGGCCAAGGTCAAGGCACGCGAGCGCCTCACCGCGAAGGCCACCGGCAGGATCGAGGTTGGGAAGCGCTCCTTTGACCTGGAGACGAAAACCAGGCGCCTGTCGTCGGGCAGTTCGAAGAGGCTGAAGCTGAGGCCGGAGGGGAGCAAGGACGCCGCAAAGATCGCTGACGCTCTGCGGAAAGGCAAGAAGGCGAAGGCGAAGGTGACCGTGAAGCTCGCCGACAGGGCCGGCAACAAGAAGTCGAAGATGCTGAGCGTGAGGCTGAAGGGCTAAGGCCCTTCGCCGCGGAGCCGAGCCGCCCCCGACCCCTTGGGCTACCCTGCGGTGGTCTTCGAGAAGGGGTCGAGATGCTGGAACGATT
>JAQBGG010000082.1:0-4599 GCA_032122625.1 Acidobacteriota bacterium
GTCTAGAGGGCCGATGTCGGCTGACAAGATCCACGGGCTTGGACGCCCTACCTGATCCGCATGCCGGTACGGTGGTTCGGTGGAGCGACCACTTACCCGTTACGCGCGCAGCGGCGAGCTGGCCATCGCCTACCAGGTTCACGGCTCGGGCGATAAGGATCTGCTGTTCAATCACGGAACGGCGTCGAACATCGAAACGGCATGGCAGCTGCCGGAAGCGGTGCGACTGTTCGAGCGCCTTGGCCGCTTCGCCCGGGTTATCCGCTACGACCGCCGCGACACCGGCCTCTCGGACCCAATCAGAGATGACCTGACGCTCGAGGCTCACGCCGACGACGCGCTGGCAGTGATGGAAGCGACCGGGGCGCAGCTGCCCGTCCTGGTGGGGAGCGTCGATGGTGCGCGGTCGCTTGCGTTGCTGGCCGCCACGCGGCCAGAGCGGGTCGGAGGCCTGATCGCGCTTGCGCCGACCGTGCGCGGCGCGGCGGCGGCTTCAGGCAGGTTCGCCAAGATGGCATCCCAGGCAGTCACAGACTTTGCTGACTACCCCGGCCGCCTGGTCGAGGCCTACGCGCCGAGCTTGGCGAAGGATCCAGCGAGGTGCGACCGGGTCTCCCGATACTTCCAGACGTCCGTCTCTCCACGCCAGGCCGCGCGGCTGTTGCGTATGTCGATGAGCAGCGACATCAGCGACGCGCTTCCGCTGGTCCAGGCGCCGACGCTTGCGATACACGCGCGTGACTCGGTGATGACGAGCATCGACGAAACGCGCGAGTTCGCCGGGATGATCTCGGGGGCCGTGGTTCGGGAGATCCCCGGTGATGCCGCCTTCATGTACGCGCTCGACGTCGACCTGCTTGCGGACATCATCGAGGAGTTCGCCACCGGGACACGACCGGCACCCCTCACCGATCGGGTCCTGGCGACGGTCCTGTTCACCGACTTGGTCGATTCCACGAAGCGCGCCGTGGGCGCCGGCGACCGTGCCTGGGCGGAGACCCTCGACCGTCATCTCGCCGCCACGCGCGTCGCCGTCGCGGCCCACGGCGGCGAAACCATCAAGACGACCGGCGACGGCGTGCTCGCCCTGTTCACAGGCCCCGCGCAGGGCGTGCGATGCGCCGAGCAGGTGATCGCCGACTCACAGGGCCTCGGGCTCGATGTTCGGACCGGTGTGCACACTGGCGAAGTCGAGCGCACTCGGGATGACGTGGCTGGATTGGCCGTCCACCTCGCTGCACGCATCATGAGCCTTGCCGACGCCGGTGAGATCCTCGTCTCACGCACAGTCCGCGACCTGGTCGTCGGCAGCGAGCTGACGTTTGCCGACCGCGGCGAGCACGATCTCAAGGGCATCCCCGACCGCTGGGACCTCTACGCGGCCGCTTGAACAGCGCGGATCGCGACGCAGAGCGCCCATGCTCCTGAGTCGGGGCGACTGGATTTGAACCAGCGACCTTTCGACCCCCAGTCGATGGGTTGGGGGTGTCGATGCGTCCTGGAGCGTCCACGTCGTCCATCCTGTTCCGGGGCGTGGACTCCCTGGACGCATTGGACACATCGGTCGGTACCACGGTGGTACCGCGGCCCGTCCCCGGTGCGAATCCGGGGCCCGATTCGTTTCTCGCTACCACCCACGGATCGTCGAACGCCGGCGCCTGGCGGCCTGATCGGTCAAGGCCCGTTATGCCAATGCCCCATCCCGGCATGCGCCTCGCTCGCGTTCTCCGCTGCGGTCCGCTCCCTGCCTGGAAGTCGAGAGCCGGCGGTCGAGCGGATCAGGCCGGCGGCCCGCCCCGTAACTGCCGAACCGCGAGCAAGGTCATGATTAGTCCGGCGACGATCTCGACGATTCGCGACCAAGTAGCGTCGTCCACGGAGAAGATGCCGAGGGCGAGGAAGATAACCCCGGCCGCCAGCACGATGTATGGGTGGACGTTGTCTCGTGAGATAGCGCGACTCTACTCCCGTGTGACGCCAGCCCGACGGCTCCTTTACCCCGTTCAGCATCTCGCGCGATAGTCCGCTCTTATGAAGGACCCGCATTCCAAGGCCCGATTCGTTTCTCGCTGCGAGGGCTAGGCGAGGCCGCGACTATCTCGCTGGGGAGCCTTCGGCGCCCGGGGGCAGGCCCCGCACAGATAGCTCCGCGTTGCCGGGCCCGAACCACAGCGTCCGTTGCGGGAAGGCGATCGTGATCCCGGCGTCCGCGAGGGCGCCCCTGATCGCTCGCGCGGCCTCGTCGCGCGCGGTCCAGGCCTCGACGATGGTCGCCCCGTGCCAGAAGAAGACCGTGAAGTTGATCGAGCTCTCGCCGAACTCGTGGACGAGCGCAGCGGGGGCGGGCTCGGCCGCGACGCCGTCCGCCGAGGCGACCGCGTCCGCCAGGACCCTCCGCGCGAGCTCGAGGTCGGTGTCGTAGGCGACCCCGACCTCCAGCAGCGTCCGCCTCGTCGGGGTCTTGGTCCAGTTGGTGATCGGGTTGGTGAGCACCATCATGTTCGGGACGTAGACGGTCTCGCCGTCGAAGTTGCGCAGCATGACCGCACGGAAGTTGACGTCCTCGACCTCTCCCTGCAACTCGTTGGTGACGATCTGATCGCCGATCCTGATCGGCCGCCGTGCCTGGAGCATGATCCCGGCGGCGAAGTTGGCGATGAAGTCCTGCAGTGCGAAGGCGAGCGCGATTCCGACGATTCCGAGGCCACCAAGCAGCGGTCCGACCGCGATATCGATCGAGCGCGCCGCGTAGAAGAAGCCGAGCACCAGGATCAGGGCTTGGCCGAAGCGGCCGCCGAGGTGGCAAAGGGTCGGGTGGCCGCGGCCGCGGATCGCGCGCTCGACCAGCCGCCGGCCGATCATCGAGATCACGATCGTCGCGAACAGGATCACCCCGGCGAACAGCCACTCGTCGCCGCTCACGTCGGAGATGCCCGACTCCGCGACCTGCTGGAGGTCGGTTTCGACCTGGGCGATCAGGGAGGCTGCGACCATCGGCAGCAAAGGGTCGCGGCCGGCTCGGACGGCTCTCCAACGCAGCGGCCCGCAGCGGCGCTCTTCGGGTACTTGTGCACCGGGGAGCTACGCCTGGGTCCGGCGACCCCAGCGGTGCGGTGGCCTCAGCCCTTCACGCACGCATGCACCGGATCGATTACGGCGTCGCGACAGCCACCCGCGCGACTCCGGCCGCCGACCCGATCCGCTCGGCGACCGCCGAGACGAAGCCGCCGCTCTCGACCTGCTCCCGCGCCTCGGCGCGGGCGTCTTCCTCGCTCATCTCCCCCTCGGGATCCTTCGTTGCGATGCCTGGGCTATCTCGTGACGGGCATGCACTCGACGGTGTTGCGGCCCTCATCAGGATGCTCCCTTCCCTTCCCGTTCCAGCCTGGTCATCGGCCCGATTCGATCGATCGAGTAGTCGAGCAGGAGGAAGTTCTGCCCAGCCAGGTAGAAGCGATGATCGGTCTTGAGTTGGTCGTCGGCGACGTAGACCTCGATCTTCTCCTGAAAATAGAGGAGCTTCAGCACGGTCAGCTCCCCGCTGTCGCGATCGACCGCGCTCAGGTAGTGGCCGGGGAAGGGCAACGCCGTCCTCGAGGCGAGCAGAAGTCCGTCGTCGCGGTTCATCGGCAGCAGCGTCGCCGTGAAGTTGGCATCGGGGAGCGGGAATCCGACGCTGACACAGCCACGGCCCTCGTGACGGAAGCTCGTATAGATCCCGACGTAGATCGGCTCTCCAGAGTCGGAGAAGGAGCGAACTACTGGTCCCGCCACTCCCCGTAGCGGCGGCTCACCGCGTGGGACTTCTCGCCCCCTTCGGAACCCTGTAGAAACCGGTAGGTGGAAACGCCGACAACGCAGTTCCTCGATCACGACGGAACCACCGTCGCGTGGCAGGTTTTCGGCGAGGGGCCGGCGGAGATTCTCTTCATCCCAGGCTGGGTCTCGAACGTCGACATGTACTGGCAGTACCCGCAGCCGAGCGAGTTCTTCGCCGAGCTTGGTCGGTTCGCACGGGTCGCCGTCTACGACAAACCGGGAACCGGGGCCTCGGATCCGCTGCGCACGTCGCCGTCGGTCGAGCAGCGCATCGATCAGCTGCTCGCCGTAACCGACGCCGCCGGGCTCACCCGGCCGACGGTGATCGGCGTTTCAGAGGGCGGCACCACTGCCTGCCTAGCGGCGGCAGGACGTCCCGATCGGGTTGCGCAGCTTGTGATGCTCAACGCGGTGGCCGGGGGGTTCGACCCGCGATCGAAGGGCGAGCTTACAAACGCGGAGTTTGACGCCTACGCCGATTTCGTACGATCGATGGGGCCGAGCTGGGGCGAGGGGCGAGGCGGCGAACGCTGGCTCCCGGACCTACCGGATCCGGATGTCGCTTGGGGGCGCCTGCAGCGCGCCTGCGCCACCCGCGCGGTCGCCCGCGACTATCTGGCCACGCTCGACGCCGGCCTGTCCGCGTGGGACGTCCTTGAGGCCATCCACCAACCGACTCTCTTTCTTCAGCGCCGCGATGACCCGATCATCAGGGTCGAGCTTGCGCGCGCGGCGGCCGAGCGCATCCCGAATGCGACGCTCGTCGAACTCGACGCCGCG
>JAQBGG010000083.1:0-21345 GCA_032122625.1 Acidobacteriota bacterium
GCCCACGGTCGGGGAGCACCCCGGACGGGGGCCTCAAACGCCCGAGGGGTCACGAAACCCGGAATAGTTCCGAGGAACGTGACCCCTCGTCGCTGAGCGCCCGGGACCCGGACGCCTTGCGGGGCCGTGGTTCGTGTGGGATGGTCAGAAGGTGAGGATCGGACTGAGCTTGGGCGCCGTGGCAGCGGTGACGCTGGCAGCATGCGGGGGGAGCGACCCGCAGGGCTCGACCACGCCGGCCGAGTCACCCGTGGTCGACTGCGATTCGCGCGTTCAGGTCATCCCGTCAGGCCGGCTGCCTGAAAAGGCGCGAGAGAAAAGCGTCGTCGCCGGTCCCGTGGTGGTGATCGGCGCCAGGCAGTGGGGGGACTATCCGCGCCGGCCGGGTACCCCAACCCGCGTCAAGGCGCCGATCCTGGTCAAGGCCGGCCCGACGGTGACGGTGACGCTCTCGCCGGAGAGCCGAGCGGATGCGGCATTGATGGTCGGCCGCGCTCGCGGGCCTGACGTCCACGGCCCGAGCGTTGAGTTGCGCCCCTGTGCACCGGGAGCGAGGGTCGCGAATCGTCGCGTCGGGAGCCACACACCGTTCCTCGCCGGATTCAGGCTACGCCGGCCGACCTGCGTAGGCCTCGAGGTCGAGGTCGAGGGCGAGGGCGAGCCGATCACCCGACGGATTCCATTTCACGCTAGCTGCAAGAGCGTTCAGAGAGCGCGCCGCGTTCAGCGCTCGATTCGGATGCGGCCCCGGCCGCGGCCGGGGCGCTATTCGGCCTGGGCGGCCCAGAAGGCTTCCGCGTCGGCCTCCATCGCGGCCAGGCGCGTGTAGTAGTCGGGGAACTCGTTCAGGTGAGCCCGGGCGATCTTCGCGGTCACGGTGACGTCGTCGTCGGTGACGTTCGTCTCCGGGTCCTGGGTGCCGTGCTCGAGCTCAACATCCATCCCCATCCGGAACTGCTCGACGTCGAAGGGGCACGTCGCCCAGTCGATGCCGATCAGCTCGCCGGCCGTTTGTGCTTGATCTACCGTGAAGTTGGTCTTCCCACTCATCCACGTGAGGATACCTGGAGGGCGGTCCGCCGATCGCAGCGCCGGCACTGCAGCAGCTGCGCTCACGGGAAGATGACCGCGCCGGTGCTCTGCTCGGTCAGCGTGATCGCCAGGGCCGGGCAGGCCTCCGCCGCAGCGACCAGGTCCGCGTCGCCGGCGGTACCGATCACGACTGCAGTCTCCCCCAGCGCGAATGCCCCGGGGGCGCGGTCGACGCAGTCACCGTGGCCACTGCACGCACCTTGATCGATCGTTGGTATCAGGGTCATTGGATCATCTCCTTTGTCGGGGCTTCACTGATTTCAGTCGGTTGCACGTCCGTCTCATCGGCGGCCTCGATCAGCCGACGCATTGCTGCGAGCTCCCGAGGGCGACCGACCGCCAGCCCGGCTACGGGGCGCGTGTTGCGCCGGTACAGGACGGCGAAGTCGCGGTTGCCCGGCTCGCCGCTGATCCGCACCTCGTCGGCGCCGGCAGTGTGGCCCGCGTACTGGATCCGCAACCCGTACTGATCGCTCCAGAAGCTGGGGAGCGGGGCGGGGCCGGGCTCGCCACCTAGCATCGCGGTCGCCGCGGCGACGCCCTGCCTGCTGGCGGCATCCCAGTGTTCCGTCCGGGCATAGTCGCCGAGCCGTTGGTCGTAGGGACGACAGACATCACCCGCCGCGTAGACGTGCGGAAGCATCGTTCGGCCCGAGGAATCTGTGCGGATACCGTCGGTCTCGAGGCCACTGCCGGCCAGCCAGTCGGCCGCCGGGAATACCCCGACACCGACGACGACGGCGTCGCAGTCGATCCGCTCGCCGCCGGCGAGCTCGAGCTGCTCCACCCTTCCGTTGCCGTGAGCCGCCGCGATCTGCGTCGAGAGAAGCACCCGGACCCCCTCCTCGCGATGCGTGTCGACCAGCCAGCGGCCAACGTCGGCGCCGAGCACCGTCCTCAGGGGTAGGTCGAGCGCCTCGATGATCGTCACCTCGGCTCCCTGAGCCCGGGCCGTAGAGGCGACCTCCTGGCCGATGAAGCCGGCGCCGACGATCACGAGCTGCGCGCCCCCTCGCGTCTCCGATCGCAACCGGCGAGCGTCGGCGAGAGTCCGCAATGGGAAGGCGTTGCTGAATCCGTCAAGCAGCGGCAGCGACCGAGCCGCGGCTCCCGTTGCGATCAGCAGATCGTCATAGGTGAGCGAGCAGCCGTCCTCGAGCTTCAGCGTCCGGGCGGTCGGGTCGAGGCCGGCGGCGCGTGCCCCGAGGATCAGCTCGACGCCGTTTGAGGCGTACCAATCGGCCTCACGGAAATGGAGCTGCTCGGCGTCGAGATCGCCGGCCAGGATGCCCTTCGAGAGCGGCGGGCGGTCGTAAGGCGCCTCCTCCTCGGCGCAAATGATCCGTATCGACGCCTCGTAGCCACGGGCGCGAAGGGTTTCGGCGCAACGCTGGGCCGCCAGGCCACCACCGGCGACCACGACTCCGTTTCTGGCCTTAGTGCCGTTTTCAGAGGGGTGGCCACCACCGGCCTCGATGGGATCTACTGCGCTCATCTGCCGAGCTCCAGTCCGGGCCGGGCGATGCCGGGGCGATTGGTGGGCGGTGGGGTTGCGCTCCGGCGCCGCTTGCGGCGCATCGGCTCGCTGGTACGGACCGCGAAGAGGACCGCGATCGTCGGACCCGTGATCAGCAGCCACCAGCGCAACCAGGGCGTTGAGGCATCGGTGCCGGCACCGAGCGTGTGTACGACGGCCATCCCGTAGACGACGATCGTCAGCCGGTGAGCTCGGCGCCAAAGCCGCGGGCCGATGCGCTTGCGGGCATAGAAGCTGAGACCGAGGGCGGCGGCGAGGTAGCCCCCGGCGATGCCGAAACCGGTCCACAGCGGCCGATAGTCGATCGCGCCGGGAATCGTGATTCCGCTCAGCCCGGGGTGCAGGAAAGCGTCGCCGAGCAAGGTGACCCCGTGAATTGCGATTGCCAGAAGCCCGCCGAGGGCGAGTTGCTCGTGCAGGGCGACCATCGTCCGGGCGCGGCCGGGTTTGCGCATGATCCGCCCGGACATCATCAGTCCGAGCACAACCGAGGCGGTGATCAGAGCCAGGGCGACCAGCCCGGAGGCACGGCTGGCGATCCACCAGAGGTGATCGTTGAGAGCGGGGTTCGTCGGGTTCATGCCAGCACCGGGCCCTTCTGCGGGGGCGCGGGCAGATCGGCGACGACCCTCACAGTGAGTCGCGGGCTGACCGCGATCGGGCCCACCCGCTCGACCTCGCCGTCATCGTGGACGATCAGGCCGCCGGAGGCTGCGAGTAGGCGGCGGGCGCCGTCGGGACCGGAGAGCAGGGCCGCCTTCGAGAGCGTCTCAGCCTCGACCCCGGTGGGCGCCAGCGCGGTCACGCCGACCAGGCCGGTCCAGGCCGGCTCGCCCGTCGATGGGTCGAGCAGGTGGTGGGCGAACTGGCCGTCGGCGCGGCGCCAGACCCGGACGTTGAGCCCGGAGGTGGCGACGGCGCCCCGATGAACGCCAAGGCTCTGGTCCTGCTCTCGGGTGAGCGGGTGCTCGACGAGGACCTCGAAGGGTCCCGTGTCGGTGTCGGTACCGCCGACCCGCAGATCGCCACCGCAGCTGATCACGAACCGCCGCTGGTGGGCCAGGCGCTCGGCCAGCAGGTCGGCGGCGAGCCCCTTGCCGATTCCGCCGCTGTCGAAGCGGATGCCGGGCGGGCGGCGGATGACGCCGGCCTCCTCGTCGATCTCGACCTGCGCCCAGCGGCGCTCGGGGCTCGGCTGAGCGGGAGCGCGGCCGGGTGCGAGCAGTAGCGCCTCCTGGAGGCGGGCGGGCGCCGAGCCCTCGAGGGATTTAACGTAGCCGGCGGCCTCGATCTCGCCGACCAGGGTCGGATCGACAAGGCCGTCGGTGGCGCGGGCAGCATCGACGCCAGCCGCGACCGCGTCCCGCAGAAGCGGGGCGGCGGGCACCGCCTCACGGGGGTCGGTGTTGAGCGCGCAGAGTTCGCTGTCGGGCCGGAACCGGGAGAGGCACTGCTCGTAGCGCTCGATGAAGCGCCGCGCATCTTCGGCGACGCGATCGGGCTCGTCCCGCTCGTCGCGGTCACCCCCTTCAGGCCCGGGACCGCCGATGATCAGGCGGACCTCGGAGCCCATCGCCCTGAATGTGACGTCGGCGCCGCTCATGAGCTCGCCGTTACGGGCGCGGGGGCGGGGGCGGGCGCCGGGGCCGGAGCAGGAGCGGCCGCGGGAGCAGGAGCAGCCGCGGACGCCGGGGCTGAACTCGAGCTGGGGACCGACCCCGTCGCGATCGGGACACCCGGACTGACCGCTGTCGGCTTCGGGGGCAGGTGCACGACCTTGGTCTTGATCAGCTTGCGGTGGATCACCGGGCGCGCGGCCTTGGTCGAGGCGACCTCGGTCGCTGCCGATCCCAGCGCCGGGTCATTGCCGGTGCTCAACTGAAAGGCGAGGAACTCGAAGAGGACTGCGAAGGTCGCCAGCGAGAGCGCGATCGTCGGCAGCGCCCGCGGCTTGCGCCTCGGCCGGGCGGCGGCCGGAACCGTGGCCGCCGCCGGAGGGGAGCCCGCGCCCTCGGCTTTGTTCGGGAGCAGGTCAGTCATCCCCACCACCCTCGCTCTCATGCTCGGACTCCCCGCCGTCGTCGTAGTCGCGACCGTTTGGTCCGCCGCCGCCACTGGTGTGGGTCGAGACGGGCTGCGACGACGGCGCGCTGACCGGCGCCACGGCGGGCGTCTGAGCCACCGTTACCGGGGCCGGTGCCGAGGACGAGATCGGGGCCGACGATGGCGAGGTCGGCGAGCCTGCGGCGGACATCGACTTACCCTTGTCCTTGGGCCGCACGTGGATCGTACGGTGGACCACCTCTGTTTGAACCTTCGGCTTCTGCTGTGTAGAGGCCGGAGTCGCTTTCGCCGATGCCGGCTGTCCGTCGTTGGCGCCGAGCGCATATCCCGCCAGGCCCCCCAGGCCGAGGACGGTCGCCCCGGCTGCGATCTTCATTCGTACGTTTGCCACGATCTCGTTCTCCTTCGTAGGTCGAAGTGGTCGGAACGAGTGTGCGGGGAGGGCGGTAAGGGGACGCACAGGCCCAGGTAAGGCGTTGGCAAAGCCTGCCGGCGGCGGGCCGAATCGGCGCCTGGCGGAGCTACCCTCAGCTCATGGACGCAACCGAGCGAGACCGATCTCGCGGCCCGCGGATCCTCTTCGTCGAGGATGAGGAGGGAATCTCCGAGCCGTTCAGCAACGCCCTGCGGCGAGCAGGCTTCGATGCCGTCGTCACCCGAACCGTCGCCGGGGCGCTCGCTGAGCTCGGCGAGCGGACCCCGGATCTAGTGCTGCTCGATCTCGCCCTTCCCGATGGCGACGGCCGCGACATCGCTCGCGAGATCCGCAAGACCGGCGAGACCCCAATCATCATGCTCACCGCACGCGGAACGGAGTCCGACCGGGTCATCGGCCTCGAGATCGGGGCCGATGATTATGTCGTCAAGCCTTTCTCGTCCGCCGAGGTGATCGCTCGGATCCGGGCGGTGCTTCGCCGTAGCGGTCGGCTCGGCAGCGCACCCGCCACCGACGTGCGCCTGACCTTGGGCCCGCTGGTGGTCGATCAGCGCGCGCGCGACGTGAAGCTCGACGGCATTGAGCTCAACCTGACCCGCAAGGAGTACGACCTGCTCGCTCTGCTGGCCCGCAACGCGGGGACGGTGGTGCCGCGCGAGCAGATCATGGCGGAGGTCTGGGACCCGAACTGGTGGGGGTCGACCAAGACCCTGGACGTCCACGTCAGTTCCCTGCGCCGCAAGCTCCTGGACGACCCGAGCGAGCCGCGTTACCTGCACACGGTCCGCGGCGTGGGCCTGCGCTTCGCCACCGCCGCCGAGCTGGGAGCGATGTGAGCCTCCGGGTCCGCCTACTCCTGGCGATCGGCTACGTGTTGTTGGTCGCGATCGTCGCCTTCGAGGTGCCGCTCGCGATCAATACCGCGCGCCGCATCGACTCCGAGGTGCGCGCCCAGGCCACCGCCCAGGCGGACCTTCTCGCCGTGGCCGCGTCAGAAGAACTCGACGAGGGCCGCGCCGCGCTCACCCCGCTTGTCGAAACCGTCGCCGAAGCGGTTCGCGGACGGGTGATTATCGTCGATCACCGGGGTCGACTCGTGTCGGACAGTGAGGGCGAGGCCCGCGGGGGCTCGTTCTCGAACCGACCAGAGATCGCGCAGGCGCTCGCCGGCGATCGATTCCAGGAGGAGCGCCCCAGCCAGGACCTCGGGATGGAGATCATCGCCACGTCCGCTCCGATGATTCAGGGGAACGCGATTGTCGGAGCGGTGCGGATCACCCAGGGCGCCGACGCCGAGGCCGGCGCTGTCTTCGATTCGATCAGCGGGCTGGCCCTGATCGGGCTGATCGTCCTCGGGATCGGGCTGATAGCAGCCCTCGTCGTCGCTGGGCAACTGACGCGACCACTGCGTGGAATGACCCGAACGGCAGAACGGATTGCGGCGGGCGATCTTGATCAGCGCGTCGACCCAAGCGGCAGCAGCGAGCAGGTGGCGCTCGCCAACTCGTTCAATGAGATGACCGGGCGGCTCTCGGAGTCGCTGCGCAGCCAGCGCCAGTTCGTCGCCGACGCCTCACACCAACTGCGGACGCCGATCACCGGCCTGCGACTGCGACTCGAGGAGGCGCAGGCAATGCTGCTCTCGACGGAGTCCGGTGCCACCGCGCAAGCTGCCGCGGAGATGAAAGCGGCGACCGGCGAGGTCGACCGGCTCGCCCAAGTGGTCTCAGAAATGCTGACCCTGAGCAGCGTCGGCGAGCGCCGCAGCCGCCCCACTCGAGTCGACCTATTCGAACTCACAAGCGATGCAGTTGAGCGCTGGCGAGGGCAGGCCGAGCGGCGGCTGGTAGGACTGCGGGCGAGCTCGGCTGCGGGCGGTCTCGCGGTCTGTGCCCGCGAGGATGCCGAACGGGCGCTCGACGCGCTGATCGAGAACGCGATCCACTATTCGCCAGAGCACTCCAGCGTCGAGGTCCGTGCCGCCGAGATGGAGATCGCCGTGATCGATCACGGGCCCGGGATCTCGCCGGATGAGGTGGAGGCCGTGTTCGAGCGCTTCCACCGTGGCCGAAGCGGCCGAGCCGGTCCCGGTGGCACCGGTCTCGGCCTCGCGATCGCCCGCGGCCTCGCGCGTTCTTGGGGCGGAGACGTCGTGCTGCAGCCGGGACGCCCGCAGGGAACCTGCGCAATCCTGCGCTTTGGATCGGCGCAAGGCTCACCTGAGAACGTACTGAGCGAGCGATGAAGGGATCGGCAAACTTGAAGATTCGCCCAATACTGCTGGCCGTTGCCGGGCTGCTGGTGGCAGGCGCCCTCGGCGCAGCCTCCAGCCAGCTCACCTCCCAACAGGTGGGGCTCGCTGGACAGCCGAACTCGGGCAGCGCGGAACTGGTCGCGGGAGGGGGGAGCGACGCAGGAGGTCGAAACGCGGATCGCAGTCACAACGCGCGGAGGCGGCCGGGCGGGCGCAAGGGCGCGGGCAACGCCGGCTCGTCGACGCCCCCGCCACCGCCACCTGCGACGAGCACGCCGCAGGGCGGTGAGGAACCCAACACACCCTCGCCCTCGGAACCAGAGAGCGAGGACTCGGGCGGGGACGGGGACGACTGATAGCCGGGTCTCTTTAGGAGTTGCGTCGACGCCGCTGGCGCCGGCTCGGCGCGGGAGTCGGGGTGGCGCGCCCCTCAGCGCTCGAGCCGGCTGCGGCCGCGGCCCGGGTGCCAGGAGTCAATGATCAACTTCTCGCGGGAGTCGTTCAGCCCGACCCAGACCAGCTCGGCGATCTCGAGCCGGAACAGGTGCATCGCCTCAATCCGGTGCTCGGCCTCGCGGGCCTCGGGCGAGGCCTCGGCCATGACCACGTCGAGCACCGACTGCTCGAAGACTTCCTCGCTGGAGCCGGAGAGCTTCGCGTCCCCGATCCAGTCGGGGGGATCGTCGGAGCCGCTGTGGATCGCATAACGCGGATCGCGCTGCAGATCGTGTGCCTTGAGCGCGTCGCGCATGCTCCCGAACCAGGTGTCGCCGGCGGCGAAGATGAGTTCGACACCGCTGATCCGCGGCGAGCCGTCCCGGCGCAAGGTCGCGATCGTCTTGTGGACATGAGCGTCGAAGCGCGCTTTCACTCGCGTTGCCAGCTCGGGCTCCGCCTCGAGGATCTCCCCCCAGCGGGCGATCGGCTCCGGCCCCTCGTCAGGCGCTGCGACGGACGCCGACCTCAGCGTCGTCGTCGGCGGAGTCGGCGTCCTGGGCGTCCACGGCCTCGTCGGAGCCGACTCGCATGTCCGCTCGTTTGACCGCGGCGCCAATGAACTCGCGGAAGAGCGGCTCCGGATCGGTCGGACGGGAGTTGAACTCAGGGTGGAACTGGGAGGCGACGAAGAATGGGTGTCCGGGGAGCTCGACGATCTCGACGAGTCGCTCGTCAGGGGAGGTTCCGCTGATCACCAGACCGTCGTCCTCGAGTCGCCGCCGCAGCATGTTGTTGACCTCAAAGCGGTGACGGTGGCGCTTGTAGATGACGGCCTCGCCGCCGAAAATCTGCCGCGCCATCGTCCCCTCGTGCAGTTTCACGGGGTCGGCGCCGAGCCGCATCGTGCCGCCCAGGTCGGAGACCTCCTTTTGCTCGGGGAGCAGATCGACGACCGGGTACGGCGTCTCGGGGTCGAACTCGGCCGAGTTGGCGCCCTCCATGCCGCTCACGTGGCGGGCGTAATCGACGACCGCCATCTGCATTCCGAGGCAGATCCCGAGGAACGGAACCTCGCCCTCGCGCGCGAAGCGACAGGCGGAGACCTTGCCCTCGATCCCCCGCTCTCCGAATCCGCCGGGGATCAGCACGCCGTCGGCGGCCTCGAGCGCTTCGGTATCGAGCTCCTCGGAGCTGACCAGATCGACCTCGACGTTGACGCCGTGGTGATAGCCGCCGTGCTTGAGCGCCTCGATCACAGACT
This sequence comes from Acidobacteriota bacterium, assembly GCA_032122625.1. GTDB lineage: Bacteria > Actinomycetota > Thermoleophilia > Solirubrobacterales > 70-9 > CAXMST01. The sequence continues at coordinate 9,083 of JAQBGG010000083.1, forward strand.
TGTAAGCATCCTCGAGCTGCACGTACTTGCCGACCAGCGCGATCCGCACCGTGTCCTCGGCCGCGTCGGCGCGGCGGCAGAGATCCTCCCAGTCGCTCAGGTCCGGAGCCGGGGCGTCAATCTCGAAGTGATCGAGGATCAGGTCATCCATGCCCTCGGCGCGAAAGACGAGCGGCACCTTATAGGTGTTGTCGACATCGCGGGCACTGATCACCGCCTCCTCGGGAAGCGAGGCAAAGAGCGCGATCTTGCGCCGAATCTCGCGACCAAGGCCGCCCTCGGAGCGGCAGATCACCGCGTGCGGCTGGATCCCGATCCGTCGCAACTCGTTGACCGAGTGCTGGGTCGGCTTCGTCTTCAGCTCGCCGGCATGGCCGACGTAGGGGACAAGCGTCAGGTGCAGGAACATCGCGCGCTTCGGCCCGAGATCGGTGTAGAGCTGGCGGATTGCCTCCAGGAACGGCAGCGACTCGATGTCGCCGACCGTGCCACCGATCTCGGTGATCACGAAGTCGACCGACTGGGCTTCGGCGACGATCAGGATCTTCTGCTTGATCTCGTCGGTGATGTGCGGGATCACCTGGACCGTGCCGCCGAGGTAGTCGCCGCGGCGTTCCTTCTTGATCACGCTGTTGTAGATAGCGCCCGCGGTCACGTTCGACGCCCGTGAGGCGTTCTCACCCGTGTAGCGCTCGTAGTGGCCGAGGTCGAGATCGGCCTCGGCGCCGTCTTCGGTGACGAACACCTCGCCGTGCTGGAACGGGCTCATCGTGCCCGGATCGACGTTGATGTAGGGATCGAACTTCTGCAGCTGCACGCGGAAACCGCGGCTGACCAGCAGACGGCCGATCGAGGCCGCCGCGATCCCCTTACCGAGGGCCGAGACGACGCCGCCGGTGACGAAAATGAAGCGGGTCTCTCCAGCGGGGGTTCTTGGCGCGTGACTCATCAACCGCAACCGAGTCTAGCTGCCGGGTGGACGGAATCGTTCGGGCTACGCTTGGCCCGCCCCTAAGTTCCGCGATTTTGCGGGGATTCGTTCGTGGGGCCCCCGAGCGCGGGATCCGAGCCCGCCGAGCGGCCGATCCGGTCGAGCTGACGCAGTACCGGCAGCCGCTCGATAGCCGTCGAGATCGAGCGGAACTCCCCGTAGACGGTGAGCGCGACGATGATCGCCAGCGCCACGAGACGCGCCTCATCGCCAAGCGTGACCAGCAACGAGACCCCGGCGAGCGCTCCAACCAGATTCGCCCCCGCGTCGCCCAGCATCGCCCGCTCGCGGAGGGTCAGCGCCGCGCCGATCAGGACCGGTCCGATGAAGATCCCGAAAAGCTCCAGCGGGTACGCGGTCCAGGCGCCGAGACAGAGGCCGGCGAGCAGCAGGACGAACGCCTTCTCGACCCTGCCCGGCCGCAGATCGAGCAGGTTGAACATGTTCGTCGCCAGCAGCAGCAGGGCCAGGTCGGCGATGTAGGCGAGCGACTCCTGCCCCCGACCCGAGACGGCGAAAGCTGCCAGGCCAAAGGCTCCTACGGCCTTGATTGCACCGGTGGAAAGGCGCCCGGAGAGCACCGCCCCGGCATGCCCGCGCCAGCCGCGGGGAGTGTCGCCCTGATGGCCGCGACCGAGCATGTCGTCGAGCAGGCCGAGCAGGGCGACGCCCAAAGCGAAGCTGAGCCAGCGACGGAGGTCGGGCTCGAGCAGATCGAGATCGGCCCGATCGTCGAGCACCGCGAGCGGCGCGAGCGCGACCAGCGATACCGAGATCAAGAGGGCGCCAAGTGGGAAGGCGAGCGTTCTTCCGCGCCAGTTCTCGGTCGTCAGGCCGGTGCGGACCATGTCCTCGCACCAGCGGGGCAGAAGAGCTGCCGCCAGCGCGAACGAGAGCCCGAGGCCAAGCAGCGTCACGGCGTGGCGGCGGGCCGATCGGCCGGATTGATCAGCTCGGGCAGGAAGCTGTCGGCGCCCGGCTTGACGCCGTAGTCACCGCCGGCGCCGAGCAGCGAGAAGACCAGCGCCACGCGGCCGGCGACCAGATCCGCGTGATCGACCGTCGCGATACCGGCATCCGTGAACGGCGCCAGGGTGGTCGGCTCGGTGTCGGTCCGCTCGACGGCGACGACGCCGGCGGCGGCGCTCTTGGCGCCGTCGTAGATCCCGGTGGCGAGGGCGTCGGTGTCGTCCTGCTGATCAGGGTCGAGATCGCTCTCGGGGGCGCCGGTGAAGACGATTCGGTCGACGTTCTCCAGCGTGCCGCTGAAGCGGGAGAAGAGGGTGCCGCGAAGGTCCGTCAGCAGCTTGCTGCCGCCGACCAGCCCGGTGCCGGCCGACTGCCCGAGTCTGGTTAGGCCCTCCCCTCCCCTGCGGGCCGATGCGAACTGGGCCGGTGCCGCCTCGGCAAGCGCCGCCGGGTCCGGGGGCACAGCGACGACAGCGACCGCGTCCACCGACGCCCCGGCGGGCTCCAGTGCAGCCTCGATCTCATCGACGGTCTGGCCGGAGAGCTCACCGAAGCCGACGACTGCAACCGAGGAACCCGCGAGCCTGCCCGCCACAAGGGCCGGGTAGATGCGCTGGCCGAAGTCACGCTCGCGCGCGAGCTGGCTGTCGAGCTCACGGGCCTGAGTCTCGGCCCCTTCCAGGTCGCTGCGCAGGCTGTCCTCGAGTTCCTGGGAGGCCGAGGAGACAACATCGTCTGCGAGACCGACGCCGATCAGGATCCCGATCGCCAGAGCGATGAAGACCGCCGCCAGTGAGGCTGCGTGGTATCGGCCGCTGTATCCCATCGTCCGCGAAGCCTGCCACGCATAGGCACTAGATGCCGAGAGCGTCCTGGATCTTCAGCCAGAGCAGCTCGGTGACGTTGTCGAGGGCGGGCGCAGCGACGAGCACGATCACCAGCAGAACCACGAACGCGGCGAGAAACATCGCTGCCCCGCTGACTCCCATCCCTGGGCGGTAGAGGCGGCTGACGCCCTTGGCATCGACCAGCGTCTCCCCGACCCGCAGTCGGGTCAGGAACGTCGACGACATCCCGGCCCGGTTCTTGTCGAGGAACTCGATCAGGTTGAAATGCGCCCCGACGGTGACGATCAAGCGAGCGCCGAGCTCGTAGGCGAGCAGCATCGCGACGTCCTGGCTTGTCCCCGGGGCGGGAACAACGACATGCGCGAGGCCAAGCGCCTCGAGCCGCTCGCGACCGGGAGCGCCGCCGTCGGCGTAAGCGTGGACGATCAACTCGGCCCCGGCCCCGAGCGCCTTGTCGGTGGCCGAATCCATGTCGCCGAGGATCACATCGGGCTTGAAGCCGGCCTCCAGCACCGCGTCGGCGCCGCCGTCGACCGCGACGATCAGCGGCCGGACGTCGCGAATGTAGGCACCGAGCGCGCCGAGATCCTCCCGGTAATCCGGCCCGCGAACGACGATCAGGGTGTGGCGATCGCGAAACCGGGTCCGGACCGTGGGGAACTCGATCTCGCCGGTGAGCAGTTCACTCTCCTCCCGCACGTGCTCGATCGTGTTGGTCGCGAACTCACCGAGCGCCCGATCGATCCGGGCCCGCTGCGCAGCCAATCGGGCACGCATCTCCGATTCACTGAGCCGATTCCCAACCGCGATCTGCTCGCCGTCCCTGAGCAGCCCGCCGCCGTCGATCTCGACCAGGTCGCCGTCGGAGAGCAGTTCGAACAGATCGGTCTCGCGGAAGTCGATCACCGGCACGCCTGCGCGAACGAGCAGCAGGGGACCGACATTGGGGTAGCGATCGGTGGAGCTGGCGGCGTTGTTGAGCACCGCGACGACCCCCGAGCCGGCGAGGTCCTCCGAGGCGATCCGGTCGAGGTCGGCGTGGTCGATCACGGCGATCTCCCCGGGCGCCAGCTTCTTGACCAGGTCCTTGGTCCTCTTCCCCCGTCGCACGCGGCCGGCGATACGAGCAGCGCCCACCACTGAATCTCCGCCGCCGCGTGGTGCCCGGCGACGGCCCCATCGCGGCGCTTTGCTCTGCGCTTCCACGTCACCGATTATCCGGGAATCGGCGCCGGGTCGAGAAAGCGCCTTCGAGGCGCCTTGGTGGGTCAGGCGGCGAGGAGCTCTCGCGCGTGGCGGTCGGCTGCCTCGTCGCCACCGTCGGCGCCGAGCATGCGGACGATCTCCGCGACCAGATCCTCACCGCCGACGCGCTCGACGGTGGCCGTCGTGCTCCCCTCGCCCGACTGCTTCTCAACCCGGAAGTGCGCCGCCGCAAGAGACGCGACCTGGGGCAGGTGAGTGATGCAGATCACCTGCCGGCGCTCGCCCAGATCGCGAAGCCGCTCGCCCACACGGCGGGCAACCTTGCCGCCGATGCCGGCGTCGATCTCGTCAAAGACCAGGGTTTTGACCTGCTCGGCCTGCCCCTGTCCGCTCAGCGCCAGCATCACCCGCGACAGCTCGCCGCCGGAGGCCGTCTCCCCCAGCGGAGCCGTCGGCATACCGGGGTTGGTCGCCACCATCATCTCCACCGATTCGCGGCCCGACGCTCGATATCCGTCCGGGTGGACCCGCAGCGAGACCTCGAACGTCGCCCCCTCCATCGCCAGTTCGGCCAGCTCAGCAGCGACCGCGGTCTCGAGCCGCGCCGTCGCCTCCCCGCGCGAAGCGCTGAGCCGTTCGCCAAGCGCGGTCCGCTCCGTTTCGGCCTCCTCGATCTCGGCCTCCAGCACCTCGGTCCGCTCGGCCGCGGTCTCGAGCTGCCCGATCTCCTCGCGGCAGCTATCGGCATGGGCGAGAACGGCGGCGACCGTACCGCCGTGCTTGCGAACCAGGCGATCGATTGCCGCCAGCCGCGACTCAAGCTGCTCGAGGCGTTCGGGGTCGGCCTGCAGCGAGTCCAGGTAGGCGCGCAGCTCCGCCGCGAGGTCGGAGAGCTCGAGGCCGGCGCCGCCCAGGCGGTTGCGAAGCCCGTCGAGCTCCGGGTCGACCCCGGTCGGCCCCCTCAGCGCGGACTCCGCCTCCGCCAGCAGCGAAGCTGCACCGCCGCCCTCCTCGCCACCGGCGAGCAGAAGGGTGGCGGCGGCGCTTGCCTCGCGAAGGCCTTCGACGCCGCGCAGCCGATCACGCTCGGCGGCGAGTTCCTCCCCTTCGCTGGGCTCGGGGGCCAGCTCCTCGATTTCCGCCAGCTCGAAGCGGAGCAGGTCCAGGTCGCGCTCACGGGCACCCTCACGCTCGCGCAGGGATTGGAGCTCGCGCCGCGCCGCCTGGAAACGCTGGTGAGTCACGCGGTAGGCGGCGCGCAGCTCGAGGTGCTCGGGGCCGGCGAAGGAGTCAAGGATCTCGCCCTGGGCGGAGGTGAGGGCGAGCTTGCGGTGCTCGTGCTGACCATAGAAGGCGAGCAGTCGGCTACCCAGCAGTCGCAGGTCGGCCGCCGTCGCCGCGCGGCCGGCAACGAACGCCGAGGACCGCCCCGCGGCCGAGACGCGACGGGCGAGGACCACCTCCTCGCCGTCGGGGACCCGCTCCAGCAGCTCCGCCAGCTCGGAGTCGGCACGCAACTCCGGCTCGAGATCGAAGGCTCCCTCGACCCAGGCCTCAGGGGCGCCCGGACGGACGACGCCGCTGCGCGGCCGGCCGCCCAAGAGCAGGTCGAGCGACTGGGCAAGCACGGTCTTGCCGGCCCCGGTCTCACCCGTGATCACGTTTACGCCCTGCTCAAAACGGAGCTCGGCGCGCTCGATCAGCAGCAGGTTCTCGATTCTCAGCTCGCGCAGCATCTCCCACATTGATTAGCAACGGGGACCGACGGATTCGCCGCCTACGCCCGCAAATAGCGGGCATCGAGCTACTGAACGAAGTGGCCGAACTTCTCGCGGATACGGCGATAGAAGCTCTGCCCCTCGATCTGGGCGAGCCGGCCGAGGTTCTCGCGGAAGCGGATCTCGATCTCCGATCCGGGCTCGAGCCGGCCGTGCGGCACACCGTCCATGGCGACATCGACCGGATCGCGATCGCCGAGATTGTGAACGTGCAGAACATCGTCGGGGGCAACGACCAGCGGCCGGCTGGTCAGCGTGTGGGGCGCGATGAAGCTGACGACATAGCCTGCGACGCCCCAGGCGAGGATCGGCCCGCCGTTGGCGAGGTTGTAGCCCGTCGAACCGACCGGGGTTGCGGCGACGAGGCCGTCGCAGCGGACGTTCCCGACCTCACTGCCGCCGAGTCGATAGGAGAGCTCGGGCACCCGATGATGAGGGCGGCGGGTGAAGGAGACGTCGTTGAGCGCCAGCCGTAGGCCCTCCGGCAGCGTCGCCTCCAGCCCAGGCAGCTCGACGACCTCGAACTCGCCCGCGAACGCCCGCCGCAGGCCCTCGTCGAGGGCGGAGGGCTCCGCCGCGGCAAGGAACCCGACGGTCCCGTAGTTGACTCCAAAGACCGGCACCTCCGTGCCGGAGAAGTGGCGCAGGCTGCGGAGAATCGTGCCGTCGCCGCCGAGCGCGAGGCAGAGATCGACATCGAGCGGCAGCCTCTCGACCACTTTCAGCCCCTCCGCTCCGGCGCCGTGCTTGTTGGCCTCCGTGGCCGGGATGATCAGCTCGCAGCCGGCCGCTGTGGCCGCCTCCCGCGCTGCGGCGAACCCGGGCGCCGTGTCGGCGGGGTTCGAGTGTGAGACCAGCGCCGCCCTACGAATCTCGCGCTCGGGGCTCATCGCGCCTCCTCCGCCGCCAGCTCCTCGAGGTCCGCCAGAGGCGTCCCGGAGCCGAGTTTCAGAAAGATCTCCTGGTTCCCCTTCGGGCCCGGCAGACCGGCGGCGGCAACGCCGCTGACGGTGAGGCCGAGCTCGTCTGCCGCGGCGGCGGCCTCCATCACCGCGTCTAGGCGATCGCCGGGATCGCGGACGACACCACCCCTCCCGACCCGCGCCCGCCCGAGCTCGAATTGCGGCTTGACCATCCCGAGAATCTCGGCGCCGGGTGCAAGCAGGGCGGGCAGCGGCGCCAAGACCTTGGCAAGCGAGATGAACGAGACATCGATCGTCACCAGTTGCGGCTCGAAGGGAAGGTCGCCGGGTTTCAGATCTCGGGCGTTGATTCCCTCCATGACGTTCACGCGGGGGTCGTTGCGTAGGCCCCAATCGAGCTGCCCACGGCCGACATCGACCGCAATCACAGCCTCGGCCCCTCGCCGCAGGAGGCAGTCGCTGAAGCCGCCCGTCGAGGCCCCGATATCCATGCAGCGCCGGCCCGTGACCTCGATCTCGAGGCGATCGAGAGCCGCCTCCAACTTGAGGCCTCCGCGCGAGACATAGACGCGCCCGACCTCCACCTCGACCTCCAGATCCTCTTCGACCATCTGCCCCGGCTTACCCGCCCGTTCCCCCCCGGTCCCGATCCGGACCAGGCCGGCACGGATCGAGTTCGCCGCAGCTGAGCGGGTCGGCGCGAGCCCGCGCTCCGCCAGGACGGTATCGAGTCGCCGCCGTGCCATGGGGCAAAAAGTAGCGGCAACCCGGTCGCCGGGCCCACTCGGCCCCCTGCGGCTGTACGCGAGCGCCCGGAACGAAACACCGGGGATCTGTGAGGCCTGTCACAGACAAGCCGTACGTCCGTTCGTATATTGATTGCAGTCTTAGCGACCTGCCCTACCGCAGATCGCCTTCCCAATCACATACTCTCCTCCCTGTACCTGAGAACGCCCCGCTTGCGGGGCGTTTTCTTTTCCCGCCCCGGTCGGCGGGCCATGGCGCCACCACGGGCCCAAGCGAGCGTCTATCCGGAAACGGTCTCGGGCGAGCCGATCGCGCTGAGCACGCGCTCGACCACCGAGGGGCCGTCGAGACCGACCTCCTTACGAAGCAGGGCCGGCTTGCCATGCGTCACGTAGCGGTCGGGGAGCCCAAATCGCAGGATCCGTGCGCGGTCACCCCGAAGATTGTCCTCGGCATGCTCGAGCACTGCCGCGCCGAAGCCGCCCGCGAGCACGTTCTCCTCGATCGTGACGACGAGCTCGTGCTCGGCGCAGAGCCGGGCGATGAGCTCGGCATCAACCGGCTTCGCAAAGCGGCCGTCGGCGACCGTCGGGGTGATCCCGTGCTCGCCGAACAGGGCGGCAGCTTGGTTGGCCACCTGAACTCCCCAGCCGTAGCCCAGCAGCGCGACGCGCTCTCCCTCCTGGAGGATCTCGCCGGTGCCGATCGGGATCTCCTGGGGAGTGTCCGGAAGCGGCAGCCCTTCGGCCGTGCCGCGTGGGTAACGAAACGCGACCGGGCCCTCGTGGGCGATCGCGGTTCGGAGCATGTGAACCAGCATCGCCTCGTCCCTGGGAGCCATCACGACCACGTTGGGGACCGGACGGAAGTAGGAGATGTCGATGAAGCCGTGGTGGGTGGGGCCGTCGTCGCCGACGAGACCGGCGCGATCCATCGCAAAGACCACGTCCAGCTTCTGAAGGCAGACGTCGTGGACGATCTGATCGAAGGCCCGCTGCAGGAACGTCGAATAGATCGCGCAGACGGGCTTCGCTCCTTGGATGGCGAGGCCGGAGGCGAAGAGGACGGCGTCCTGCTCAGCGATACCGACGTCGTAGTACTGCTCAGGTAGCTGCTCGTAGAGCTTCTCGAGGCCCGTTCCTCCTGCCATCGCGGCGGTGATCCCAATCACCCGGGCGTCGCGCCTGGCCTCGGCCACGAGCGCGTCGGCGAAGACGCTCGTGTAGGCGGGCGGGGAGGGCTTCGGCGGCGGCTGCTCGAGCTTCTCGGGGGCGATCGAGTCGGGTGCGTCCGACTCCTGCACTGGGACCGGCTTGGGCTGCGGCGGCGGTGCCGGCTTGCGGTCGATGATCGAGCCGGGCTTGGCCGCATGCCACTTCTCCATCCCCTCCAGGCCGCCGTCCTCGGCCGGGGCGAAACCCCTGCCCTTGACCGTGTGGATGTGCAGCACCACAGGTCGCTCGGCGGCGAGCGCGTCACGGAGGGCGACCCTGAGCGCGGCGACATCGTGGCCGTCGATTACGCCCATGTAGGCGAGATTGAGCTCCTCGAAGAGCAACCCGGGCGCCCAGTAGGACTTGATTGCGGACTTGATCTCGGGGCCGAGCCGCTCGATTCTGTGGCCGAGGCCGAGCGGCAGCTTCGTCAACCGCTCCTCGACGTCCCCGCGCGCCTGATAGAGGCGGGGGTTGAGGCGGAAGTGGTTGAAGTAACGCGACAGCGCACCTACGTTCGGTGAGATCGACATCCCGTTGTCGTTGAGAACGATCACCACCGGCGTCTGTAGGCCGCCGGCCTGGTGCAGCGCCTCGTAGGCGACGCCGCCCGTGAGGGCGCCGTCACCGATCACCGCGACGACCTTGCCGTCCTCGCCGATTCCCCGCCGCATGGCCTCCTTGAGCCCGACCGCGTAGCCGATCGAGGTCGAGGCATGGCCGGCTCCCATGATGTCGTGCTCGGACTCTTCGATCGCGCAGAACGGCGCCAGCCCGCCGTACTGACGGATCGTGTCGAGGCGGTCCTTGCGCCCGGTGAGGATCTTGTGGGGGTATGCCTGATGCCCGACGTCCCAGAGGATCTTGTCTCGGGGCGAGTCGAGAAGACTGTGGAGGGCGACCGCCAGCTCACAGGTGCCGAGGTTGGCTCCAAAATGGCCGCCGATGTTGCCGATCACGTCGATGATCAGCTCGCGCGTTTCCTGCGCGAGCTGCTGCAGATCGTCGTCGTCCAGGCCCGCGAGGTCGGCGGGGCCATCAACGGCGTCGAGCAGTCGCTTCTGCTTCTCGGATTTCTCAGCGGCCATTGCGGACCTGCATTGTCTCAGGTCGGCGCCGCCAACCCCGGCCCCACGGGCCCTCACTCAGGCCCGGATCAAGCACCGATCAGGCCTCGCGCGAATAGATGAAGTCGGCGATTGCAGCGAGCTCGGTGACGTCACCGACGGCCTCGGCGAGCGCCGCCCGGGCGCCGCCATAGGAGAGCCGTGCCAGCTCCCTCGCCCGCTCGAGCCCGAAGAGGCTGACGTAGGTGACCTTGCCGTGGCGCTCATCGGAGCCGCTCGGCTTGCCGAGCTCCTCGTCGCTCCCGGTCACGTCGAGGATGTCATCGACGATCTGAAACAGGACACCGAGCTCAGCGGCGAAGCGCCGGTAGGGGGCTGCCTCCGGCTCCCCTGCGCCGGTCAGGACCAGTGCCGAGGCGACGCTGGCGGCGATCAGCCGACCGGTCTTCAGGGCGTGCAAGTCGCGCAGGGAGGCGGCGTCGGTGCCGCCGTCGGTGACGTCGACGTACTGGCCGCCGACCATGCCGTCGACGCCCGTCGCGCCGGCGATCTCGCAAATGACGGACAGCACCCTCTCGGGCCGGCCCTGCTGCCGCTCGGCGATCAGCCTGATCGCCTCGGCGAAGAGGGCATCCCCGGCCAGAATCGCAACGTCTTCGCCATGGACGACATGGGAGGTCGGACGGCCCCGGCGCAGGTCATCGTCGTCCATCGCCGGCAGATCGTCGTGGATCAGCGAGTACGTATGGATCAGCTCCAGCGCCGCCGCCGTCGGGATCAGAGCCTCGAGCTCGCCTCCGAGAGCGCGGCCGGTGGCCAGGCAGAGGACGGGGCGGATCCGCTTGCCGCCGGCCAGCAGTGAGTAGCGCATCGCCTCCCGCAGCCCCGATGTCGCATCGTGATCGTCGAAAGCCAGCGACGCCAGGTAAGCGTCCACCCGCTCGCGCAACTCGTCGGGATAGCCCGGCATCTAAATGTGGGAGACGCCGTCGCCGCCCTCGGACGCGGCCCGGGCGGCCTCGCCGGCGACAGCGCCAACGTCGGCCGCTATCTGCGCGGCCTCCTGGGCTAGCTTCACCGCGGTGGCGTCCTCCGTTTGCCCGGAGCGGAGCTCGGCGGCGATCTGATCGAGCCGAGCTGCCGCCTCGCGCAACTTCGCCCCGGCTTCGCCCTCGCTCATGCCGACGCCGCTCCCTCGGCGGCCGTGCCGGCGGCGCTGAGGATGCCATTGATGAAACCGGGTGCGTCGGCGCCGCAATAGCGGCCGGCGATCGAGACCGCCTCGTCGATCGCCACCGGTGTCGGGACGTCGTCGCGGTGGTGGATCTCGAACAGCGCGACTCGCATGATCGCCTTGTCGAGAGGCGCGATCCGCTCCAGGCGCCAGCCCTGGGCGAGCGCCCCGATCTCGGCGTCAAGCTCGGGCAGGTGCTCAGCCGTGCCCTCGGCCAGCGCCCGGGTGAACGGCTTCGCGCCGGAGAGCAGCTCCTCGAGCGAGCCCGAGGTCACCTCGAGCTGGTAGATCGCAAAGGCCGCGGCGCGGCGTTGGTCGGTGCGGCGCATAGCCGGAGCTTAAGGGACCAATCACCGGGAGACCGAGCCGTTTTGATCGGCGGCCGCGGCCGCTGTAGGCTGCTCCTCAGCTGCAGCCGAGAAAGGGGACCGGGCCGATGCCCAACCGACGCCGCCTAACGCCCGCTCAGCGGATACTGGGTGAACCACAACGTACACGCCCACGGTCCCGACCTTTCCTGACGGTGTCGCGGTCGACGCCGACCACCACCTCTACTGGGCGGACTACGCATTCGGCTATATCGTCCGCGCCGGTCTCGACGGCACCGCCGACTTCCTCATCCCCTTCATAGACGCCGCAATCGGCGTCGCCGTCCCCAACGGCGTTGCGGTCGATGCCCGGCCCTTCCCGCCCCCCGTCCCTCCGGAGACCACGATCACGAAGCGCCCTCCGAACAAGACCCGCAAGCGCAACGTCAAGTTCAAGTTCGTCTCCTACGAGCCGGGCTCGAGCTTTCAGTGCAAGCTCGACAGGAGACCCTTGGAAGCCTGCGAGTCGCCGAAGAAACTCAGGCATCTGACGAAGGGCAAGCACAGGTTCAAGGTTCGGGCGATCGACGCGGCAGGTAACAGCGACCCCACCCCGGCCAAGGACAGGTTCAAGGTCGTGAGGTAGTCCGCGCCTTGCCGGCACCCGCGCCGCTTTCAGCCCCGACTATCGCTTGACCCGGACGGCTGGAGCCCCGGCACCGACCCCGAGAGCCGTGCGGAGCTGAGCGTCGAGCCGATCGGCATCGCGCTCGATCCGACGCGAGGTGATGCGGTGCACCGGTATTCCTTCTGCCTGCAGCAGCCCGTCCCGCACGCGGTCGGCCTCAGCCCGGTCGGGCGTCAGGTGGGCGCCGTAGCCGTCGAGCTCAGCGACGACGCGGCGGCTGCGCCAGAAACAGTCAACCTCGAAACGGCGGCCCATGATCTAGATCTGCACGTTGGTCTCCGGTAGCGGCA
>JAQBGG010000084.1:0-5445 GCA_032122625.1 Acidobacteriota bacterium
GATCCCGCCGATTGCCGTGATTCCGCTCGTCGGTCATGCGATCGCCAACGGTCAGGGCGATCTCGCCTTCGGGACCCTCGCGGTCTTCCTGATGCTCGCGACTCTCGCGAATCTCCGGCGCACAGGGATACCGCTGACGAAGGCCGATGCGGATACCACCTAGCCGGGTACGACGCGCGACTCCCCTTCTTGGGGTGGTCGAGCCACAGTTGGGTCACGGCCGATCCGGCGATTGGCGCCTTCGGTACCGACTACGCGCTACGCGCGCAGGTCGCCGTGGTTGGGATCGGCGCTCGTCGCAGCGGCCGGCATGGCGTCAGCTGCTCGGCCGGATCCCCTGGCGGAAGCGGAGGCGGTTGTCGGGGTCGTACTTGGTCTTGACCTGGACCAGGCGCTCGTAGTTCTCGCCGTAGTAGGCCTGCTGCCAGCCCCTCAGGTTGGGGTCTATGTAGTTCTGGTAGGCCTGCCCCGAGACGTAGGGGCTCATCCGCTTGCGGGCGGCCCCGATCCACTTCTTCGCGGCCTTGCGCTCGCTCTTGGCGGCCGGCTGCGTGTAGTACTGGATGCAGTAGAGCTGATCGCGATGGACGAAGGCTGTCGAGGTGGGGTGGACCTGGTTGATCGCGCCGCCGTAGCCGTCGAGGAGGATCGCGCCGGAGGCGCCCTCGCTCTGACGGTCCTCGATCGCCGCGATCATCGCCGCCCGGCCGCTCGAGTCGAGCGCGTCCCGGACGTAGTCGGAGGCGGCATAGAAGCTGGAGCGATCCGGCTTCTCGCAGCTCTTCAGGCCCTCGTTCGAGCAGCCGGCCCAGCGCTTCATCAGATCGCCGTAATCAGCCGTGCCGACCGTAAGTTGGACTCCGTCAACATCGGTGAGTGGCTTCAGTGCCTGCCGCATAGCGCTCTCCGAGCCGAAGAACTGGCCCTCGGAGTGGACCTTGGGCGAGCTCGCTCCCGCCAGCAAGCTGAAGAACGGACAGAGGTTCGGCGAGGCGTCCGCGGTCAGCTGCTGCCAGGCCTTCAGCACCTGGTCCGCCTGGCTCCACGGCCAGCTCGCGAAATAGTAGGACGCGCTGTTCACGCGGTATGTCTTGAAGGTGAGGTCGGTGACGATCCCGAAGTTGCCGCCCCCACCACCCTGGCAGGCCCACAGCAGCCCGGGATTGGTATTGCCGTCGACGGCGCGGAGCATGCCGTCTGGGGTGACGATCGAGGCCCCGGTGATGTTGTCGCAGGTGAGGCCGTACTTGCGCGAGGCGAAGCCCATGCCACCACCGAGCGCCAGCCCACTGATCCCCACCGTCGGGCAGGAGCCGCCGGGGACGGTCAACCCCTTCTTCGCAAGCTTGGAGTACATGCGAATCAGCCCGACGCCGGCGCCGACCGTCGCCCGGCGCTTGCCGCTGCTGGCCTGGACGCTCCTGAAGTGGCTGAGGTCGACGACGACGCCGCTGTCCGTCGTCGAGTACCCGGCGTAGCTGTGGCCACCGGAGCGGGCCCTGAGGTTGACGTCGAACTGGTTCGCCCACTTCATCACCGCCTGGACATCGGCGACGTCGCGGACCTTGACGACGGCCGCCGGGTGGAGGTTGTTGAAGCGGGTGTTGTAGACGCGACTGGCGCGCTGGTAGCCGTTGTTGCCGCGCACGAAGACCCGCCCGCGCACGGCGCTCTTCAGTTCCTTCAGCGCTTTGTCGCCTACGTGGCTCGATGCCTGCGGCCGTGCGAGGGCGGCAACCAGGTCGAGCTCGGCGGACGCCGCCAGCGCAGCTGCGCCGACGCCGGCGCGCTGAAGGAACTCGCGACGGTCGTAGTCAGCCATCGCCGTCGCCGGAGCCTGAGCGCGGAGCGGCTTCCATCGTCACCAGCGCAGCCTATCGCCCCGATGGCCGCCGCGAATACGAACCTCGGCCGCAAACGGGGGGCCGCCCCAAGGCGGCCCCCCGTGCGTCGTCTGCCCCGGGAGAGGAGGCAGGTCTAGCGGCGTGGCTCCTCCGTCGCCAACTCGCGCACCCGGCTCGACTGGAACCGGAGTACTTGAGCGATTGTCGCCAGACCGAACGTGATCGCGACCAGATACATCGCGATCCCAACTCGCTGTACGCCCTCGAGAACGGTGAACCGCTCTGCGGAGAGCTCCAGCGACGCCGTCGTGGAACTCACATCCGCCGCAAAGACGAAATGGAGCACCGCGGCGCCCAGCAGGGTCATCATCGCCATCATCATCGTGGCGAGGAATACCTTGGCCGTGACCGGCATCTTCAGGGTCACGACGCGCCGGCCGCTCGCCTCCTGTAGGTCACCTCCGCCCTTGCGGAACTGACCGAGGATGCGGGCGATTGCGAACGAGACCGCCGCGAATACCGAGGCGAACCCGATCATCATCGCGCCGACCTGAACCTGGCGCAGGGTCTCGATCGTCTCGCCTGAGCCGCCGGTCGAGATCTGATCGGCCCGGACGATGCCCAAGATCACCGCGGCCGGGAAGGCCATCAGGGCCATCACCAGCATCGGCAGCCAGAGCTTGATCCCGGCCCGCTGGGGCAGGTTGTAGCCCGGTGACCGCGACGTCAGCTCGACGTCGAACTGCTTGACCGTTGCTGCTTCCATGTTTCTCACCTCCCCTCGCGGATGATTTGGCCGAGGCGCTCGAACTGGAACCCGACCACGGTGCCGATCGTGTACAGCGCCAGGACGATCCCCGAGAGGATCAGGCCGAGGCCGAACTCACGAACCGGAGCGAGCCAGGCGAACCAGCTCGTCGGATCGTCCACTCCGGTGGCCACCAGGTAGCCGACGAACTGGGCCATCGCGACCATCACGCCGGCGGCCATCAGCCCGACGAACGCCTTCGCGCTCGGGGGCATCTTCAGCGTCTTGATGCTCACACCAAGCGCCGCCTGGACCTCGGCGCCGCCGGAGCGGAGCGAGCTCAGGATCGTCCCCAGAAGGAACGCGATGCCGGCGAGGATCAGGCCCTGACCGAGGAACTGCGTCCCCTGGACGATCGCCCCGAGGTCGCTGAACGTGCCGGGGTTCGTCTCGCCCGACTGGACGATCGCGAACACCAGACCGGCCACGACGAGCATCGGCCCCATCGCGATCATCGGCAGCCACATCCGCTCGGCCATCCTGTGGATAGCGAGCTTCTCCGGCACCGTCTTGGTCACGGTGGCCAGGCCGTAGGCCGTGTCGATATCCCCGACGCGGACGGAATCACCGGGTTCCACGTCGGGCTTGAGGCCCGGTAGCGCCGCCTTGACGGCGTCTACCCGGAGCCAGAGCCGGATCAGGATCCCAATCAGCGTGGTCGCGATGCCGAGCATCACGGCGGCAAAGCCCGCGGTCCCAAGACCGAAGGTCCATGCCAGCGTGTCGGCGTTGGCGGCCTCATCGGCGACGACGACGTTCCCGATCAGGGATGCCGCCGCGACCATCAGGCCGAACAGCGCGATCACTATTCCGACCACGCGGTATCGGGAGGCCTTCTCTTGGTCCGTGCGTTCGGCCAGCGGCCGTAGCGTGGACTGGAGGGCGAAGGTACTCATGCGCCTTCCTCCTTTGTTGTTGTGGTCATTGCCACAACTAGAGGAGCGCAGGCTCCGAAACGATTCAGCGGTCTGCCGGCCGGCGGCTCAGGCCGGCTCGGCAACGCGGCTGCTCCGTGCCAGGACCGAGGACGCCGCCCCTACTCCGAGTCCATACACGAGGTGCGCGCTGAGGTCCTTGCCCAGCACCGACGGCGGGTACTCCCAGATCGGCTTGTAGAGCTTCATCGGGGCCAGCATTCGGCTGGTCGTTGAGGTGGAGCTGCTCAAGGACCGGGCCGAGCTCATCGTGCTGCCGCCGCCCTGCCCGCTGACCGTCCAGCCGATCGACTTCGGCCACGCCGACGAGCTGATCAGCCGCGGCTACGAGGGCGCCCGCGACTACCTCGACAACCTCCCAGCGGACGGCGGCCCGGCGATCCCGTTTTCCTTCTCGATGCACAGCCACGAGTAGACGGGCTCCCCGGCGGCGGCCCGAGTCCCGGGTGTGGCAGAGGAAGTCCTTCAGCAGCAGGTGAACCCTTTCTGCCGGTCGCCGGCTCCAACTGGTGATGACCGCGAAACTGAACGAACCGCGCGCCAACGGTGACCAGGTTGCCAACAGACCGGGCCCATCGGCCGACGAGTCAGAGCTGATCAAACGGGCCCAGGCCGGGGACGCCGAGGCCTTCAACGAACTTGCAGATCGGCACGGCTCGATGGTCCGGCGGGTGCTCTTCCGGATCCTCAAGGACTGCGAGCAGGCATGGGACGCGATGCAGGAGGCCCTCTTGGGGGCCTGGCGGAATATCGGCAAGTTCGAGGGCCGCGCGAAGTTCTCCACCTGGCTGACCCGGATCGGGATAAACGAGGCCTATCGTGGCCGCCGGCGCAGCGGTCCGGAGGTTGTCGGTCTCGAGGATTCGATCGGGGAGCGAGTGCCCGACTGGGGCAACCGGCCGGACGAGACCTTCGAGTCACGAGAGTTCCTGGGCGCCGTCGGCACGGCGCTCGACTCACTGTCACCCGACTATCGCACCGCTGTCGTGCTGCGCGATCTCGAGGGGCTGAGCACGCGAGACGCGGCCGCCTCGGCCGGGATCGAGGAGCGAGCTTTCAAGAGCCGACTCCACCGCGGGCGCATGGCGCTCCGCGCCGAGCTCGACGAGTACTTCAGCGCGGGGTACGTCCGGTGAGCCTCAACCCGGTCAAGAACCGGCGCGAGCGCTGTCGTGCAGCCCGCGGGCAGATGTCGGAGTACATCGATGGCGAACCGGGGCCAGACACGCAAGCGCTCGAACGGCATCTCGGCCGCTGCCCGAACTGCCGCCGGATGTTCCAGAACCTGTCGCGCACCGTGACCGCGCTGCGAAGCATCGGCGAGCAGCCGGATCTGCACGGGCCGGACCGGGGGACGTCGTGACCGTGGTGCGGGCAGTCCTCGACGGCGTAACGCTCGCTGAAAGCGAGGCGACGCGACTCGTCGAAGGCAACCATTACTTCCCTCCCGAGAGCGTCAACCCCGAGCACTTGACCCCGACGTGGATCAAGAGCCCCTGCTTCTGGAAGGGCCTGGCGAGCTACTACGACATTCGGCACGAAGCCGGCAGCGCCAGATCAGCCGCTTGGACCTATCACCACCCGTTCCCCTGGATCCGCAAGATCCGTGACCATGTCGCCTTCTGGGCCCCCGTCGAGATCGTCGAGGGTTCGAGCGAGTCTCCCCTCCCGGCCAGCCCCGGCGGCGGCGAGAACCGGTAAGGCTCTTGTAAGCCCGGCCTCCTACGGTCGCCTTGATCGAAGGAAGCGACAGAGGAGGAATGATGACGAGGACCAAGAGGTTTGCCGCGTTCGCCGTGGCAGCCGGCGCAGCCGTGCTGCTGCTGGCGCCAACGGCGATGGCCAGCCGTGAGTATGA
>JAQBGG010000085.1:0-4371 GCA_032122625.1 Acidobacteriota bacterium
GGGTGGAGCCGCATTGCGGGCTCGCTGCCGCGAACCCGGGCCGGTTGTCGAGCGCGATCTCTGAGCGGGCAGCCCCGGTTTGCTGGCCTGCACCTAAGAGGCAGGCACCCATACATATCTCAAGATCCGATCGGCTTGGGCCTCGCCCCCGCCCCCTCGACGTGGGGGCGCGGTGTATAGCTTCCTCTCGATGCCTCTAATCGACCGCCTCAGCCGCCGGGCCCGCTACGGGGTCGAACTGGGCGGCGCTGCCTGGCCGCAGTTCCTCCGCCCACTGGCGCTCGAACTCGCATCGCACCGGCCGATTCGCGAGGTGCTGCCCGGAGTGCACCACTGGACAGCAATCCACCCAAGAATCAGGCTGCCCGTGGACTCGTACTACATCGAGCCCGCCCGGATCGTCCTCGACCCGGTGGTGCCGCGTGAGGGCCTTGAGTGGTTCGAGCAACGAGAGGCCCCGAGCCAGATTGTCCTCACCAACCGCCACCATCTCCGCCACAGCGAGCGCTACACGCAGGCCTTCGGATGCCCGATTCGTTGCAGCGACGTCGGCTTGGGCGAGTTCGAGCGCGGCCCGAAGGTCGAGGGCTTCGCGTTCGGGGCGGAGCTGGCGCCAGGGATCACCGCACACCAGCTGGGAGCCATCTGCCCCGACGACACCGCAATACACATCCGGACCGCCGGCGGCGGTGCGCTCGCTTTCGCCGATGGCCTCACTCGCCCCCGCGGCGGCGGACTCACTTTCGTGCCGGGGTTCCTGATGGGTGATGACCCCCCGGCCGTTCGGATTGGGCTGCGCGAGGCGCTTCGTCGGCTGCTCGACCTCGATTTCGACAATCTCTTGTTCGCACATGGCGAGCCGTTGGTTGGCGGCGGCGGGGTCGCGCTGCATGAGTTCGTCGCGGGTGAATGACCAGAGCAAGGCTTCCCCTCACCGGCTAGCTCCCCAGCCACTCGTAGATGGCCTGCATCGCGGCCCGGGTGCCCATCATCGCGATGATCAGCGCGACGATCTCGATGAAGTGACCGAGCTCGACATGGTCGCCGAACACGAGGTTGACCGCCTCGAGGATGAGGAGCTTGCCGAAGAACAGGATCGAGAAGATCGACAGCGAGCCGAGGACCTTGTAGAGCCGTCCCTCCCGGGCTCGGAAGTAGCCGGCCACTCGGTGCTCCAGTCCGACCAGCGAATCGAGCATCAGCTTCAGGAGGATCGCGGTCAGGATCGAGATCCAGAACGAGTCGATCACGATCGTGTCGACGAACTCGACGAACAGGTTGAGGACGACGATGTAGACGAGGACGTCGGTCATCCACGAGGCGAACCGCTGCTGGTTGCGGGTCATGGTTGCGGCCGCGGTGCTGTTCGACGCTTGGGTCATACCTGTTGGTCGGGGGACTCGAGCTTCACAGGCGCACGACTCTATTCGAGCCCCTAAGGTCGAGAGCGAGCAGTACTCCGGACCCGCGGAGCTGCCCCTACCGGCGTGTGGCGGTCGCGACAGGCGCCGCTATACCTTGCTGAGCCGAGGACCTCGGCCTAACAGCTCTCCACATCCCTCCCCCTCCGCGGGCAGGGGATCATCGTCAGCCGGTAGCGGTACTCTTTGGCTGCGTAGTGCATGATCCCGGAGCCGCTGTCCGCCGGACGATCGAGATCAAAGCCCTGGGCGAGGGGCCGAACTCGAGCCTGATTCGCCGGCCGAAGCGCGAGGGCGGGATCTCGAAGCGCATCGACTCGGCGGTCGGCTTTCGGTCGATCACGCTCTCGTAGCCGATGTGGTGGGTGGGCGCGAAGCGATGGGTCCCCTCCGCACCTGGGACCGTGTACGAGGTGCCGTCGGGGTGCTCGCACTGCGCCGACTCGCGGAAGCTCGTGACCAGCGGCGTCGAGCCCGCTGGTGGAGACGGCGGATGAGTGCACCAGCCCCTCGGTCGCCGAGCTCGCGGTCAGCAGCAGGCCGTCGATCGGCTGCGGCTCGACCATCAGCAGCTCCTCCCCAGTTGGCTCCCAGCCGAAGCGGCCGAGGACGTTGTGCACCGTGAACTCCGTGACCTCGCCCCGGGCCGCGGCACGGAAGCGGGCGGTCGGGATCAGGCTATTCGAGGCCTTGCTCCCGCAGCCGCCGACCTGGACGGCGCGCCGCCGACCCGCGGCGGACAGTCTCGGTGCGGAAGAAGGGCTCAGGCGAGAGCTTGCGGTTACTGCACATCAGCGAGACCCGGACGGCGCCGTTGCTGCGCAGATGCCAACTCGCATCCCGGCGGTACTCGATGTTGCCCTCGACGCCGAGCGACCGCCCCGACAGCGATCCCTGGAAGTCGAGCTTGAGCCGGTACCAGAGCCGCGCCGGCGAGTAGGCGGCGCGGCTCTTGGCCGCGGCCTGCGCGCCGGCCTCGGCCTCCGCGCTGCCGGGGTTTGAGACGGCCGCGAGCGGCGGCGCCACCACAACCCACCCTGGGGTGAACCCGACCACCCGGCCCACCCCGCCGCCGCAGCTGAGCGCCTTCGCGATCTTGTGGCCGTCGCTCTCCTTCGGCAAGGGCTTCAGGGTCACCGGGAGTTCGAGCCTTCCCGCGGCCTGACGTGCTGCCGCTACTCGCGCCTCCAGATCACGGGAAACAGCGAGTGCTCCATCGGCGCCCCCGGCTCCAGCGAGCCGTTGTCGAGCTCGTCGAATGGGGGGCTGGTCCGGTGTGGGCGCGGCGCGTAGCGAACATCGTCGCCGATCAGCCGCAGCGAGAACGCGCGTCGGCGCCTGGGTGAGCCGCCGGCCGCGTGCAGGGTGAGCATGTTGAATGCCACCGCATCGCCTGGCTCCATGGCCCAGCCGCGGATGTCCCACAGATCGCGGTCGGCCTCGATGTCGGGAACCTCATCGAGCTCACCCTCCGCGAATACCATCGACGTGCCCTTGACGAACGAGCGTGGCATGAACCAGCTTCCAGCATGGGATCCGGCGACGAACTCGAGCGTGCTGGGCCGCTCCACCGGGTCGAGCGGGATCCAGAAGGAAACGGTCTGTCTGCCCTCGATGCAGTAATAGGGCTGGTCTTGGTGCCAGGGACTGCGGTCCAGCGTTCCGGCCTCCTTGACGAGCAGGTGGTCGTGAAAGAGGCGCACCTCCTCCGAGCCCATCAGCTCGCCGGCTACTCGACCGAGCGAGGAGTCCCGGATCACCTGCTCGTACTCCGGTATCCGCTGCCAGTTCCGGAAGTCCTCGATGAATGCCCCCGGCTCGCCCGGTCTCGTCGCGTTCAGTGCGATCGGGCTGAGGTCCGCGAGGTTGCGCTCGACCCCGCGGCCGAGGGCCTCGAGCTCGCCGACGTCGAGCACGTCGCGGAGCACCACGACCCCCTCGCTTCGAAAGGCGTCGACAAGCTCGTCGGCAGTCAGAGGTGGATCGATGCTGTTCATGGTTCGGTACCAGACGTGGTTTATCAAGACCCGATCCTGTAAGTGGAGACGGCGCGCCGGCTCGTCGGCGACCGCTCCACGGAGCCGGGGGAATCCGCCCAGGGCTGAAGACGCCCCGAGGGCATCCTCCGCACAATCTCTAGCCGATCCCGAAGCCACCAAAGAGGCAGGTCTGCTCCGACCCGTAGACGCCCCCGGTTCCCAGCGCCAGGGCCATCAAGCCGTTGACAGCCGTGCCGTCCGGGCTCATCGCCGAGAAGCTCACGCGCGTTAGGTCCCTGCTCTGGAACGACCCGGAGCCGACGCTTGCGATGCCTACGGTCCGATCCAGCTCGTCGGTGTCTGGGTCGAGGAACTCGGGGTCACCGTCCAGCCATGCTGTGCGGGTCTTGAAGGCACTGGGTCGGGGGGTGTCCGTTGCCCCGAGGATCGCGCCCGCGGCGCTGGTCTCCACCGAGACTGTCGCGTAGGTTTCGAACGCCTGCGTCTCGAAGCACTTCCCATAGACCGAGAGCTGGCCCTTACTGAACAGCGGCACCTTCGGAGCTGCCACCTGGCCAGGTCCGAACTCCTTGTCGGTCTGGTCGCTCACCGGAGCTGTCACGAAGGAGTCACCGAACAGGTCGAGGTCGGTGAGCTTCGAGTCGTCGACCGAGTTGTCGGCGATCTGCGGTCCACCGACCGCCCCGTCGGCGATCTGGGACGACTCGACCGGAAACTGCTTGCCGATCTGCTTTTTGGCCTGCTTCTTGCCCTGCTTCTTGGCGATCTAGGTGACCTGCTTCTTGTCCTTCTTGTTGAGCGACGTGACCGCCACTCCCGCGACCGCGCCGCCGCCGAGCGCCGCCACCAGGGCGATCACGGCAACGATCAGTGCCGCCGAGGGCTTCGCCTGCTTGATCCTCCGCATTGGGTGCTCCTCCCGAGTTGGTTGGGAGAAAGCTTATGGTCGG
>JAQBGG010000086.1:0-2698 GCA_032122625.1 Acidobacteriota bacterium
TGATCCTGATTGCCTTCATCGCGGCGCAGCGCGGGGTGATGTCGCCGCAGTCGCTGATCTACCTGTGGCTCAATCTGATCGGCTCGGCGCTGCTCGCGGTGCTCGCCGCCCGCCACTCCGACTGGGGCTTCCTTCTCCTCGCTGGGGTCTGGGCCCTGGTCTCGGCCTGGAGCCTGATCGGGCTGGCGCGCGGGAGCGAGGCCCGAGGCCCCGGGCACTGAGCGCGACCCGGGCCACGGGCCGGCGCGGGTCAGCCCTTCAGCTTCAGCTTCAGCTTCGCCTTCGCCCTGTCTCCGGAGCCGTCGCTCGCGTTGATCCTGGCGACCACCTTGCTCCGCTTGCGGACCCTGGCGGCGCGGGCTCTGCGCTTCAGCTTGCGCGCGTCCTTGCCGGCAAGCTTCAGCTTGAGCCGCTTGCTCTCCCCCGCCTGCAGATCCTTCCGCACACGCTTCGTCTTCAGCTTCTTTGCCGTACTCGCCTTGCCGCCCGCCGGCAGGCTGAAGGTGGCGCGCCCGCTGACGCTGCAGTCCTCCTTCGGGCAGCTCACCTTGACCTTGATCGGCTTGCCCGCCTTGAGCTTCTTCTTGGCCTTGGCGGTGAGATCGAGACCGGCGATCGAGTCGGGCCCCGGATCGGG
The DNA here is from genome assembly GCA_032122625.1 of Acidobacteriota bacterium. GTDB lineage: Bacteria > Actinomycetota > Thermoleophilia > Solirubrobacterales > 70-9 > CAXMST01. The sequence goes on from JAQBGG010000086.1 coordinate 638, forward strand.
CGTGGGGTCGCAGACGTCGCCGATGCCATCGCCGTCGGCGTCCTGCTGACCGGGGTTGGCGTCGGCCGGGCAGTTGTCGATGTCGCCGCTGACGCCGTCGCCGTCGGCGTCGTCGTCGGGGTCGTTCGGGAAGGGGTCGCAGGCGTCGCCCGCCCCGTCACCGTCGCCGTCGGCCTGGCCGGGGTTGGCGTCGGCCGGGCAATTGTCGATCTCGCCGCTGATGCCGTCGCCGTCGATGTCGTTGTCGGGGTCATTGGGGAAGAGGTCAACGCCGTCCTCGATGCCATCCGCGTCGGTGTCCGCGTACTCGAAGGCGCCGGCGTCGCAGCCTGCGGTCGGTGCGCCGGGCCTGGCGAAGCCACGCTGATCAATCAGGACCAGCGGATTGCAGCCCGCAGCGACATCCCGCGCGGGAGAGGCCGCCGCGAGAGCGTGGGTGTGGATCGGGCCCCCGTTGTCGTCGAGCGGGCCGAGCAGCGGATCACCGGCGACATCGCCCACAAAGGTGCAGTGGACATCGCTGTCTCGGATCAGACTGTTGCCGCTGCCGACCTTCGAGTAGCTGCCGCTTGAAACTGAGCAGTTGTCCGTGGTGTTGGTCCCTCCGTTGTCGAGCAGCACGCGATCGAGGCCGACCGCGGCGCTGACGACTGAGATCCCGTCGCCGGAACCGCCGGGGCCCCCACCCCCTGCGTTGCCGGCGATGGTGGTCTGCTCGAGGGTGGCGGAGCCACCGCCTGAGATTCGGATACCGCCGCCGTCGACGGCGCTGGTATTCGCCGAGATGGTCGAGTTACGGATCAGAGCGGGCGACGACAAGCTGGTGAAGATCAGCGCCCCGCCGCCGGAGGACCCATTCGACGCGTTGCCGTCGACGGTGGAGCGCTCGAGCGTGAACAGCCCGCCGCTGGCACCGCGGACCAGGCCGCCGCCCGTCCCCGCGGTGTTCCCTCGCACCCGGGTCCGCTCCAGGCCCGCCACCGCCGTGTTCGCGACGAGACCGCCGCCGAACGCCTGGCCGGGCGCCGTTGGCATCAATGACTGGTTGCCGGGACCGATCGTCGATGCCGTCATCGTCAGCGAACTCGCTCCGGCACCGGAGACAAACAGGCCGCCACCCTGGGCAACGTCCGAGCCCGTCGGCGCCACGGCCGTGTTCGTGACGTTGTTGTTTCGCAGGGTCGATTCGCTGATCGTTGTACTGGCTGCGCTCGTGAACGCCGCGAGCCCACCGCCCGAGACGAATCCGCTGGCGCTGAGCGCGGTGTTGCCGTCGACGATCACTCGGCTGAGGCTCAGAGCAGAGCCTCGCTCCGAGAGCAGACCCCCGCCGCTACCGATCACGGCGCCGCCGGTGATCGTCAGGTTGTCGAACTCGTAAACGTCGCCGGAGGCGGCCGCAGAAGGTATGTGAAACACGCGGTCGGCCGTCATCTGATCGATGGTGGTCTGCCCCGAGCCCGCTCCCGATATCCGGATGCCGTCCCGCACATCGAGGTCGCCGCTGGCCCCGAGATCCTCACCCGCGCCGCCGATCGTCAACTGAAACGTGCCCGCCGGCAGGTTGATCCGGTCGTCTCCGGCCAGGGCGTTGGCCTCCTCAACAGCCTCCCTCAGGGAGCAGACACCGAGGCCGTCGTCGCAGCTTCCGTCAGGAGTCGCGTCGCTGCTGTCCGGGGAACCGGGCGTGACCGTGAAGGTTGCCGCCTCGACTCCAGCCGGAGAAACCAACAGTGCGGCAAGGACTGCGGCCCCCGACACCAGCCAGCTCCCTCTTTGTCCCATAGGACCATCCTCACACCCCGCGAGCTCCGGGTCAACCCCGCGGACAGTTGTCGGATCAACCCCGAACCGAGTCCAGCACGGCGAGGATGTCGTCGCCGTAGCGCTCGAGGCGGGACGGGCCGATGCCCTCGCAGGCGAGCAGCTCGCGGGAGTCGGAGGGCATCGTCGCCGCGATCCCGTCGAGCTGCCGATTCGTCAGCACGACGTAGGCCGGAACCCGATCACCGCTGGAGCGCTCGGTGCGCCATTTCCGCAGCGCCTCGGCGGCGGCGGGCG
>JAQBGG010000087.1:0-11500 GCA_032122625.1 Acidobacteriota bacterium
GACGTCTCAGCGGCGGGCGCCTCGGGCGCCTCAGCGGCGGGTGCCTCGGGCGCCTCAGCGGCGGGTGCCTCGACGGCGGGCTCGGCGGGAGCGGGCGCCGGTGCAGCATCCGCCTTCACGGGCGCAGCATCCTTCGACGGCCCAGCGTCCTTCGCAAACGCAGCGTCCTTCGACGGCCCAGCGTCCTTCACGGGCGCGGCATCCTTCGACGGCCCAGCGTCCTTCGCGGGCGCGGCGTCCTTCGACGGCCCAGCGTCCTTCGCGGGCGCGGAATCCGCCTTCGCTGCATCGGCGTCCGCCGCGGGCGCCTTCGCCGGATCTGCAGGGGCAGGCGGACCGGGCTTTGCTGCCTGCGGTCGCGGAGCCTTCGGGCCCGGACGGGCACGCTGCGGGCGCGGTGGCTGGCTTGGTCCGCCGCCACCTGGGCCGCCGGCGCCACCGGCGCCCCTGGCGGGACGGCGACCGCGGCCACCGAGTTCCTCGTCGGGGCCGGCGCCGAAACCTTCGGGCATCACTTCGCCCTTGTTGATCCAGCACTTGACACCGATCCGCCCTGTGGTCGTCCTCGCCTCGATAAAGCCGTAGTCGATGTCGGCGCGCAGCGTGTGTAGGGGCACACGGCCGTCCGAGTAGCCCTCGGTCCGGGCCATCTCGGCGCCGCCGAGGCGACCCGATACCTGGACCTTGACGCCCTTGGCGCCGGAACGCATCGCCGAGGTCAGCGCACGCTTCATCGCACGGCGGAAGGCGACGCGATTCTCGAGCTGCTCGGCGATCGACTGGGCGACGAGCTTGGCGTCGAGCTCGGGCCGCTTGATCTCGCGGATGTTGACCCGCACCGGGCTGCCGGTGATCTTGTGGAGTTCCTTGCGCAGAGCATCCACCTCGGAGCCGGACTTGCCGATCACGATGCCGGGGCGGGCGGTGTGGATGTCGACGGTGACCTCGCCGCGCTGCTTCTTGATCTCGATGTCGGAGAGGCCGGCGTGGCTGAGCTTGGTCTCGATGTGCTCGCGGATCTTGACGTCCTCGATCAGCGCGTCGGAAAAGTTCCGCGCGTCAAACCAGTTCGACTTCCAACCGTGGATGTAGCCGACTCGGAAGCCCTCGGGATTGATCTTCTGGCCCATGGCTAGCGATGGCTCCTCTCGCAACGGCGTGCTGTCGTAGGTGGAGTCATCGCTTAGTCGTCCTCCAAGGTCGGGGTCAGCGCCACGGAGATGTGGCAGGAACGCTTCAGGATCGGCGTCGCGCGGCCGCGGGCGCGGGCGCGGAAGCGGCGCATCGTTGGGCCCTCGTCGACGGAGATCTCGACGATCTTCATCTCCTCGGGGTCGAGGTCATGATTGTTCTCGGCGTTGGCAGCTGCCGATTCGATCAGCTTCATGACCGGCACCGACGCCCCGCGGGGGCTGAAGCGCAACAGCGCCAGAGCCTCCTCGACGTCCTTGCCGCGAATCTGATCGGCGACGACGCGCACCTTGCGGGGCGCCGTGCGAACGAAGCGCGCAGAGGCGCGCACGATCGGTAGTTCTGTCTCGGTCTTGGCTGCCATCTCGGAGTTCCTCAGTCGTCACCCTTCTTGGTCCTGGAGTGGGCGCGGAAGGTGCGGGTCGGGGCAAACTCGCCGAGCTTGTGACCGACCATCGACTCGCTGACGAACACGGGCACGTGCTTGCGGCCGTCGTGAACGGCGATCGTGTGGCCGACCATCTCGGGGAAGATCGTCGAGCGGCGCGACCAGGTCTTGATCATCTGCTTGGTGCCAGATGAGTTCATCGACTGGATGCGCCCCATCAGGCGCTCCTCGACGTACGGCCCCTTCTTTGTTGAGCGTCCCATCTGGCTCTACCTCTTCTTCTTGCCACGGCGGCGACCGCGGACGATCATCGCGTTGGACTGCTTGTTCTTCTTGCGGGTCCGGTAACCGAGCGTCGGCTTGCCCCACGGGGTCTTTGGATGGCCGCCCGGACCCTTGTGGGCCTCGCCGCCGCCATGCGGGTGATCAACCGGGTTCATCGCGATACCGCGGCTCTGCGGACGACGGCCCTTATGACGGCTGCGTCCTGCCTTGCCGACGACGACGTTCTGATGCTCGGCGTTGGAGAGCGTTCCGACGGTCGCCCGGCAGTTCGCCTCGACCAGTCGCATCTCCGAGGATGGAAGCCGCAGCGTGATCCGCTCGCCGTCGCGGGCTACGACCTGGATCGAGGTGCCGGCGGCGCGGCCGAGGCGACCGCCCTGGCCCGGCTTGAGCTCAACGTTGTGAACGACGGTGCCGGTCGGGATGTGGCGCAGGGGCAGGGCGTTGCCGGCCTTGATGTCGGCCTCGGGCCCGGATTCGATCGCGTCACCTACCCCGACGCCGGCCGGCGCGAGGATGTATCGCTTCTCGCCGTCGGCGTAGTTGAGGAGGGCGCTGTAGGTCGTTCGATTGGGGTCGTACTCGATCGTCGCGACCTTGGCGGGAATCCCGTCCTTGGTCCGCTTGAAATCGATCTCCCGGTAGCGCCGCTTGGCGCCGCCGCCGCGATGGCGCGCGGTGACGCGGCCGTTGGCGTTGCGGCCGCCGGTCGATTTCTTGCCGCGGGTCAGCTGCTTGTGCGGTCGCTTCGCCGTCAGCTCGGAGCGGTCCTGGAAGGTCGCGAAGCGGCGTCCGGGGCTCGTCGGTTTTGTCTTTCTGATGGCCATTGGGTTCTCTCAGTCTCCCTATCTACTCGCTCGCCGCGCCCTCGAAGAGCTCGATCTTGTCACCCGGCGAAAGCTCGACGACGGCCTTCTTCCAGGCGCGGGTGCGGCCGCTGTGGACGCCGCGGCGCTTCGGCTTCGAGCGCACGCGCGAGGTGCGGACCGCGACCACGCCAACGCCAAAGATCTCCTCGACCGCGGTGCGGATCTGGGTCTTGTGGGCGCGATCGTTGACGCGGAAGGTGTACTTGTTGTCGGCCATCAGGGCGTAGCTCTTCTCAGAGATGACGGGCTCGACGATGACTTGGCGGGGATCCATCAGGAGTCTCCTCCGGCGATGTCCTCGGCTTCGCCTCCGGGCGTGCCGGCCGTGAGCCCGGCGTCGTCTCCATCTGACGCGCCGCGGCTGACCGCGATGGAGCGCCGCTCGAGCACCGCGAGCGCCGACTCGGAGAGAACCAGGGAGCGGGAGCCGACGATCTCGGCGACCCCGACGCCCTCGGCGGTGACGACGGCCACCTTGGGGATGTTGCGGAAGCTCTTGGCGGCTGCGACCTCTTCACCGGTGATGACCACCAGCGTCGGCGTCGATGCGCCCCACTTGACGAGGGCCTCGGCGGCCTCCTTGGTCTTCGGCTCCGTGAACGTGTCGGTCGGCAAGACGGCGAGCGAGTCGCGGGCGGCGTGAACGCTGAGCGCAGAGCGCAGCGCCTTGCGGCGGGCCTTGCGATTGACCTTGGAGACGTAGTGGCGGGGCTTCGGCCCGAAGGCGGCGCCGCCGCCCTTGCGGTGCGGGACGCTGAGCGCGCCGGCGCGGGCGCGCCCGGTGCCCTTCTGCTTCCAGGCCTTGGCGCCGGTCATCGCGACCTCGCCCCGGGTCAAGCTGGAGTGAGTGCCCTGACGGCGCGCGTTCATCTCCGCAACCGCGGTCTCATGGACCAGCGACTCGTTGAACGGCTCTGAGAAGAGCGCCTCCGGCAGCGGCGACTTCGCCTGCTTGCCAATCGTGGTGGCTTTGATACCGGACTTGGGATCAGCCATCGGTTCGCACCTCCACGGTGCCCTGCTTTGGACCCGGAACCGAGCCACGCAGCATCAAGAGGTTGCGCTCGGCGTCGATCCGGAAGACCTCGAGGCCGCGCTGGGTCGAGCGTGCGGCACCCATCCGGCCCGGCATCTTCTGACCCTTGAAGACACGGGCGGGGTCGGCGGAAGCACCGATCGAGCCGGGGGCGCGGACGTTACGGGAGCCGTGGCTGACGGGGCCGCGGCTGAAGTTGTGGCGCTTGATCGTTCCCTGAAATCCCTTGCCGATCGTCACCGCCGAGACCTTGACCCGCTGGCCCTCTTCGAACTCGGCAACGGTCACCTCGTCACCGACGACACTCTCGCGGTCGAGCTCACGAAACTCGACGAGGTGCTTCATCGGCGCCGCCTCGGCAGCCTTCAGGTGGCCCAGCTCGGCCTTGGTCAGCTTGCGCTCGGCGACCTCTCCCCAAGCGAGCTGGACGGCCGCATAGCCGTCAGCCTCGGGAGCGCGCACCGCGGTCACCTTGCAGGGGCCCGCCTCGATCACCGTCACGGGCACCGACTCACCGTCCTCGGTGAAGATCTGGGTCATTCCCAGTTTCTTGCCGACGATCGCGGGCAACTTAGAGCCTGATCTCCACGTCGACGCCGGCGGGCAGATTCTCGATCCGCTGCAGCTCGTCGATCGTCTTCGGGGTCGGGTCTTTGATGTCGATCAGCCGCTTGTGGGTGCGGATCTCGAAGTGCTCACGGGAGTCCTTGTCCTTGAACGGCGAGCGGATCACGCAGTAGACGTTCTTGGAGGTGGGCAGGGGAATCGGGCCCGAGACACTCGCGCCGGTGCGCTGAGCCGTCTCGACGATCTCGCTCGCGGCCCGATCGATGGCGTCATGGTCGTACGCCTTCAATCGAATCCTGATTTTGCTTGCGGTGATCGCTGACACCTTGTTTCTGCTGCTTCCTCTGTTTCGTGTTGGCCGGGGCCGTATTCGGACCCGGTTTTGGGGCGTGGGAGTCCACCCCGGCCGCCTGAGCCCGTTGATCGAGCCCGGTTCGGTCGGTGGGTGGGGGTATGCCCCGGTCGTATGTCTTTGATTTAGTTGCGGCTCCCCGTCCGTCTTGGTCGGACCGCAAAAAGGCCGGCCGCCCGGTGGGGCAGCCGGCCCAGTCGTTACTCGAGGATCTCGGTAACGACACCTGAGCCGACGGTGCGGCCACCCTCGCGGATGGCGAATCGTAGACCCTGGTCCATAGCGATCGGCTGAATCAGCTCGATCGTCATCTCGACGTTGTCTCCGGGCATCACCATTTCCGTGCCCTCGGGCAGGTTGGCGACGCCGGTCACATCTGTGGTCCGGAAGTAGAACTGCGGGCGGTAACCCGAGAAGAACGGCGTGTGACGGCCACCCTCCTCCTTCTTCAGGCAGTAGACCTCGGACTTGAACTTCGTGTGCGGGGTGATCGAGCCCGGCTTGCAGAGAACCTGCCCGCGCTGAATCTCCTCACGCTTGGTGCCTCGCAGGAGGGCGCCGATGTTGTCGCCGGCCTGACCCTCGTCGAGGATCTTGCGGAACATCTCGACACCCGTGATCACCGTCTTCGCGACCTCCGGATTGATGCCCACGAGCTCGACCTCGTCGCCTGTGTTGACGACTCCCTGCTCGATGCGGCCGGTTGCGACAGTGCCGCGACCGGTGATCGAGAAGATGTCCTCGACCGGCATCATGAACGGCTTGTCGAGGTCGCGCACGGGCTGCGGGATGTACTCGTCCAGCGTCTTCGCCAGCTCGAGGATCGCCGCCTTCGAATCCTCGTCACCCTCCAGCGCCTTCAGCGCCGAACCGCGGATGATCGGGGTCTCGTCGCCCGGGAAGTCGTACTCGTTGAGCAGGTCCTTGACCTCCTCCTCGACGAGCTCGACCAGCTCCTCGTCATCAACCATGTCCACCTTGTTGAGGAAAACGACCACGTAGGGCACGTTGACCTGGTGGGCGAGCAGGATGTGCTCGCGAGTCTGTGGCATCGGGCCGTCGGCAGCGCTGACAACGAGGATCGCCCCGTCCATCTGCGCGGCGCCGGTGATCATGTTCTTGACGTAATCGGCGTGACCCGGGCAGTCGACGTGAGCGTAGTGGCGGTTGTCGGTCGAGTACTCGACATGGCTGGTTGCGATCGTGATCCCGCGCTCCTTCTCCTCGGGAGCGTTGTCGATCTCCTCGAAGCTCTTCGCCTCGCCACCCTGGGCCTCGGCCAGAACCGTGGTGATGGCAGCGGTCAGCGTCGTCTTGCCATGGTCGATGTGACCAATCGTTCCAACATTGACGTGCGGCTTATCGCGCTCGAACTTCTCCTTCGACATTTGTTACTCGGTGTTCCTCTCTCGGGTCCTATCCCGATCGCTTACGTATTGACGTCTGATTCAAGTTTCCGTGTTCCCCGTGGGCACAGCTTGAGGGACCGGTGCGGTCCCGGGCAACCTGGGGAATATGGCAAATCTCGGGCCGCTCTGCCTAGGCCCTGGCCCCCGCCGTCGCTCCGGCGGTACTTTCAACGATCTCTTCGGCGATGCTGGTCGGGACCTCTTCGTAGCGGGCGAACTGCATCGTGTAGGACGCGCGGCCCTGGGTAGCGGAGCGCAAATCTCCGACGTAGCCGAACATTTCACTGAGCGGCACGATCGCGTTGACGACGAGCGCGTTGCCGCGCTGCTCCTGCCCCTCGACCTTGCCGCGACGCCGTGAGAGGTCACCGATCACGTCACCGAGGAAGTCCTCGGGGGTCACGACCTCGACATCCATCACCGGCTCCAGCAGCACCGGCTTGGCGCGCTTTGCGCCCTCCTGGATCGCCATTGAGCCGGCGATCTTGAAAGCCATCTCCGAAGAATCGACGTCGTGGCTGGAGCCGTCGATCAGCTCGACCTTGACATCGACCATCGGGTATCCGGCCTTGATCCCAGAGGCGAGCGCCTCGACGATCCCCTTCTCAACGGAGGGGATGAACTCGGTCGGAATCGAGGCGCCCTTGATCTTCGAGCTGAACTCAAAGCCCTCGCCGGGGTTCGGGGCGACGTTGATGACGACGTGGCCGTACTGGCCCGAACCGCCGGTCTGGCGGACGAAGCGGGCCTCGACCTTGTTGGCTTCCTTGCGGATCGTCTCTCGGTAAGCGACCTGGGGCTTGCCGACGTTGGCCTCGACGTTGAACTCGCGCATCATCCGGTCGACGAGCACCTCGAGGTGCAACTCGCCCATCCCGTGGATCAGGGTCTGGCCGGTCTCCTCATCGCTCTCGACGCGGAAGGTGGGGTCCTCTTCGGCGAGGCGCTGCAGCGCCGTCGCAAGCTTCTCCTGGTCGACCTTCGTCCTCGGCTCGATCGCGACCGCGATGACGGGCTCGGGGAAGATGATCTGCTCGAGCACGATCGGCGCGTCCGGCGCGGCCAGCGTGTCCCCGGTCGAGGTCTGCTTGAGACCGACGCCGGCGAGAATGTCGCCGGAGTAACAGGTCTCGATCTCCTCACGGGTGTTGGCATGCATCATCAGCAGCCGCCCGATCCGCTCGGTCTTTCCGTTGCCGACGTTGAGGACGCGGCCACCGGCGTCGAGCTTGCCCGAGTAGACACGGAAATAGGTCAGCTTGCCAACGAAGGGATCGCTCATCACCTTGAAGGCGAGCGCCGCGAAGGGAGCGTCGTCGTCGGCGGTGCGGGTCGAGGGGGTGCCCTCTTCCTCGCCCTTCTTCTTGGGCTCGACGCCGGCAACCGGCTCGACCTCGAGCGGGCTCGGGAGCAACTCGACGATCGCGTCGAGCAGCGGCTGCACACCCTTGTTTTTGAAGGCCGAGCCGCAGAGCACGGGGGTCACGGTCAGATCCATCGTCGCTGCATGCAGGGCCTTGGCGATCCGTTCGTGTGGGATCTCCTGATCATCGAGATACATCTCCATGATCTCGTCGTCGTAGTCGGCGCAGGCCTCGATCAGGTGGGTCCGTGCCTCATGCACGGCGTCCTCCATGTCAGCCGGCACGTCCTCGACGGCGAAGTCGGTACCGAGCTCGTCCTGGTAGACGATCGCCTTGTTCTCGACCAGATCGATGATTCCGCGCAGGCTGTCCTCGGAGCCGATCGGGAGCTGGATCGGCAGCGGGTTGGCGCCCAGCCTGTCCTTCATCGTCTGCACCGAGCGCTCGAAGTCGGCGCCGATCCGGTCCATCTTGTTGATGAAGGCGATCCGCGGCACCGAGTACTTGTCGGCCTGGCGCCAGACGGTCTCGGACTGGGGCTCGACCCCGGCGACGGAGTCGAAGACGGCGATCGCGCCGTCCAGCACCCGGAGGCTGCGCTCGACCTCGACCGTGAAGTCGACGTGGCCAGGCGTGTCAATGATGTTGATCCGGTGGTCCTTCCACTCGCAGGCGGTCGCGGCAGAGGTGATCGTGATCCCTCGCTCCTGCTCCTGCTCCATCCAGTCCATCACCGCAGCGCCCTCGTGAACCTCACCCATCTTGTGGGTGCGGCCGGTGTAGTAGAGGATCCGCTCGGTCGTCGTCGTCTTACCGGCGTCGATGTGAGCCATGATCCCGATGTTCCGGGTGCGTTCGAGTGGGAAGTTGCGTGGCATAGGTGCGTAGAGTTCGTTCGTGAGTGAGAGTGGCGACGAGAACCGAGCAGAAAAAAGGCCCTTCCGGGCCGGAGCGCAGTTCGATGCTCTCGGTTGACCCGTGCTGTGCCTATGTCCTCAGGCTCTCCATCGGTGGGAGTTCGCACGCGCGGACATCTGCCGGCCACGCGAGCGGTGCGGGATCTTAGCAAAGCAATGCGGCTTTCCAAGCGAACTGAGAGCGGCAAGGAGGAGCCGCAGGCCAGGCAGGTAAAACGCAGCTCCCGGAAGACCCCCTCCCGGTCTCGCGAGGGCGAGGGGGAGACTCCGAGCAAGCTCGACCGAACACCCAAGGCGGCGTTCGGCCGAATCGGCGCGGCGGTCCCTGTCGTTGCCGGGATCGGCGGCTGGATCGGCAGGCTCGGTCGCTCCTCGCTCAGCAAGCTCGGACCCCCGACGGCGAAGCTGCGACGCCGTCTGAGCGCGATCGTCGCCGCGTTCTCGCGAGCGATCACGCCGACCCGCGGACTCCTGATCGCGGCCATCGGCTGCGCGGTCCTGCTCGCCCTGAGTCAGTTCGCCGACTATCGAGGCGTCGAGATCGGCGTTGGCAGCTCCGACGCCGGCATCGCCTCCCTTGCGCCCGCTCCCGAGGTCGGCCGCGCCGAGCTGGGCAGCGCTCACGCCTACGCGATGGTCCCGGTCGCCATCCTGGCGATCGCGATCCTCGCCCTCGCCGCCCGCACCGGCCGCTGGCAGCTGTGCCGTCTGGTCGCCCTGATCGGCGTGATCGTCGTCGCCGTCAGCCTCTTCATCGACCGACCCACCGGCCTTGACGAAGGCGCCATCGCGCGCGACTTTGCCGACGCCGAGGCGACGCTGCTCGGCGGCTTCTGGGTCCAGGTGTTCGCCGGCATTGGATTGATCCTCACCTCGTTGATGCTCGGCGCCGAGATCCGCAAGGCCCGGCCCTCAGGGGCTCGCGGTAAGGATGAGCGTAAGCGTGGGAGCCGGCGCAAACCGCTCGCCGGCGTCCGGGCCGCTCGCGCCGATGCCAAGGGCGCCGGCGCGTGAGAAAACTGCCTCGGGCTGAGGTGCTGGTGCCGATAGCCGTAGCTCTGGGTGCCGTGGTCCTTGCCGCCAGCGAGTTCATGATCGCCTTCGCGTTCACGCCGCCGGGTGGCGAGGCGCTGCGCGAGGTCAGCTCCGCCGACCGGCACGGCTATTCGCTGCTCCTGCTCGCGGTCTTCGCGCTGGTCGCCCTCGGTTTCGCGCTGATGACCGGCTCCAGGCCCGCCGCCTACGCGGTCGCCGGGGCCGGAGTTGTGGCGATGCTCCTCTTTCTGATCGTCGACCTCCCCGACGCCGGCAAGCTCGGCGACCTCGAGGACCCCGTGCGCGGGTTCGCCAGCGCCCGCGCCGAGCCCCAGGCGGGCTTCTGGCTGGAGGCGCTGGGGGCGCTCACCCTCGGCCTCGGCGGCATCGCCTTCGCGTCCCTGGGCCCCGAGCAGATGCGGGCCCTCCCCAACCGACTCCGCCGCCGGCCGAAGGCAGAGGCGGGCGAGCGTACCGGCCCGGACCCCGCCGGCAGCTGACCCCGCCGAGCCGTGCGCCACCCCGCCGACACGGATCGGTCACAACCGGCGTCCCACGCGGCACTCACCGTGGGGGAGCATCGGGTGGATGACGCCCCAAGCCGACTCCGCTGCGCGAGCCGGGCTGCGTTGACCACGCCATGGGGGGTAAAGGCAGCCCGCTTCGCACGGCCGAACTTGGCGTTGCCGAGTGGGCGGCCCAGAACCATGAGGTTGTCACCAGTCGAGAGCTGCACGAACGGGGCATCTCCAGCCGGCGTCTAGAGGGATGGGTCGCGGCCGGCCGGCTTCATCGGATCTACCGCGGCGTCTTCACCGTCGGCAGCCCGCATCTGACGCGCGAGGGCAGATGGTTGGCAGCCGTGCGCGCCTGCGGGCCCGGTTCCATGCTCAGCCACCTCAGCGCGGGAGCGTTCTGGAGCCTGCTCAAGGCAGACCCGGTAGTCATCGACGTCACGGCACCCCGATCCCGCCGGCCTCGGGAGTGCATCCGGCTGCACCGGCCGCAGCGACTGCCGCCCGAGGAGCGGGCCCTCCATGGCGCGATTCCGGTGACGACGCCGACCCGGACCTGGATCGATCTCGCAGCGATGGTCAGCGACGAGCGACTGAGGCGGGCGCTCTCGGAGGGGGAGCGGACCGGAATCCTCGAGCCCCGCTCACTCTCTACCGCGCTGATAAGTCGACCCGGCGTCCCCGGTCTGGCCGCGGCGCGCCGGGTGCTCGCCGCCTACCGGCCGGCCGGTGGGATCCACTTCCGGTCAAACCTCGAGCGGGCGTTCTGGGAGGCGTGGATGGCGCGCGGTCTCGAGCCGCCCGAGGTGAACGCCCACGTCTGCGGCTTCGAGGTGGACCTGATCTGGCGCCGGCGCAAGCTCGTCGTCGAGCTGGACGGAGGCCGCTGGCACAGGACGGGCGCCGACCGCGAGCGCGACGGGCACCGGGGCCGCATCCTCGACGAAGCCGGCCACCAGCTGCTTCGCTTCAGCGACGCCGAGATCGCCGCCGACCTACAAACCTGCATCGCCACAACCGCTGCCGCTCTCGCCCGGCGAGCCTGACCGCGCCCCGGCGGGCCGAGGCCGCCGGGCTACCAGCGGTAGTGGGCGAAGGCCTTATTGGCCTGCGCCATGCGGTAGATGTCGTCCTTGCGCTTATAGGCGCCGCCCTGCTGCTGGGTGGCATCCATGATCTCGCGCGCAAGACGCTCCGACATCGACTTCTCGCCACGGTTGCGGGCGAAGGTGACGAGCCAGCGCACGGCCAGGGTCTTGGCACGACGCTGCGGTACCTCGACGGGCACCTGGTAGGTGGCGCCACCGACACGGCGGGAGCGGACTTCAAGGCTTGGGGTGAGCTTCTCGATCGCCTCCTCGAGGACCTCGGTTGGGTCGCGACCGGTGCGCTCGGCGACGACCGAGAGCGCGTCGGTGACGATCCGCTCGGCGGTCGACTTCTTGCCGTGCAGCATGACCTTGTTGATCAACTGCTGGACCAGCCGGCTGCGGTAGCGCGAGTCGGGCGGGACCGGCCGGGTGGCTGCTCGATTACGACGCATCAGGTGGCCTTGACGCCGTAATGAGATCG
>JAQBGG010000088.1:0-31125 GCA_032122625.1 Acidobacteriota bacterium
GCCGGGCGCCGGGACGTCCATCGTCGCCTTCTCGGATTCGAGCGTGATCAGCGGATCCTCGGCCTTGACCTGATCGCCGACGGCGACCAGCACCTCGATCACCGGGACCTCGGTGAAATCGCCGATATCGGGGACCTTGACATCCATCGCCGCCGGCTCAGCTCACCGCGGGGTCGGGTGCGTTGGCATCGATCCCATAGCGCTCGATCGCGCCCTTGACGGCCGAGCGCGGCCCCTCGCCCGTCTCAGCCAGCGAGTGCAGGGCGGCGGTGGCGATCTGGCCGCGATCGACCTCGAAGAAGCCACGGAGCGCCTTGCGGAAGTCACTGCGGCCGAAACCGTCGGTGCCCAGCACCTCGTAGTGTCCGGGGACCCAGGCCCGGATCCCGTCGGCGAGGGCCTTCATGTAGTCGCTGGCTGCGACCACCGGTGCTCCGGGCTCCGAGCCCAGGCACTCCGCGATCCAGGTCGCCGGACTGTTCTTGCCGAGCCTGCCGAGGCGGTCGGCGGCGAGTCCGTCCCGGCGTAGCTCGGTGAAACTGGTCACGCTCCAGACCTCGGCGCCGACGTCGAAATCGTCCTCGAGCAACTCGGCCGCTGCCAGCGCCTCGCGGAGGATCGCGCCGGCGCCGAGCAGACGCACCCTGGGTTCGCCGCCCGAAGCCGCGCGGACCCGGTGCATCCCACGCAGGATTCCCTCCGCGGCACCCTCGGGCATCGCCGGCTGCCGATAGTTCTCGTTCTCGATCGTCAGGTAGAAGAAGACGTCCTCCTGCTCGCTGACCATCCGCCTCAAGCCGTCGTGGATGATCACCGCGACCTCGTAGCCGTACGCCGGGTCGTAGGAGACGCAGTTGGGGATCGTCTGGGAGATCAGGTGGCTGTGGCCGTCCTCGTGCTGGAGACCCTCGCCGTTGAGCGTCGTCCGCCCCGCCGTACCCCCGAGCAGGAAGCCGCGTGCCCGCGAGTCCCCCGCCGCCCAGGCGAGGTCGCCGATCCGCTGGAAGCCGAACATCGAGTAGAAGGCGTAGAAGGGGATCATCTGCGTGTCGTGGTTCGCGTACGAGGTCGCGGCGGCGATCCAGGCCGACATCGCTCCCGCCTCGTTGATCCCCTCCTGCAGGATCTGCCCCTCGCGACTCTCCTTGTAGAACATCATCGAGCCGGCGTCCTCGGGCTCGTAGAGCTGGCCGACATGCGAGTAGATGCCAAGCTGGCGGAACATGCCCTCCATGCCGAAGGTCCTCGACTCATCGGGCACGATCGGTACCACCCGCTTTCCGACCTGCTTGTCGCGGAGCAGCGCCGCGAGCACCCGGACGAACGCCATGGTGGTCGAGATCTCACGCTCCCCGGAGCCCTCGAGCTGGCTCTTGAACGCCTCCAGCCCAGGCACCTGCAGAGGCTCATCGACCCGCTGTCTGCGCTGCGGCAGATACCCGCCGAGGGCCTGACGACGCTCCCTCAGGTAGGTCATCTCGGGCGAATCCTCCGGTGGGCGATAGAAGGCCACCCGATCGACGTCCTCGTCCGAGATATCGAGCTCGAAGCGGTCGCGGAACGCACGCAGCGCCTCGACGTTCATCTTCTTCTGCTGGTGGGTGATGTTCTGGCCCTCGCCGGCCTCCCCCATCCCGTACCCCTTGATCGTCTTGGCGAGAATCACGGTCGGCTGACCGGTGTGCTCGGAGGCGGCCTTGTAGGCGGCGTAGACCTTGCCGGCGTCATGCCCGCCGCGGTTCAGGTTCCAGACCTCGTCATCGCTCATCCCCTCGACGCGTTTGAGCAGCTCGGGGTACGCCCCAAAGAAGTGCTCGCGGACGAAGGCGCCGTCGCGCGACTTGTACGTCTGGTATTCGCCGTCGACGGCCTCCTCCATGCGTTGCACCAGGAGGCCGTCGTCGTCCTCCGCCAGCAACGGGTCCCAACGGTGGCCCCAGACGACCTTGATCACGTTCCAGCCGGCGCCCCGGAATACGGTCTCCAGCTGCTGGATGATCTTGCCGTTGCCGTAGACCGGACCGTCGAGGCGCTGCAGGTTGCAGTTGATCACGAAGACGAGGTTGTCGAGACCCTCGCGCCCGGCCAGTGCGATTTCTCCCAGCGACTCGGGCTCATCGGTCTCGCCGTCGCCAAGGAACGCCCAAACCTTGCGGCCGGCGGTGTCGCGAAGCCCGCGATCAGCGAGGTAGCGCATGAAATATGCCTGGTGGATCGCCATCAGCGGCCCCAGGCCCATCGAGACGGTCGGGAACTGCCAGTAGTCGGGCATCAGCCACGGATGCGGATAGGAACTCAGGCCGTCCTCGCGAGACACCTCCTGGCGAAAGCCGAGCATCTGCTCCTCGCTGAAGCGGCCCTCGAGAAACGAGCGCGCGTAGATGCCCGGCGATGAATGACCCTGGATGTAGACGAGGTCGCCGTCGTGCTCGGGGGTCGGCGCGTGCCAGAAGTGGTTGAAGCCGATCTCGTAGAGCATCGCCGCCGACTGGTAGGAGGCGATATGACCACCGAGCTCGGAGGATTCGGCGTTGGCTCGCAATACGGCGGCGATCGCGTTCCAGCGCACCAGCGAGCGCACCCGCCGCTCCAGCGCCGGATCCCCCGGCAGTTCCGGTTCGGCCTCGGGCGGGATCGTGTTCACATACGGCGTCGGGCCGCTCGTCTCAATCGCCGCCCCGCGCCTGTGCGCCTCGCCGACGGCCCGGTTCAGCAACTGCTCGGCCCGCTCCGGCCCGTCGACGGCGATCACAGCCTCGACCGCCTCGACCCACTCGCGAGTCTCTTCCGGATCGGCGTCGGTGGCGGCGCGGACGTTGCCGCCGGAACGCTCCTCGCTCATGCTCGCCTACCTCGGATGCCCATCAGGGGCAGCCTATGACATTCAGGCTGCGGCCCCCGCGGATCGGAACCGGCCGCGAGCGGCGTCGTCGGGGTACCTGAACTAGGCGGACTCGGTCGCGGTGCCGTCGCCTGGGGTGTCGGCCAGCGGCTCGTCCCCGCCGGGAGGCTTCGGACGCTCGCCGGAGGACTTGGCACCGACACCGACGGGCTCCTTCTCCGCTTCGCGCTTCTTCTTCGGCTTGCGGGGCTTCTTCGGCTTGATCAGCTTCAGCTTCAAGGGCACATCCAGCTCATCGCCGCTCTCGTCGCGCTCGACCAGCACCGTCGTGCCCGGGACGATCGAGTCGGGCCCGGCCTTGAGCACCTCGTCGGCGAGTGGATCCTCGATGTAGCGCTGGATAGCCCGGCGCAGCGGGCGCGCACCCATCGACGGGTCCCATCCCTTGTCGACCAGCAGATCCTTGGACTCGTCAGTGAGATCGAGCTGCAGCTCACGCTCGGCGATCTGCGCCCTGACGCGGCCGACGAGCAGGTCGACGACCTCGCGGATCTGCTCGCGGCTGAGCTTGTGGAAGACGATCACCTCGTCGATCCGGTTGAGGAACTCGGGCCGGAAGACCTTCTTCAGGTCGCCCATGATCTTCTTCTTCATCTCGTCGTAGTTGGTCCCGGTCTCATCGGTCACCGCGAAGCCGAGCGGCGTGTTGCGAGCGATGTCCTGGGCGCCGACGTTCGAGGTCATGATCACGAGGGCGTTGCGGAAGTCGACCGTCCGGCCCTGGCTATCGGTCAGCCTGCCGTCCTCGAGGATCTGCAGGAGGATGTTGAAGACGTCGGGGTGAGCCTTCTCGATCTCATCGAGCAGCAGCACGCAATAGGGCTTGCGTCGCACTGCCTCGGTCAGCTGGCCGCCCTCGTCGTAGCCGACGTAGCCGGGAGGAGAGCCAACCAGCCGAGAGACGGCGTGCTTTTCCATGTACTCCGACATGTCGATCCGGATCATCGCGTCCTCATCGCTGAAGAGGAACTCCGCCAGGGTCCGCGCCAGCTCGGTCTTGCCGACGCCGGAGGGTCCCAGGAAGATGAATGATCCGGCGGGCCGCTTCGGGTCCTTGATCCCCGCTCGTGAGCGGCGGATCGCCTTGCTGACGGCCGTGATCGCCACGTCTTGACCGATCACGCGCTTGTGCAGCTCGCCCTCCATCTCGACCAGCTTCTTGCTCTCGGCCTCGGTCAGCTTGAAGACGGGAATCCCGGTCCACATCGAAACGATGTCGGCGATGCCCTCCTCGTCGACCTCGGGGCGGGTGCCCTCCTCGCCGGAGCTCCACTCCTCCTCGAGCTCGCGCTTCTTCGAGGTCAACTGGCGCTCCTGGTCGCGCAGGTTCGCGGCCTTCTCGAATTCCTGGGCCTCGATCGCGGTCTCCTTGGCGCGACGCGTCTCCTCGATCTCCTCCTCGAGCTCGCGGTAGACGGGCGGCTGCGACATCGACTTGATCCGCAGCCGCGAGGCGGCCTCGTCGATCAGGTCGATCGCCTTGTCGGGCAGGAAGCGCTCGGAGATGTAGCGGTCGGCGAGATCGGCGGCCGCAGCCAGCGCATCGTCGCTGATCTTCACCTTGTGGTGCTGCTCGTAGCGCTCGCGCAGGCCCTCGAGGATCTGCACGGTCTGCTCGACCGAGGGCTGGTCGACACGGACCTGCTGGAAGCGACGCTCCAGGGCGGAGTCGCGCTCGAGGTATTTGCGGTACTCGTCGAGAGTCGTCGCGCCGATCGTCTGCAGCTCGCCGCGGGCGAGCGCCGGCTTGAGGATCGAAGCGGCGTCGATCGCGCCCTCGGCGGCACCGGCGCCGACCAGGTTGTGGAGCTCGTCGATGAAAAGAATGATGTCGCCGCGCTGGGTGATCTCCTTCATCACCTTCTTCAGCCGCTCCTCGAACTCGCCGCGGTACTTCGAGCCCGCGACCAGGGCGGCCAGGTCGAGCGTGTAGATCTGCTTGTTGCGCAGCAACTCCGGGATCTCACCGGAGACGATCCGCGAGGCGAGCCCCTCGACGACGGCGGTCTTGCCGACGCCCGGCTCACCGAGCAGCACCGGGTTGTTCTTCTGGCGCCGGGCGAGGATCTGCATGATCCGCTCGATCTCGATCTCGCGGCCGATCACCGGATCGAGCTTGCCGTCCTCGGCGAGCTTGGTCAGGTTGCGGCCGAACTGGTCGAGCAGCTTCGAGGACTTCTTGCCCTCGCCCGAGCCGGAGCCGGCGTCCGAGGCGGCGCCCTGACGACGGCCACCGGGGCCTGAGAGCATCCGGATCACCTCGTTGCGGATCTTCTCGGAGTCGGCGTCGAAGTCGAGCAGGATGCGTGCGGCGACGCCCTCGTTCTCGCGGACCAGGCCGAGCAGGATGTGCTCGGTGCCGATGTAGTTGTGGCCGAGCGACAGCGCCTCGCGGAGCGCCAGCTCGAGCACCTTCTTGGCCCGCGGAGTGAAGGGGATCTGGCCTGAGGTGACTTCCTCGCCGGAGCCGACGATGCGAACGACCTGAGCGCGCACCCGCTCGACAGTGATGTCGAGCGATTCGAGCACCCGGGCCGCGAGACCCTCCTCCTCGCGAAGCAGGCCCAGCAGGATGTGCTCGGTGCCGATGTAGTTGTGCTTGAGGGTGCGCGCCTCCTCCTGGGCGAGGACGACTACTTGGCGGGCTCTCTCTGTGAATCTCTCAAACATCTTGCTTGGGTCTTCCTTGGCAGTATTACCGTCCCTGGAGGTCGGACTCCGTGACCGGCCTTGGGAACGCCGCAGCACCGGAAGCCTTCATCCCCCTCTTCGGCTCGATCATGCCGATGGATTAGACCTCCGGTTGCTCGTTTCCGCGGAGGCCGAAGTATATCGGGGCCAACTGGTCGGCCTCTCGGCGCACCACGGCATGAGCGGCCGTTTTCCGCTCTTTGGGTGCCCCATTGCAGCCGAACCCAACGCCTGCGATGATCGCCCTCGATCGAGGGGCAACGGGAGGAGTTCGATGGGCGATGAACGAGCCGACGCGGTGGTCGTCGGTGCCCGCTGCGCGGGTTCGGCCAGCGCCTCGATGCTGGCTCGGGCCGGACGCAGGGTGGTCGTGCTCGACCGCGCCCGCTTCCCCTCCGACACCCTCTCCACTCACCTGATGTTCCCCAGCGGCTGCTCGGAGTTTCAGCGGATCGGGGCCTGGGAATCGATCTGCGAACAGCTTCGGCCGGCGCAGATGCGCTTCGTGCGGATCACGCTCGACAACGGGGTCGACATTTTCGAGCGGCTTCGCGCCGTGGACGGGATCGACCACGGCGTCTCGATCCCGCGGATCCAACTCGATCAGTTACTTGTCGAGAACGCCCGTGGCGCGGGTGCCGACGTCCGCGAGCGCAGCACCGTCACGGAACTGCTCTGGGAGGCGGGCCGGGTCTCGGGGGTCGTCTACAAGGACGCCGACGGCAGCCGTCGCCGGATCCGCTCCAAGCTGGTCGTCGGCGCCGACGGTCGCCGCTCGAGCGTCGCCGCTGCGGTCGGCGCCTGGCGTCCATACCGCGCTTCGCGCAACGGTCGCGGGCTTGTCTTCCGCTACATGGATGACCCCCATCCCAGCGGCGAGTGGGCGCAGACCCTGTGGCAGTGGCGCGACGGCGACTCGCTCGCCTTCGCCTTTCCCAACCCGCGAGGCCGGATCCTGATCCTGTTCATGGGCGACCGCCGCGAGGCCGCCGAGTCCCGCAGCGACCCCGAGCGTTACTGGCAGCGCAAGCTCGACCAGCACCCGGGCTGCCGGCAGCGGATCGAGGGCTGCAGCGGCGAGACAAAGCTGCGTTCGACCGGCGACACGGTCGCTTTCTTCCGCGCTTCGAGCGGCCCGGGTTGGGCGCTGGCGGGCGATGCAGGTCACTTCAAGGATCCGGTCATCGGCCAGGGGATGCGGGACGCGCTGTGGATGGGGCGAACCCTCGGGGAGGCGACGGCGACGGCGCTCGATCAGCCCGCGGAGCTCGACCGCTGCCTGCGGGTCTGGGAGGCTGATCGCGACGCCGAGTGCCTGCCCGCCTACCACTTCGCCAACCAGGAGACGCGGGTCCGCCATTACTCGCCGATCCTCGCCGAAGCCTTGCGCCACTACGGGGGCGACGAGCACCACCCGGAGATCGGCGATCTCTTCCAGCGGCTTCGCATGCCCCAGGAGGTGCTCACCCTTCCCCGGCTTGCCGGCTCGTTGGCGCGGGCCGTGGTGCGCAGCAACGAGCGGCGGGTCGTCGTTCGCGACGGCCTCGCGGATGCCCTGGTCGAGCTTCGCGTCCGACGCGAGATCGGGCGGGGAGAGTTCCGCGGCACCGGGACAATCGCCGGCTCCGACCACCAGGGGTGGAGCTGGGCGCCTGAGCCGGCCCGCAAGCCCACCGCACCGGAGCCGAGCACCGAGGCGGAACCGGCCGATCCGCAGTCGGCCGTCGCATGAGCCCCGGCCGCACCGTCCGGGTCGCCGCGATCCAGCCGCGGCTCGAGCTCGGCGCGGTCGAGGCCAACCTCAGCCGGGCCGAGGATCTGGTCCGGGACGCGCACCGCGAACATCAGCCCGAAGTGATCCTTCTGCCAGAGGCAGCGACCTCTCCGAACGTCTACAGCCGCCTGATGCGTGACGTCCCCCGGCCGATCGATGGCCAGCCGTTTCAACTCATCAGTCGACTGGCCCGCGAGCTCGACTGCGTCGTCGGCGGAGGCTTCCTCTCTCTGCGCGGCTCGCACGCCTACGGCAGCTACGTGCTCGCCGAGCCCGACGGCAGCGGCAACCTCCACGACAAGGACATCCCGACCGTCTGGGAGAACAACTACTACCGCGGCGGCAGCGATGACGGCGTCGTCGACAGCACCAGCCTCGGCCGGGTCGGGATCGCCTGCGGCTGGGAATGGGCGCGCAACCGCACCGCCCGCCGGCTCCGAGCCGGTGGCGTCCAGCTCTTGACCGGCGGCATGTGCTGGCCGTCCTTTCCCGGGAACTGGCGCGGACCGTTGGGCCGGATGATGGAGCGCGAAAGGGGAGTCCAGCGCCAGCTGGCCCGCGAGCTGCCTCGCCAGGTGGCTCGGATGATCGGCGCCCCGGTCGCGATGCCCTCTCACGTCGGCGACGTCAGCTTCGACTCACCCCTGATGCCCGGCGTGCCCTGGCGCACCTCGCTGATCGGTGAGACCCAGATCGTCGAGCGCGACGGCACGATCCTCGCCCGCCTCAGCTACGAGGACGGCGAGGGCCACATCAGCGCCGAGATAAACCTCGCCCCGCCGGAACCGCTGGATCCGATCCCCGATCGCTTCTGGATCCCCGTGATGCCGGCCGCGATCCACGCCGTCTGGCACCCGCTCAACCTGCACGGGGCCTTCAAGTACCGAGCCATGCGACTGGCCGGCAAGCACCCCTGGCAGCCCTATGCCGGCGGCGACCTGCCAAATCGGATCGAAGCCTCGAGTGCGGCCACGGCACCGTCGGCAACGAGCTCAGGCGCCGGCCCGCGTCGTGGCGTGCGCTAGCTGCGCATCGCGGGAAAGAGCAGCACCTCGCGCAGGCTCTTTGCTCCGGTCAGAATCATCACCAGCCGGTCGATGCCGAGGCCGACGCCTCCGGTCGGCGGCATCCCCTGCTCGAGCGCGCGGAGGAAGTCCTCGTCATGTGGCTGCGCCTCGTCGTCGCCGCGGGCGATCTCCTCGGCCTGCTGGGCGAAGCGGCGGCGTTGCTCGTCGGGGTCGTTGAGCTCGGTGAACGAGTTGGCGATCTCGACCCCGCCGACGAAGGCCTCCCAGCGCTCGACCAGGCCCTCGGTCTCGCGGTGGTCCTTGGCGAAGGGCGATAGCTCGACCGGGTAGTCGAAGACGAACGTCGGGTGAATCAGCTTTGGCTCGACGTGCTTGGAGAGGAGCGTGTCGACGAGCTTGCCCCAGCCGAGCTTCGCCCCGTCCCCGACGCCGGCCGCCTCGGCCAGCTGCTCGCGACTCGGGCGGCCGGCAAGGTCGACGCCGGTATGTTCGCGAAGCGCGTCGGTCAAGGTCAGGCGCTGCCACGGCGGCGCCAGGTCGATCTCGACCCCCTCCCGCTCGATCCGGGTGTCGCCCCCCACCAGGCCGGCGACCTCCGCCACCAGCTGCTCGAGCCGCACGGCGTTGTCGTTGTAGTCAGCGTAGGCCTCGTACCACTCGAGCATCGTGAACTCGGGGTTGTGCTTGGGTGAGATGCCTTCGTTGCGGAAGTCCTTGCCGAGCTCGTAGACGCGATCGATGCCGCCAACGATGCAGCGCTTCAGGTAGAGCTCGGTGGCGATCCGGAGGTAGAGGTCGCGGTCGAGGGCGTTGTGGTGAGTGGTGAACGGTCGCGCCAGAGCGCCTCCGTAGATCGGCTGCAGCACCGGCGTCTCGACCTCGATGAAATCGTGGCCGTCAAGCCAGCGGCGAATCTCGGCGATCGTGCGGGCGCGTGTTACGAAGGTCCGCTTGACCTCGGGGTTGGCGATCAGATCCAGCTCTCGGTGCCGGTAGCGGGTCTCGACGTTCCCCAGCCCGTGGTACTTGTCGGGCAGCGGCCGCAGGCTCTTGGCGAGGGGAACCCAGGATTCGACCCGCAGGGTGAGCTCGCCGCGCCTGCTCTTGAAGGCGACGCCGTCGACGCCAATGTGATCGCCGAGGTCCATCCCGACCAGCCGTTCGTGCTGCTCCGCCCCGAGAACGTCGGAACGGGACTGGAGCTGGATCTTGCCGCTTCCGTCGACCAGGTCGATGAACGCCGCCTTGCCCATCCCACGCCGGCCGGTGATCCTTCCCGCGACCCGGTGAGGGGCCTCGGTCTCTTCGCCGTCCTCGAGATCCTCGTGGGCCTCGCGGACCGATGCGATCGGAGTCCGCCCGGGGAACGAGTGCGGGAACGGGTCGAGGCCGGCCTCACGGAGCCGCTCGAGCTTCGCCCGGCGGTCCGCCATCAGGACGCTCTCGCTCGGCTCGGAGCCCTCCGGCCCCTGGTCTGGGCTGTTGTCGCTAGTCACTGGGCGAGCCAGCCTATCTACGCTCTGCCGCGATGGGCGAGAAGCCAGCCGAGATCCGCGACGCCGTGACGGCAGATCTGGACGCGATCTTCACGATCTACAACCACGAGGTTCTCCACGGCGTCTCGACCTTTGACACCGAAACCAGGGACGCCGAGGCCGACGTCGACTGGCTGGCGGGCCGCGCCCGGCGCTACCCGGTCCTGGTCGCCGAGCGAGACGGTGTGGTGCTCGGTTGGGGCGCCCTCTCGCAGTGGTCGCAGCGGGGGGCGTACGCCCGCACGGCTGAGGTCTCCGTCTATGTCGATCGCTCCCACCGCGGCGAGGGCGTCGGCCGCGCGCTGCTCAATGCCTTGATCGAGCGGGCGCCGCTCGGTGAGATCGCGGTGCTCCTGGCCCGGATCGCCGGTGAGAACCCCGCCAGCATCGCCCTGCACGAGTCGCTCGGCTTCAGCCACATCGGCGTTCAGCGCCGCAGCGGCGAGAAGCTTGGACGCGTGCTCGACGTCGCCCTGATGGACCTGCACCTCGACGAGGGCTGAGACGGGGCGATCGGCCCAGGTCCTGAGGGCACCTAGGGGGACTCGATCTTGGTGATCTTCAGCTTGCGCTTCGGGCCGCGAGGGACATCGACGACGACGACCTCGTTGCGTTTGTGTCCCAGCAGAGCGCGCCCGATCGGCGACTCGTGCGAAAGCTTGCCCTCGGCGAGGTCGGACTCGGCCGAGCCGACGATCTGGAACTTCTTCGAGTTGCCGGATTTCTCGTCCTTGACGTGAACCTTGACCCCGACCGAGACAGCGGTGGCGTCGATCGCCTTGCTGTCGATAACCGTCGCCCGGCGGATCCGCTCCTCCAGCCGCGCGATCCTCTGCTCGAGCATCGCCTGCTCGTTCTTGGCGTCGTCGTACTCCGCGTTCTCGGCGATATCGCCGAACTCACGCGCCTCCTTGATCCGCTCGGCCACTTCGCGGCGCCGCACATTGTGGAGCTCGTCCAGCTCCTCTTTGAGCTTCTCCAAACCCTGGGGTGTGATCAAGGACTCACGAGCCACTTGTGTTGAACCTCTTTCTCGTTTGACTAGCCGGAGCCACGGCTCCCGGCGCCGCCCCCAAATGCTGCAAATGCCCGATCGCAACCCCCGTTTCGGGGTCACTTCTCGGGCTCCGGATCGCGGAACTATAGCAACGGCGAAAGCTGGGCTCGCAAGCCTGCAGCGACCCTTTCAGGAGCCTCGATCTGGGGGTAATGCCCGAGCTCGGCAAGCTCGGCCACCGGAGCGCTCGGGCGGAGCTCACGCAGGGCCGCCAAGACGTCGGTCGTGGCCACCGGATCTTGCATGCCCCAGAGGAAGCCGAGCTGTCCGGGCCAGTCGCGAATCGCCCCATGCCAGCGGTCGGCGAAGGAGACCCGCTCACCGAGGTAGTAGATCAACCGATCGCCGAGCCTGGCGCCGCCGCCGGCGCTGAGCAGAGCCCACTGATCGGCCGCCTGCCGCTCACTCAGCGGGTGCCGGGCCGAGAACAGGGACGCGAACTGGCGGCGGAAGAGCCGCTCGGAGCTGAGCCGGGCCGCCAGCGGGCCGAGCGGGGAGCGCAGCAGCTTCTGGACCCAGGTCAAGCTCGCCCGCTCGAGCACGATCGAGCCGTTGAACAACACCACTGCGCGCAGCGCGAACGGGAGCCTGCCGGCCAAATCGCGGGCGAGCAGCTCCGTCGTGACCGAGGTGCCCATGTCGTGGGCGATCAGCAGCACCTGCCTACCGGCCCCGTGGCGGGCCACCATCTCCTCCGCCAGGTCGGCCTGCCAGAGCAGCGAGTAGACGTGATCTGTCGGCTTCTCGGAGAGACCGAAGCCGAGGAAGTCGAAGCTGAGCACATCGACGTCGGGTAGTTGGTCGATCAGCGCCGCGAAGTCGTAGGAGCTCGACGGGAAGCCGTGCAGCAGCAAGAGCAGCGGCCGCTCCTCCTCCTCGCCGCCTTTCCGGCCGGGGCCACCGGAGCCCGGCCGCAGGTGCAGGTGGATCCGCCGCCCGCGGAAGCTCTCGTCGACTCCCGACGCCTGCCAGGCCCTGATCCGATCGCCGAGGACGGCCATCGCTCAGGCCCCGACGCCAAGCGGCTCGTCGGCCATGGCGCGGATCAGGCCACGAACCTCCTCGAGGTCGTCGATCCGCTGGAAACGGTCGGCCTCCGCGGCGCTGAGCCCGAGTCGCTCCATGTACCAGGGGTAGAACTTGCGCAGGTAACGGCAGGCCCGGGGACCGAGATGTTGCTCGGCGCACTCCGTCACCCAGAGCAGTTCGGCGACGATCTCGTCCGCCGTCGGGGCCTGCTCGCGTTGTCCGACCAGCTCCTCGAAGATCCACGGGTTGCCGAACGAACCACGGGCGATCATCACCGCGTCGGCACCTGAAGCCTCGTAGGCGTGACGGGCCTTCGCCGCGCTCTGCAAGCCACCGGAGACGATCACGGGGACGACTACGCGCTCGACCAGCTCCCGGACCAGCGCGTAGTCGGGTTGGCCGCGGTGTTGCACGGTTGCGGGTCGCGGGTGGAAGGCGATCCCGCTGACGCCGGCCTCCTCGACGAGCCGCTGGGCCAGATCGAGCCCGGAGCGATCTCCCGCCTTGAGCCCTGAACGGACCTTGACCGTGACCGGCAGGCCGGAACCTTCGACCGCCGCCCGGGCAACCTCGACGGCGAGGTCGGGGTCGGCGAGCAGGGCTGCGCCGGCGCCGGTCTTGCAGACCTTCTTGACGGGGCAGCCCATGTTGAGGTCAACTAGGTCGGCGCCCGCGGAGGCAACGATCCCGGCGGCGTCGCGCATCACCTCCGGATCGGCGCCAAACAGCTGCATCGATACGGGGTGCTCGGCCGGGTGGATGACCAGCAGCTCGCGCATCGTGCGCTCGTTGCGGTAGTGGAGTGCGTGGCTGGAGACCATTTCCGAGACCGCCAGCCCGGCGCCGTGCCGTCGCGCCTGCAGGCGCACGAACCAGTTGCCGATTCCCGCCAGAGGCGCCAGCAGAACTCGGTTGGCGATCTGCACATCGCCAATCCGGAAGGGGTCGGTGAGCGCCGGGCGACTCACCGGTTGCGTTCGTGTATCAGGCGCAGGCCCTGCAGCGTGAGCAGCTCATCGACGTCATCGATCGTCTCGCAGAAGGGAACGATCGCGGACGCGTTTCCACCCGTGGCCACAACCCGCGTCTGCTCGCCCAGCTCGGCGACGAGTCGCCGGACGATGCCGTCGATCTGCCCCGCGAAGCCGTAGACGATCCCCGACTGGATCGACTGCTGGGTGCTGCGGCCGATCACCGCCTCCGGCTCGACCAGATCGATCTTCGGCAGCTTCGCCGCCCGGCTGGCGAGCGCCTCGATCGAAATCTCTATCCCGGGCGCGATCACGCCGCCGAGATACTCGCCGGCGGTCGAGATCGCGTCGTAGGTGATCGCGGTTCCGAAGTCGACGACTACGCAGGCCCCGCCGTAGGTCTCGTAGGCGGCGACGGCATTGACGATCCGGTCGGCGCCGAGCTCGTGGGGGCTCTCGGTACGGATCGCGATCCCGGTCCGGATCGTGGGCCCAACGATCAGACAGGCGAGGTCGAGGTATCGCTCGCACATCCGCGTGTACTCCGGCGCCAGACGGGGCACCACCGAGGAGACGATCGCCGCGTCGACCGATGCGAACTCGACGCCGCGCAGCTGGAAGAGCCCGGAGATCGCGAGCGCGAGTTCGTCGGCGGTGGTCGAGCCGTCGGTCGCGAGACGCCAACTCTCGCGCAACTCCGCTTCCGCGAAGCAACCGATGTGGGTCTGGGTGTTGCCAACGTCAACGGCGAGCAGCATCGGACAGAGGTTAGGAGGCCGGTGACCCCCGTGCCACGGGGGAAGATCGGCCGCAGCGCTACGATCGGGGCGATGAAGGCAACGCTGTTCGTAATGCCCGGCTCGCACCCCTCGATGGCGGCCCGGCTGATGCTCGAGCGCAAGGGGATCGATTACCGCCGCATCGACCTCGTCCCGGTGCTCTCCAAGGGCATCCTCCGCCTGGCGGGCTTCGCCGGCGTAACGGTGCCGGCCCTGCGACTCGACGGCGAGCGGATCCAGGGCACCGGAGCGATCGCCCGAGCCCTCGACGCCGCCGCCCCCGAGCCGCCGCTGCTACCGCGCGATCCCGCGGACAGAGCCGAGGTCGAGGCTGCCGAACGCTGGGGCGACGAGACCCTGCAGCCGATCGCCCGGCGGGTCATCTGGAACATCCTCCATCGTGATCCACGCGGTCGCCGCAGCTACCTGGAGGGGGCCCGACTGGGCCTCCCGGTGGCCGTCGCGACGAAGACCGCGGCGCCCCTTGTGTATCTGTCAAAGCGATTCAACGAGGCCGACGACGAAGCGATCCGTCGCGATCTGGCCGATCTGCCCGAGGTCCTTGACAAGGTCGACCAGTGGCTCGATTCAGGCGTCCTCGGTGGCGAGGACCTGAACGTGGCCGACTGCCAAATCGCCACCAGCCTGAGGTTGTTGATGACACTCGACGACGTACGGCCGGCGTTCGACGGCCGAGCCTGCCGTGACTTCGCGCTGGCAGTAGTTCCCGAATACCCCGGCTACGCGCCGGCGGCTCTGCCCGCCGACTGGAAGCAGAGCTTCGCAGCGACCGCCGTCGCCGCCGAGTAGTCCTCGCCGCCGACAGCGGGCTGCGTTGTACCCGCCCTGGGTGGTTAACGTAGCCCCAGTCCACAGCCAGGCCGCTGCTGGCCCTCCCTCGGTGCAAGTGTCCCTCAGAAGGGGTGGCGACTCAGAGGGAGCCGCGGCGCTTGACGCGCTCCGGGGGCAGCTCCGCGAGCGCCGCCGCGAGAGCGGTGCCGTCCGGCAGCGACGCCCCAGGTTCCAACTCGAGCAACGGCTCGAGCACGAAGCGGCGGGCGGTCATCGCTGCGTGCGGAATCGTCAACCGGGGCCCACTGACGAGCAGGTCCCCGAGCAAGAGGATGTCGGCGTCGAGCGGACGCGGGCCGTGACGCGGCCCATCTGGCAGCCGGCCGCGCCGGCGCTCGATCCGTTTGCAGAGATCGAGCAACTCCTCGGGAGCCAGCGCAGTCGTGATCGCCACGACGAGGTTGAGAAAATCCGGCTGCGGTCCCTCGTACTCACCCACGGGCGCGGTTTCATACAGCGAGGAGACGGCGTCGACGCGGACTCCTCCCTCTTCAAGCGCCGCGATCGCGGCCCGCAGGTGCTGGGGGCGATCACCGAGGTTCGAGCCCAATCCCAGATAGCCGCTGCGAGCCGGGCCGCTCAAGCCTCGCTCCGCGCGACCCGCACCGCGACATGGTCGACGCGCTGCTCCATCGGCGGCTCCGGCTTGGCAACCCTGACGCCAACCTCGGCGCAGGCGCCGCCGGCGAGGATCGCGTCGGCGATCTTGGCCGCCAGTCGCTCCAGGGTTCGGTGTGGCTCAGCGGTGGCCAGACTCTCGGCCAGCGCCGCGATCTCCGAGTAGTCGATGGTGTCCGCGATGGCGTCGGTCTCGGTCGCCTTCGCGTCACGGGGGATCAGGTCGAGATCAATCAGCAGCGGCCGCTCGACCTCGAGCTCGGAGTCGCTGACCCCAATCCGAGCCAGCACCCGAAGCGCCCGCAGCTCGATCCAGACGTCGTCGCTCATCGCTCGATTATCCCGCCCGCCAGGGTCGGCCGCCGAAGACCGCGGTCGCGACGAGGACGGCATCGCGGGTCGGGGCGACATCGTGGACCCGGAGCACTTCGGCGCCGGCGAGCATGCCGAGCACGTCGCAGGCGATCGATCCACCGAGCCGCTGATCCACCTCGCGGCCCGTGATCTTGCCGAGGAAGCTCTTGCGTGAGGCGCCGAGAACCACTGGGCGCCCGAGCTCGCTTAGCTCTCCGAGGCGGCGGATCAACTCCAGATTGTGTGCGACCGTCTTGCCGAACCCGATCCCCGGGTCGAGCCAGATCCGCCGCTCGTCGACGCCGGCGTCGACAGCCACGCGCATCCGCTCGGCAAGGAAGGCGCGGACGTCGTCGACGACATCGCCATATGAGGGGTCCTCCTGCATGGTCCGCGGCGTGCCCTGCATGTGCATCAGTACCAGCCGGCAGCCGCGATCGGCGCAAAGCGGCGCCATCTCTGGATCGGCGAGCGCCGTGACGTCGTTGACGATCGTCGCGCCCGCGTCGATCGCCGCGGCGGCAACGGCGGCCTTCGAAGTGTCGATCGAGAGCAACACCCCTTCCCCGGTCAGCCCCTCGATCACGGGAAGCACCCGTCGCAGTTCCTCCTCAACCCCGACCTCGGCGGCCCCGGGTCGCGTCGACTCCCCACCGATATCGAGGATCGCCGCGCCCTCAGCGGCCAACTCCCGCCCATGCTCGACCGCCCGATCGGGATCGAGAAACTCACCCCCATCCGAGAACGAATCAGGCGTCACATTGACAATCCCCATGATCTGAACCTCAGGCCCATCCATCACGCAGGATTCAACCAGCCCCCAGCCGCAAACCCTTCACCGACGGGCCGGCACGTGAGCCGACGATGACACAGCCCAGCGACGGCGTGGGCCCCTACTGACGAGCCTGCGCCGTCGCTGGGCAAGGAAACAGGAGGCGAAGCGTGCGCCGGCACGTGAGCCGACGATGACGCAGCCCAGCGACGGCGCAGGCCGTCAGGGCCGTCGGTCGGAGTGCATCTCGGCAGCGCCGCCCGCGAAGCCGGGCCGCGGCGGCGGGCTTGGGCGTGAACCCTCGAGTCCGCCGGCCTTGTCCGGCTCCGGCTCCGGCTCCGGCTCCGGCTCAGCGGCAGCGTCGCGCTCCTCGGCGTCGGCCTCGGCGAAGGCCTCTTCCTCGGTGGCCCCTTCGAGCAGGGCCACGAACTGCTTGGCGTCGATCGTCTCCCGCTCGAGAAGGATCTTGGAAACCTCTTCGAGTTGGGAACTGCGCTCGGAGAGGATGTCCTTGGCGGTCTGGTGGGCCTCCTCGACGACACGGCGGATCTCGGCGTCGATCTCACGGGCGATCTCCTCCGAGTAGTCGGGCTCCGCGGACATGTCACGGCCAAGGAACGGCTGGGTGCGGTCGTGGCCGAACACGCGGGGGCCGAGCCGCTCGGACATCCCGTAGCGCATCACCATCTGCTTCGCCGTGGTGGTGACCTTCTCGAGGTCGTTGGAGGCGCCGGTGGTGATCTCGTCGAAGATGATCTCCTCGGCTGCCCGACCGCCCAGGGTCATCGCCATCGTGTCGGAGAGCTCAGCGCGGGTAGTCAAGAACTTGTCCTCGGTGGGCAGGCTGATCGTGTAGCCCAGCGCCTGGCCGCGGCTGATGATCGAGACCTTGTGGACCGGGTCGCAGTTCGGCAGCACGTGACCGACGATCGCGTGACCCATCTCGTGATAGGCCGTGATCAGGCGCTCCTTCTCACTCATCACGCGGGTCTTCTTCTCGGGGCCGGCGATCACTCGCATGATCCCCTCCTCGAGCTCGGTCATCGTGATCTCGCGGTTGCCCTTGCGAGCCGTGAGCAGGGCGGACTCGTTGATCAGATTGGCGAGGTCGGCGCCGGTGAAGCCGGGCGTCTGACCGGCCAGCACGTCGAGCTCGAGCTCGGCCGCCAGCGGCTTGCCGCGGGTGTGGACCTCGAGGATCTGCTTGCGGCCCTTGCGATCGGGACGATCGACCGCGACCTGACGGTCGAAGCGGCCCGGCCGCAGCAGCGCCGGGTCGAGGATGTCGGGCCGGTTGGTGGCGGCGATCAGGATGATGTTGTCCTTCGTCTCGAAGCCGTCCATCTCGACCAGCAGCTGGTTCAGCGTCTGCTCGCGCTCGTCGTGGCCGCCGCCCATGCCGGCGCCGCGATGGCGACCGACGGCGTCGATCTCGTCCATGAAGATGATGCAGGGGGAGTTCTGCTTCGCCTGCTCGAAGAGGTCGCGGACGCGGCTGGCACCAACGCCGACGAACATCTCCACGAAGTCCGAGCCGGAGATCGAGAAGAAGGGGACCCCCGCCTCGCCGGCGACCGCCCGAGCGAGCAGCGTCTTGCCGGTGCCCGGGGGGCCGTAGAGCAGGACGCCCTTGGGAATCCGCGCGCCGAGCGCCTGGAACTTCTTCGGGTTCTCGAGGAACTCCTTGATCTCGTGCAGTTCCTGGACCGCCTCGTCGACGCCGGCGACATCCCGGAAACTGATCTTCGGGGCATCAACCGACATCCGCTTGGCCTTCGACTTGCCGAAGTTCATCACCCGCGAGCCACCGCCCTGCATCTGGTTCATCAAAAAGATCCAAAAGGCGAGGATCAGAATGAACGGCAGGATGTAGGTCAGCAGGCTGAGGATCCCCGAGCCGCCCTTCGGCTTGACGGTGGTCTCAATTTCCCGTTGCTCGAGCGTGTTGACCAACGTTTGCTCGGTGTTGTCGGGATAGCCGGTCGTGTATTCGGTGTCGTCGGTCTGCACGACCTTGAGGTTGTTGTCGTTGGTCTCGATCTCCACCGACTTGATGCTGTCGGCCTCAGCGGGGTCGTTGATCTGAACGATGAACTCCGAGTAGGTCGGTGTCTTCTCCTCGGTCGTCGGCGCGATGATTCGCTGCGCGAAGAACGCGAGGACGATCACGATCAGGATCGGGACGAGGGCGCCGCTCTTGGAGACGCGACGCATCAGAAAATGGTGTTCTTAGGGTTGAAAATCCGCATGGTAAGTGGGGATCTAGCGATCCGGCCTGTGCTCAGGGTACCAGGGTGTCTCAGCGTCACCTAAACGCTCACACCCGGCCGGGATCACTCATCCAGACGGCCGGCTCCCGCAGTCATGCCTCCAGCACGGCGACATAGTCGAGGTTGCGGTAACGCTGCCCGTGGTCGAGCCCGTAGCCGATTGCGAACCGGTCCGGTATCTCGAAGCCTACGTAGCGGATCGGGAGATCGACTCGGCGTCGCTCGGGCTTGGTCAGCAGCGCGCAGACCTCGAGAGAACCTGGGTCCCGGGCCTGCAGGTTGCGCAACAGGTAGTGGAGGGTGAGGCCCGAATCGATGATGTCCTCGACGATCAGCACGTCACGGCCGCCGATCGCCGTGTCGAGGTCCTTGAGGATGCGGACCACGCCGCTGGAGTCAGTCGCCGAGCCGTAGCTCGAGACGGCCATGAAGTCGACCTCACAGGGGGCTGATATCTCCCGCATCAGATCGGCCATGAACATCACCGCACCCTTGAGCACCCCGACCAGGACGAGGTCGCGGCCGGCGTAGTCACGGTCGATCTCGGCTGCCAGCTCGTGGATCCGCGCGTGCAGATCCTCACTCGAGACGAGCACCTCACCAATCTTGGCCTCGCTGGAGCCGGCCGTGGGTCCACTCATCGGCCGCCAGTCTAGATCAATGATCAGGATCAGCTGCCGGACCTGGGGACCCCGATGCCGCCCGGGCGGTGATCACCGCGCTGCAAGCCGAACCCGGGCTGAGCCGGAACTCGTCCGAGACGGCGACGCCGGCGACCCAGGCGATCCGATCGCCCGCCACGACCACCGGCAACCGGCGGCGTAACGACCGCGGCACGCCGTGATCGGTGAACAGGTCCTGCAGTGACTTCGTCCCCTGCAACCCCAGCGGCCGCATCCGATCGCCATCTCTCCAGCAGCGGATCTCGACCTGCCGGCCCAGGCTCTCGGCGTCGAGGGTGGCCAGCTCGGGCCCGCTCGGCGCAACGCTGCCGCTGGCCAGCTCGGCCCGGATCTCCCAGTCCCCGTAGCGGGCCGTGCCGGGGATCGTCAGGCGAACCGGCTCGGGCGCCGGGAGCTCCCGCTCCGCAGCGATTCGAACGGTCCCCGACTCGGCAATCGCCATCAACCCCCGCCCGAGATCGACGATTCCGCCTTCGGGATCGGCTGCGAGGCGGAGGATCGTCGCCGAGCGGTCACGGCCGATCCGCACCGACCTGCCGCCGGAGGCCCGCTCCGCGAGCGTCGTCAAGACCGCCCGCCGCAGCGCCGGTGCCATCGTCACCAGTTC
Source organism: Acidobacteriota bacterium (assembly GCA_032122625.1). GTDB lineage: Bacteria > Actinomycetota > Thermoleophilia > Solirubrobacterales > 70-9 > CAXMST01. The sequence continues at coordinate 19,923 of JAQBGG010000088.1, forward strand.
CTCATGGCGGATCGGTGCACCCTCCGCCGACCCGGCCTGGGCGATCGCCACGGCCGCAGCGTCGCGCAGGAATCCGGCCTCCTCCTCCAGCTCGGCCCGGGTCTCGGCGACGTTGCGCTCGAACTCAGGGCCGATCTCCTCAAGCAGCGGAACGATCTCGTTCCGGATCCGGTTGCGAGCGAAGAGCGGCTCGGAGTTGGAGGGGTCGTCGGTGAAGGACAGCCCTGCCTCGGCCGCCAAGCCACGGGTCCGCTCGCGTCCGACCCCGAGCATCGGCCTGACGACGCGGCCGTTGCGCTCCGCCAGCCCGAGCAACGCCCGCGAGCCGGGCGAGACCGCGAGTCGGTAGAGCAGGGTCTCGGCGACGTCGGTGCGGGTGTGGCCGCTGGCGATCCAGTCCGCCCCGAGCTTCACCCTGAGCCGTTCGGCGGCCTCGTAGCGGACGGCGCGGGCGCGGGCCTGGAGGTTGCCGTCACCGAGTTCGGGACGCTCGATGTGGAGGTCGATACGGAGCTTGGCGCAGAGAGCCCGGGCGGCCTCCTCGGCCTGGCGGGCCTCCACCTGGAGGCCGTAGTTGAGATGGATCGCTGCAACCGCCTGCGGGCCGCAGATCCGGACCGCGGCATCGGCCAGACAGGCGGAGTCGGCGCCGCCCGAGAGCATCACGACGCCATCGGTCCCGCGTACAACGAGCCCGGAGGCCTCGACCGTGGCCGCGAAGCGTTGCAGCGCGTCTGACTCCTTCATCGGCAGCGATAATAGGCTGCCGGCAGGCGGCGACCGGCTCCAGTTAGCGGTACCCGCGCTCAGTCAGAGCTCTACCGGCGGGCCGCGACAAGCAGCTCGGTCGGCTTCGGAAGGCCCTTGAGCTCGACCGCTCCGATCGGCTCGAGCTCGAGGCTTTGGGAACCGCCAATCTCATCGGCCAAGCTGCTGGTGACCAGGACCTCCCCCGCGAGGGCCCGAGCAACGATCCGGTGAGCCAGGTTGACATCGAACCCGAAGTAATCACCGTCGCGATAGACGGCGCGACCGAAGTGGACTCCCGCGCGGGGCCGCGGGCGCTCCTTGAACAGGGTGAGGAAACCGACGGCCCACTCGGTCAGCATCGCGGGATCCGGCGAGACGACCATCACCTCGTCCCCGATCGTCTTCACGATCGTCGCCTCGGCCGGCAGCGTCGCCTCGACGGTCTCGAAGAAACGCTCGACCAGGTCGAGCGCCTCCTCGTCCCCCGCCTCTTCCGTATATCTAGTGAACCCGGTGAGATCGACGAAGCAGAACGCCATCGCGACCTGCCCCGCGGCCTCGCGATCGACGACGAGGCCCGAGTCCATGTGGCCGATCACGTCCTGCTCGATGAAGTGGCGCAGGTAGCGGTTGTGGACGTACTCCGTGATCGGCGCCATCGCTGGAAACAGGCGCTCGGCAAGGGCGTTCATCTCCTCGGCCATCTCGAGGGGCGGCAGACCGTCGTCGATCAGGGGCTCGTGCACATAGAGATGAAAGAGGCGTACCTCGGCCTCGGCGATCCGCCGCATCGACTGCGCGTAGACGCGGATCATCTGCAGCAGCGGCACCAGCGGGAAGCCGGAGTCGAGCACCCCCTTGATGATCGACATCGCCTCGACGTCGTCGTCGGTGAGGCGGTCCGCGTTGGCGACCGGGACGCCGAGCAGGGTCATGATCCGCTCCACCAGATCCTCGTCCAAGTCAAGCTCCCTGGCAGCCTCGGCACGGCTACGTCCGTGCTCGGCCACCGGCAACAGATCCTCGACGTAGCCGAAGGCGAGACGCCCGTCCCGGACCGCCGCACGGATCTCCCGCAGCGAGTAGCCGCGGTCCCGCATCCGGGCGACGACCCGGGCCTGTGCGGCCGCGGGCGCCGTCCAACGGCCCCGCTTGACGGGGACGATCCGCCCCGAGGCCCAGCGCTTCAAGGTCGATTCGGAGACCCCGGCGCGCCGTGACGCCTCACGAAGCGAGATCCGCTCGTCAGCCAAACGCCGGTCCCCGAGCGACCAGGTTCTCGTGCAGCTTGCCCTGGATCGTCTCCCGGACCCGCTCCGAGAGCTCGAAGACGACCCGGCGATCCTCGGCGGCCTCCGGCGGATAGGCGCTGATATCGATCGGCTCGCAGAACTCGATCCGCCAGCGCGAGGGGAGCGGGATCAGGCCGAGCGGGCCGAGCAGGGGAAAGGTCGGCGTGATCGGCACGAAGGGCGCTCCGATCGCCCGCGCCACGACCGCTGCATCGGCGATCATCGGGTAGATCTCTTCGGAGCCGACGACCGCGATCGGCACGATCGGCGAGCGCGTCCGCAGCGCGATCTCGACGAACCCGCCACGGCCGAAGCGCTGCAGTTGGTAACGCTCGCCGAACAGTTTGCCGGTGCCCTTTGCACCCTCCGGGAAAACCATCATCAGGTCGTCCCCCTCGAGGACCCTCGACGCGTTGTAGGGGCTCGCCGGGACGCCGCCGACCTTGCGCATGAAGGGCGCCAGGAAGGGCAGGCTGAAAGCCCAGTCGAGCACCATGAAGCGCGGCCAGCGGGGAAGCGGATGCTCCTTCATGATCGCGCCGGTGATCATCGCCGCGTCGAATGGGAAAAGGGCCCCGGCATGGTTGGCGACGAGCATCGCCCTGCCGTGGGCGGGCACGTTCGCGGCGCCGACGGCCCGCACCCGCCACCAACGGTCGTAGAGGAACTCGAAGAACGGGTAGGCCGCCTCCGCGAACTCCTCGTCGAAGCCCCAGTCGTCCTCGTGATATTCGCCCTGCAGCCGAGCCGCCATGCGGGTGAGCGACTGCCGCAATGATCGCGGCAGCGCCGAGGCCGCGCCCTCGGCGGCGGCGAGCGGGTCGAGCCCGGCCTCGACGCCCTGACGAATCCCGTGCAGGAACTCGATCCCGGCGGCAGCCGTGGCGGAGCGGGAGCGGCCCTCGGTCGTCGGCCCGCTCATCGGGGACCCTCCACCAGGCGGGTGAGCGCTGAGACCAAATCGGGGACCGGAGTGAGCCGGCGGCCGGCACCGCGCTTGGCAAAGTCGCGAACGGCGGCGACGGAGTCGTAGCGGGGCTCGAAGCCGAGCTCCTCCCGCAGCCGGCGGTTGTCGACCCCCCGCCCGTAGCGGAGCAGGCGAACGGCATCGCCGTAGAGGTCTCCGATGCCGAGCCGGCGACCGAGGCGCGAGAGGGCCAGGCCGAACATCGGATGCGGGATCGGGAGCTCGGTGCGCCCGGCGATCCGCAACGCCCTGGTCAGCGAGATCGAGCCCGAGGGGGCGACGTTGACTGCTCCGCGCACAGGTCGCATCGTCGCCACCCGCAGGGCCTCGTTCGCATCGGCCTCATGGAGCATCTGCAGGTGTGGATCGAAGCCAAGCTGGGTCGGGACCACCGGCAGCGCGAGATATCGCGACAGCGGTGTTGGCAGATCGGGCCCGATCTCGGGCTGGTAGCGCAGCATGCAGCAACTCAGCGCCGGGTGACGCCGGGCGAAGTTCTCGAAGTAGGCCTCCAGTTCACCGATGTCACGCTGAAAGCGGGTGCGGAGCGGGAAGCTACGTGCCATCTCCTCGCTGAAGAACGAGGGCCCGGCCGGCTCACACCCATAGATCGCGGAGGACCCGCGGACGACGACCCGTTCCACGGTCTCGGTCTTCTCGCAGGCGGCCAGCAGCTGCAGGGTCCCGATCAGGTTGATGTCATGCAGCGCCCGAGCGGGCTTGCCGGGTTCCGGGTACCAGAGGATGCCGCAGTGCACGACGGTGTCGACGCCGGTCGAGGGCAGCAGGCGGCTCAGGACCGGGCTGCGGATATCGACCTCGATCATCTCGGTCCGCTCGAGGTCAGCCTCCGGGGCCCGCGTGTCGAGGCCGAAGATCTGCTCAACAGCCGGATCGCGGGCCAGGCGACGGGCTAGCTCGGTGCCCCAGTGCCCGGCGATCCCCGCGATTGCGATTCGGCGCCCATCAGGCACCAGAATCGGCCTCGCGGGGGGAACTCTCACCCTCTGCTTTAGGGTTAGCCTCGTCCGCTGATACCCGTTCCCCACGAAAGATTTGCTCGAGATCGGCAAGCCGACGCTCGATCACGCTGATTCGCTCGCCGAGCCCGCCACTATCGTCGCGAACAGCGAGTCTCAGATCCGCGATCGCGTCGGCCAGCCGGTTTCCGGCCTCGTCCCCGCGTCTGGCCAGGTCCTCGCGGGCGGCGCCCGCCCGTCTGTTGACCCCCTCGCGGGCGGCCTCGCCGCGCCGCGCCAAGTCCTCGCGGGCCTCCTCGCCCCGGCGCGCCACCTCGTCGAGCAGATCGCGCGCGATCTGACGGGTCTCCGAGGCTGACCCCGCCGTCGCGGCAAGCGTTCGCTCAACCGCCGCGCGCAGCGAATCCTGGGCCCGGTCGCCGATCGCCGGCTCGCTGGGCTCGTCCGATTTGGGGTCGGCGACCATCGCAGGAGCTTAGCCTGCATCGATGCAGGATTAGTCCGAGCCGGCAACCATCTATCTTGGCCACGGCCGATGCCCCCTTACGTCAGATCGATGGGCCCGACGGCTGCGGCCGCGATTCTCTGTGGCGATCCGGGCCGGGCGCTGGGCATCGCCCAGGAGCTGCTGCTCGAACCGCGGATGAGCAACCACCATCGCGGCCTCTGGGGTTATTTCGGGGAGACGGCCGACGGCCACGAGCTGACGATCCAGGCAACCGGGATCGGCGGGCCGGGAGCCGCGATCGTCGTCTCCGAGCTCGCGCGACGGGGGATGCGTGCAGCGATCCGCGTCGGGACCTGTCGCAGCACCGGGCCCTCCCCCGAAGTCGGCACGTCGGTGACGGCGAGGGGGGTGATCGGCCACGACGGGGCCAGCGCGGCAGTCAGCGGCGATCGGCGGGCGGCGGCGCAGCCGAACGCCACGCTCGAGGCTGCACTGGCGGAGCGGACCGGCATCGTCGCCGAGCTCCACAGCTTCGACCGACTCGATCCGCCGGCCGGTTTGTTGCCCTCGGGCTCGCTACACGACCTGCAGAGCGCCGCGTTTCTTGCCGCCGCGGCCGAGACCCGGATTGCGGCGGCGGTTGCCGTGGTCGTCAGTCGCAACTCCGAGCGCCCGCTGGAGGATGAGCCGCTCGCCGCCGCCTCGCTGGCGCTCGCCGGGGCGGCTGCCGACGCGCTCGCCGGCCTCGGCAATGCCTCAAGCTCAGCTTGAGGTCTGGGCCTGACGACTCATCAGTCCTGCTCGGCCGATCGATCCGCCGCCAGCGAATCCAGCTGGTCCTCGAGCTCCTCGACACGGTCGGAGAGCGAGCGGATTCTCCGCGTCAGCCGCTCGAGGTCGCCGGCGCTGGCGACGTCGAGTGCGGCCAGTGCCTTCTTCTGGGCCACGAGCGCCGTCTCGCCGGCGCCCAACGCGCGGCCCATCGCCTGACTGAAGAGAGGATTCTCGAGCAGGGACTGGGCCAGTTCGCCGAGCGCCTCCTCACCCTTGGCCCGGATCCCGGGTTCTGCATCGCTCATTGCATTTTCCTCCTCGTCGACCGAACGCCATCCAGCAAGCTACCCGAAGGTCACGGGATAGGGGCGGGCGCGGGCGTAGAATTGCTTAAGCTCTCTCTCGCCGGTGCCGACAAGGAGCACAGGTTGCGCTCATCGGCCCCAGATTGCATTCCGCCCGTCAGATGGATAGGTTTCCCCTACACCGGAGAGTGCAACCCTGCCGGCAGACTAGAGTTAGCTGCGGGACGCCAATCTGACAGGGTATAGAGAGGGTATGAAAAACAGGCTTCTAATCATCCTCGCGTTGGGCGTTTTCGGCGCTATCTTCGCCGCCGGCGCGGTCAGCGCCCGGACCGCCACCGTGCTCGATGTCGGCAGTGACGGCGTCTCGATCGATCTCCCCGGCGGCGCCGAGCTGCCAGCGATCGGAACCGAGCTCCCCGCCTGCTCCAACGGTGTCGACGACGACGAGGACGGCCTCACCGATCTCGACGACAAGGACTGCAAGGACCCGGCCGACAAGGACGAGGCCCCCGAGCCCGGCCCCGAGCCCACCACTCCGCCCAGCCCCGGCGGTGAGGACACCGGCCCCTTCGGAGGCGGTGGCTCCGACACGGGCGGCAAGGGCGAGAACCCCTCAAAGCCCCCCAAGATCGGCAACCCCTTCAAGGACGCCAAGCAGAAGGCCAAGGACAAGAACGAGAACAAGGACGAGGCCAAGGGCGACGATCAAGGCCGCAAGCCGGACGAGGCGCCGGAGATTCGCAAGCCCGACGGCACCCCGACCAAGGCCAACCCCTCGGTCAGCGTGGCGCCGTTCGGTCCCGCTCCGATCGGCGTCCCGAACTTCGTCATCGACCAGTTCACGATTCCGCCGTTCCTGCTGCCGATCTACCAGGCCTGTGGAACCGAGTACGGCATCCCCTGGCAGGTGCTCGCCTCGATCAACCGGATCGAGACCGCCTTCGGCACCAACCTCAACGTCTCGACGGCCGGCGCCCTTGGCTGGATGCAGTTCATACCCTCGACCTGGAAGGCCTACGGAGTCGACGCCAACCGCGACGGCCGCAAGGACCCCTACAACCCGGTTGACGCAATCTGCGCCGCCGCCCGTTATCTGAATGCCTCCGGCGGCGAGGAAGATCTGCGCAGCGCGATCTTCTCCTACAACCACGCCGACTGGTACGTCGACGAGGTCCTGCTCTACGCCCGCCAGTACGGCAAGCTGCCGAGCGGCCTGGTCAACTCGCTGACCGGCCTGACCGAGGGCGCGCACTTCCCGGTCGCCGCCAAGGCCCGTTACGCCGACGACATCTCCGAGCGGGCCGCAGCGCGCCGCGCGACCCCCCAGAAGGGATCCGAGGGCAATGCCGCCGACGTGATCAGCGACTCCCCGACCCGCCGCGGGATCAACATCTTCGCCAAGCAGGGCGCGCCGCTGGTCGCCGTCAACGACGGTGTGATCCGCAAGATCGGTAAGAGCAAGCGCCTCGGTCGCTACATCGTCCTCCGCGACGCCTACGGCAACGACTTCACCTACGCCGGTGTCGGCAGCGTCGCCGAGGCGATCCCGGTCCCCAAGGACCGTGAGCTCAAGGCCTCCGACTTCAAGCTCGTCCGCCCCGGCGCCGACCCGACGGCGAACGCCGCCAAGGTCAAGGGCAAGCAGGCCGACCAGGGCGTCGCCAACACAGAGGATTCCCGCGAGCGGCTCTTCGCCCTGCCGGAGCGCAAGGCAAACCGCGGCACCGCCGACCTGACCGGCCAGCTCGACGAGGTGCTCGGCGAGGGCGTGCCCGGCTATGAGACCTTCAAGGCCTACTTCACCGGGGTGCTCAAGTTCAACAGCAAGACGATGGACGCCCGCCCACTCCGCGAGGGCTCGAAGATCGTCGCCGGCACCGTGATCGGCAAGGTCGGCGGCGAGAGGAACGGGGTCGCTCCACACGTCAACTTCGCGATCGAGCCCGCCGGCCGTGGCTCCCGCAAGATCGACCCGAAGCCGATCCTCGACGGCTGGAAGCTGCTCGAGGCGACCGCGATCTATCGCGCCGCCGGCAAGAACCCCTTCAACCAGCGCGCCTCGGTCGGCCAGATCCTGCTGATGTCCAAGGGCCAGCTGCAGCAGCGGGTCCTCAAGGACCACCGAATCGTGATCTACTCCTGCGGCCGCGAGGACATTCGCAGCGGTCAGGTCGACCGCCGCATCCTGGCCGCCCTCGAGTACCTGGCGACTCGCGGCTTCCGGCCGACGGTGACCTCGCTGAAGTGCGGCCACGGCTTCTACACCAGCTCCGGCAACGTCTCGGCCCACTCCTCCGGCAACGCCGTCGACATCGCCCAGGTGAACGGCATCCCGATCCTCGGCAACCAGGGCCGTGGCTCGATCACAGAGGCCGTGGTCTCCGATCTGCTCAAGCTCCAGGGGGCGATGGCGCCGGCCCAGATCATCTCGCTGATGGAGATGGGCGGCCCGACCTTCGCGATGGGTGACCACGCTGACCACATCCACCTCGGCTACACCCCCGCCTTCGGACCCGGCGAGAAGGCAGGCCGCTACTCGAGCCTGCTCGAGCCACAGCAGTGGGACAAGCTGCTCGAGCGGATCGGCAGCCTCGACCAGCCGAACGTCCCGGTCAAGCCCTCCCAGTTCGCGTTGCCGACCAAGGACAAGCGGTCGAGCAACGCCCACCTCGGCGAGTAACGCCGGCCCGAACGAGCGCGGCCGACCGATGTCGCTGCTGCCGTTCGCCCAGCTTGATCTGCCGGGGAGCTTCCCGCTCGCCGACGGCCGCTACGTCGCCCGCCCCGCTGGGGAACCCGAGGCTCAGCCGGACGTCCTCGTGGTGCGCACGCTCGGTGCCGCCCGGGCCCGCTCGCGGCTCAAACGCGGCAGACCGGTGCCGCTGCAGCGGGAGCCGGAGGCGCTACCGCTTCAGCTCAGCCGGCTGACGCTGATCAAGGGGCTCCCCTTCGACGATCAGGCGTCGGCGGTGGACTGGCTCCGGCGCGTCGGCGCCGATCACGAGATCGCGGGCAAGCTCGCGGCCGAAGCCGCCCACACCGTGAACCGGGCGCTGCTCGCCCACCGCGTCGCCGCTCCCGACCTATACGCGGCTGACATCCACCCTGAGGATGCGGTCGTCATCCGCTTCGGCTTCGGCTCCGGCGATGAGGTCGCGGACGGGCGCTGGAGCGAGGCCGTCGAGATGCCGGAGGGGCGCCGGCAGACGATGCGCACAGCAACGATGGACATCGTCGGAGCCCAGCAACGGGTCGCCTCGGTGCTCTCCGCGCGTGACGTCGTCCTCGCGCATGAGGCGCTGCTGGTCGAGGCCGAGCTGGCCGCGGCGGAGGATCGTCGCCCGCTGGCGGCGCTGGCGCTGGCCGCGGCGATCGACTCGCTGCTCCGCACGGGCGGCGATGCCGGCGATGCTTCCGGACCGGCGGCAACGCTTCGTGAGCGGGCGCTGAGCGGCGCTGAGATCGACCCCGAGGCCCTGCGCTCAGCCCTGCGTGAGGCGCGTCGGGCGATCCGGGCACACTGAGCCTCAAAGCGCTGCCCACGCGCCAGTCGCGGCGCCGCTAGGGCGGACTAACCCCAAGTAGTCGAGACACTCGGCTACCAGGACAAACCGAGACCTCAAAGTCGGACGCCCTGGCCATGGCCGGGGCGTCCGCGCGCGCTTTCACGCTCTCTGTCGCCAAACAAAACAGCTCTGAAAGGAGCGCGCAATGACAGAGGATGACGTGTTGTTCGGATTCCGCCTGCGGCTGTTCACCCTGGCCGAGGAGCTGGGCAACATCTCGGAGGCCTGCGAGCAGATGGGCGTTGCCCGATCGACCTACTACCGCTGGAAGCCGAAGCTCGAGCGCTACGGCCTCGATGGGCTACGGATCCGCGAGCGCCGGCGGCCACGGATGCCGAACCAGATCGGCCCCCACCTCGAGCACCGGATCCTCGCCTTCGCCCTCGGTCACCCAGGCTTTGGGCCCCGCAGGATCAGCGCCGAGCTGGCGCGGGACAAGTGGGGCGGGATCAGGGTCTCCGAGCACGGCATCTGGCGGGTGCTGCGGCGCTTTAACCTCAACACCCGCTCAAAGCGCCTCGCGCTGATCGCACGCCATGCCGACCCCTACGAGCGCAAGCCCGAGGTTCCCCCAAAGCAGCTGCACATCGAGGCCACTGAGCCCGGTGAGAAGGTGCAGATGGACTGCTTCTACGTCGGCCGGCTCAGTGGCTCAAAGGGAGTGGTCTGGCAATACACGGCGATCGACGTCGCCTCCGCCTACACCTGGGCCTTCCTGCGCTCCTCAGAGCGCAACCCCTCGGCCCGCTACACAGCCGAGCTCGCCCACCTGGTTGCGAGCGAGCTCAAGCACGCGGGCTGGAAGCTCGCTGAGGTCACCACCGACAACGGCTCGGAGTTCCGAAGCAAGGACTTCGGGGCCGCGGTCGAGGGCCACGGCGCCACCCAGCGGCGGATCAAGGCCGGGCGGCCGAACTCCAACGGCTGCGCCGAGCGCGTGCAGCTGACGATCCTCGAGGAGTGCTGGCGGCCGGCCTTCTCGAGATCGCTGGCGCCGAAGATCACCGCCTTGCGGCGTGATCTCCACGAGTACCTGCGCTACTACAACTTCGACCGTGCCCACACGGGCCGGTTGACGAGGGGGAGGGTGCCTGGGGATATCGTCTTCGGTGCCCGAAAGATGGGAGCGGTGAGATGAGTGAGTGTCGCTACGACTTGGGAATAGGACGCGCTAGGGCAGCGCCGCGACGACCGCCGGCAGCTGCTCCGCCACATCACCGGAGAGGCGCACGGCGGCACGCCCGTCGTAGGGCGTCGAACTCTGGGTGATGATCGCAAGCTGCCCGCCGGCGCTGAGGGTCAGCTCAGGCAGGCCGGCAACCGGAAAGACCTCGAGCGAGGAGCCCACGCAGAGCATCAGATCCGCACCCTCCGCGAGCTCGCGGGCCCGCTCAATCGCCGCCAGGGGCAGCATCTCGCCGAAGAGGACCACATCAGGCTTGATCTTGCCCATGCAGCCGCCGCAGGTGGCGATCCCGTCCTCGTCGAACAGCGCCTCGACCTCCGCCAACGACCAGGAGGAGCCACAGGTCGTACAGGACGAGGTCTCGATCGAACCGTGTACCTCGACCACCTCACCGCTGCCCGCCATTCCGTGCAGGCGGTCGATGTTCTGGGTGATCACGGCCTCCAGCCGCCCTCTTCTCTCAAGCTCGACCAGAGCCTGATGGGCGGCGTTGGGCCGTTTCTCGCCGAGCATCTCGAATCGGGGCCGGTAGAACTGCCAGAAGCCCCTGGTGTCGCGGTGGAAGGCATCGATCGTCGCCACCTTCATCGGGTCGACCTTGGCCCATATCCCCTTGCCCGGCGTGCGGAAGTCGGGGATTCCCGAAGGCACCGAGATCCCGGCCCCGGTCAGGGCCACGACCCGCGAGGCCTCCGAGATCAGCCCGGCAAGCTGCTCGATCTCCGCCTCTGCGGCTATTTCCCGCTCCACTCCGCCTTCCGCTTGCCGAGGAACGCGGAGATGCCCTCCTTCGCGTCCGCGGAGAAGAAGGCAGAGGCGAAGCCGACCTTCTCGGCCTCGATCCCCTCATCGAGGTCACCCTTGTGGGAGACACGCTTGATCTGCGCGACCGCGAGCGGCGCCTGGCCGGCGAGCTTGCGGGCGAAAGAGAG
>JAQBGG010000089.1:0-5720 GCA_032122625.1 Acidobacteriota bacterium
GGAGCTGGCGGCCGAGCTCGGCCTCGAGTCCGAGCTGGAGCAGCCGACCGGCGCCGATGTCGAGGGCTTCGGCTCCTCCTTTGCCGAGGAGCTCGAGGAACTCGCCACCGAGATCGACGAGACCGACGGCTCCGGCGAGCCGGCCGGCGCCGAGGCGCAGAAAGACGAGTAGGCCTTTGGGTGCCGCGGGCCCTCCGGCTCGCGGGCACTTCGCAGGCCCGTCAATCAGACACCGGCAGCGCTCTGCCTGTTAGGTGATAGATTCGCGATATGACATTCCGCAAAGTGGTCTCCGCCTGCCTGATCGTTGTCGCTTTCGTCGCCGCGCTGGTGCTTGCACCTGCTGCCGGCGCCCTGGTTGCGACTGACTCGGTTCTGCCCGACATCGATGTGCGCGGAAACGGCAAGCCGCCGGCCTCGCTGCAGCGCGCGCAGGAGCGCCTTGCCGACTCACTCGGCTCCGAGGGCTTTGCCGATGCGGCCGGGCCTTTCGGCGCGACCAGCTTCGTCGGGCGGAGCGACGGCTACCTCACCGGCGCGTCCGACGCTTCAGCGCGCGCGGTAACGCTCGACTACGTAGCCGACCACAGCCGTGCATTTGGGCTCGGCGACGCCGAGATCGAGGCGCTCGAACTGACCGATGCGTACACGTCGATCGACGGTGTCCGCCATTTGACCTTCTCGCAGATGCTCGACGGTGTGCCCTCCTACGACACCTTCGTGCGATCCAACGTGACCGAGGCCGGCAAGCTGGTCAACGTCAGCGGTGGTCCGGTCGGCGGCCTCGAACTCGACGACCCCCAGGCGGAGCTCGGCCGCGGCGAGGCGCTCGCCGCAGCGCGTGAAGACATCGGCGGCAGCAGCAGCCCGGCGTTCGGTCAGCTCGAGTCGGCCCGACTCGTCGCCTTCGCGAGGCCGGACGGCAAGGCGGAACTCGCCTGGGACGTCTATGCGGAGTCGGCCGACTCACTCCTCTACGAGCTCGTCGTCGGGGCGGACTCGGGCGAGGTTCTTCTGCGCCAGTCGCGGACCGAGTTCGCCGATCAGGCCGGCATCTGGAACAGCCATCCCTCCCAGACGCTTTCGCCGACCCTGTTCAACCTCGCGGCCGACCCGACGTGGCTCGACGATTCGGCCGGCCGCACTCGGCTGAAGGGCAACAACACCCATACCTACGCAGACATCGGTGGCGTCAACGGCGTCGATCCCGGCGAGGACGTTCCCTCCGTCGGAACCAACTGGAACTTCGCGATGACGTTCTTCAACCAGGCTGAGTGCCCGTCGTTCGGGTGCACCTGGGACAACACGGTCGCGGGCTCGGCGGCGACCAACCGTGCGGCGGAGACCACCGACCTCTTCTATCTGACGAACCGCTTCCACGACCACCTGCTCGCCGCCCCGATCGGCTTCGACGAAGCCTCGAGGAACTTCGAGCAGGTCAACTCCTCCGGGCTGGGGCTCGGGAACGATCACGTGCTGGCCGAGGGCGACGACTCCTCGGGAACCAACAACGCCAACTTCGCCACTCCTCCGGACGGCACATCCGGCCGCATGCAGATGTACCTCTGGAACATCAACTGGGACGTAAGCGGCAACGGGTCTGCCGATGTCGTCTACCACGAGTACAGCCACGGGCTCACCAACCGCCTCCTCGGGAACGGCGGCGGGCTCAGCGCCAGCCAATCCGGCGCAATGGGCGAGGGCTGGAGCGACTGGTACGCGAATGACTACCTGGTCTCTACGGGCGACAAGACGGACGGACCCGGGGAGGACCTGGGGCTTGGCGAGTACGTGCTCACCAACTTCGCGCCGGTTCCGGGCATCCGCCGCCAACTGATGGACTGCAACCCGGGGTCGGTATCGGCGATGTGTCCGGCGAACGGGACCACGGGCACGGGCGGGTTCACTTTCGGGGACCTCGGCCATTTCGCCACAAATGGCGTCCACGACAATGGCGAGATCTGGTCGCAGACCCTCTGGGATCTGCGCGAGCGGATCGGATCCAACGCGGCCAAGGCCGTGGTCACCGGCGGCCTGAGGCTCTCGCCGCTCGCGCCGAGCTTCCTGCAGATGCGGGATGCGATCCTTCAGTCGGCAAAGGTGCTGGGTCAGCCGCGCCGCCCGATTTGGGAGGTGTTTGCCGCCCGCGGGATGGGCTACAGCGCCACCACACCCGGCGCTTCGGTGTTCAGCGCGGTCGAGGCCTTCGATTTGCCGCCGGTGCTCGCCCACGAATCGACCGTGATCACCGATCCGATCCCGCTCGGTGATGGCGACGGCATTCTCGAGCCGCAGGAGACGGCGCGCGTGACGACCTCGCTGACCAACCCCGTCGGAGATGCGGTGACCGGCGTCACCGGTGAGCTGACCAGCCCGACACCTGGAGTCCTGGTCGGAACCCCGACGACCAGCTGGGCCGATTTCCCTGCCGCTGACACGGTGAGATCCAACGCGCCGGGCTTCTCGATGACGGTCCCCGCCGGGGCTGCCTGCGGCAGCAGCGTGCAGCTCTCGATCGCGGTGCAGTCGAGCGCTGGGGCCGCGACGGTCCCCGATAGGGATGTGTCGATCGGTGCGCCTCAGTTCGAGACGGCATCGCCGGCGATCGCGATCCCCGACAACTCTCCCGCAGGCGTCAACACGACGATCGAACTCCCGGCTCGGACGATCGATGACATCGACGTCAGCATCGACAGCTTGACCCACACATGGGTCGGCGATCTGAAGATGGTGCTGACCTCGCCGTCGGCGACCAGCGTCACGCTGATGAACCGACCGGGAGCCGGGGTGCTGGGCTCGAGCGGTGATAATTTCACCGACCTCGTCCTGGATGACGAGGCCGCGATGGCGATCGACAGCATCGCTGCAGTCGGCCCGTTCAGCGGCAGCTACACCCCCGACGAGCCGCTCAGCGCGTTTGATGGCGAGCAGGCGCTCGGCACCTGGACCCTGAACGTCAGCGACAACGCGGGTGCTGATACAGGCACGCTGCAGACATGGGGACTGACCAGCAGGTTCGAGTGCTCGACCAGCGTCGTGCTTCCGACAGCCGCAACCGACGGCGCCACGGCCGTCGATTCATCGCATGCGACGCTCGGGGGCACCGTCAATCCGAAGGGCACCGAGACCGCTTACGCGTTCGACTACGGGACGACGGCGAACTATGCCTCACGGTCGGCCTCCGCTAGTGCCGGGGCCGGAAACGCCGGCGTGGCGAAGTCGAGCAGGCTCTCCGGGCTGAGGCCGAACACCACCTACCACTTCCGCGCCTTGGCGCTGCGAGGTGGTGCCGTGATCGCTCGTGGCGGTGACCAGACGTTCAAGACCGCGGAGGCATCCAACGACGCCTGCGAGCAGGCGCGGACAGATCTGAAGACGGCGACGAAGAAGCTGAAGACGGCGACGAAGAAGCTGAAGAAGGCCGAGAAGAAGCTGAAGAAGGCCAAGAAGAAGGGTCAGAGCAAGAAGGTCAAGAAGGCGAAGAAGAAGGTCAAGAAGGCGAAGAAGAAGGTCAAGAAGGCGAAGAAGAAGGTCAAGAAGGCGAAGAAGGCCGTCGCCCAGGCCTGCCCCTGAGGCCGCCTCAGCCGCGCTCCCGCTGACCGGAGGCGGTCCGCGGCCGGTCGCCTCCAGGTGCTCGGCCGCTGACGCGGAGGGAACCCTCCTCAGGGCAGGGGAGCGGAAGCGCGTCGGGTGCGTGAGGGCCGCGACGCGGGCCCCGCGGGCGCTTCGGCTCACGCCGGAAACGCCGGTAACGATGCTCGCCCCCGTCCCCGGGGGCCTCGGCCACGTCCGGCTCCGCCTTGATCGCCCAATAGAGAAGCCAGCAGGCAAAGACGACCGGGATCTTCAGGATCAGCCCCATGAAGATCATTACTTCGAGCCCTGGGTCCATCGCAGCTCAGTTTACCCAGCGCATGGAGGCGCGCAACCGGCGGCCGGCTCAGAGCGCGGCGAGCGCCTGATCGATCGGCGTCGTTCCGGCGACCAGCTCCAGCGTCTGGCCGATTGTCTGCTCGGCGCTGAGGCAGGCGAGCAGCACGGCGGCGACGTCCGCGCGGCTGACCGCGCCGCGCGTGACGCTCTCGGCGAGGGTCACCAGGCCGGTTGGGGGATCGTCGGTGAGCATCCCCGGGCGGATGATTGTCTCCCGCATGCCGCTGGCTCGCAGGGCCGCGTCGGCCCGTCCCTTGGCGCGGAGATAAACGTCGAAGACCTGATCGCCGGTGTGGTCGGGATCGGCGGCCAGCGCGCTGATCATCAGGTAACGATCGACGCCCGCCGCCGCGGCGGCGTCGATCAGCTTCACCGCTGCCTGATGATCGACGGTCTCCTTGCGTTCGGTACCGCTCCCCGGCCCGGCCCCGGCGGCAAACACAACCGCGTCGCAGCCGGCGATAGCGGCGGCGATCGCCGCGGGACTCTGTGCCTCGAGATCGGCCGTCACCGGCTCAGCGCCGGCGGCGCGGACATCGGCGGCGTGAGCAGGGTTGCGGATCAGCGAGACGACCTGGTCACCACGAGCGCTCAAGAGCTTGGTCAGCAATCGGGCAATTTTGCCGTGCCCCCCGGCGATCGCGACCTTCATCGTGGCTCGTGCCCGTCCTCGGCCCAGCGGATCAGGGTCTCGACGTGGCCCTCCTCAATCCCGATTGCCGATTCGGTCGGCACCAGCAACGTCGGCTCGGTTCGCTCCGCCGCCCAGGCGTGGCACTCCTCGCTGAGCGAGTCGTCGATCCAGGCGAGCGGCTTCCCCCTGCAGTACTCGCCGATCGGCCCGAGCTTCCAATGGGCTGTCCCGAACCGTGCGTCCGGCCCGAAGGTCAGCACCGGAAGCATTGGCAGGCCAAGGATGTCCGGCAGGTGCTCGTTCGCTCTTTCTTCCCAGCCGGTCGCCCAGATCAGGTTGTAGTGGTGAATCAGCCTTTGCAGACGCTCGCCGGCGCCGGCCGAGATGAAGTGCGGCATGCCATCAACGAGGTGGAAGCGGCCGACGCTCGGCGGGGGAGTTTCCTCGAAGCCGAACAGGCTGATCACGCCGTCGACGTCGACGGCGAGTATCGGCAGCTTTGAGCGGTCTACGGCCCAGTTCATTGCTGGGACCATACATTCGGCAGCCCACTTGCCCGCGCGTCTCCGCCGCGGAAATCACTGGGACGCCGGTCGGTCGGTTCTGCGGCGGCGGCGCTTCGGGCCGCCCGCTACACTGCGCCGCCGTGCCTACGACCTCACAGCTAGTCCGCAAGGGCCGGAAGCGTCCGCGCAAGAAGGTTGCGACCCCTGGTCTGAAGTCCGGACAGGGCCGCAAGCAGCGGACCGCCGCGCCCCAGCGCCGCGGCGTTTGCACCCGCGTTTACACCGCGACGCCGAAGAAGCCGAACTCCGCCTTGCGGAAGGTCGCTCGCGTACGCCTGACGAACGGCATGGAGGTCACCTCTTACATTCCCGGCGAAGGCCACAATCTGCAGGAGCACTCCGTCGTGCTCGTCCGCGGTGGCCGGGTCAAGGATCTTCCCGGCGTCCGTTACAAGGTCGTGCGCGGCACGCTCGACGCCTCCGGCGTCAGCGACCGCAAGCAGTCACGATCTCATTACGGCGTCAAGGCCACCTGATGCGTCGTAATCGAGCAGCCACCCGGCCGGTCCCGCCCGACTCGCGCTACCGCAGCCGGCTGGTCCAGCAGTTGATCAACAAGGTCATGCTGCACGGCAAGAAGTCGACCG
>JAQBGG010000090.1:0-43775 GCA_032122625.1 Acidobacteriota bacterium
GTCGACTACTTCAGCGACGGCTCCGGCAGCGGCAACTGCTACGCCGGCAACAGCAGCTCGACACTCGACCCGAGCAGCACCTCGCCGAACAGCGCGTTGTATCCGCCCTGCCCGGCGCCACCACCGCCGGCCGGGGGCACCGGCACCAGCGCCGGTGACTTCGACCAGCAGATCGGCGACCTGCTCGGCTACGTGACCTCGAACCCGTTCGAGACGCAGCAGTGCTCATGGACGGAGCACCCGCACCCGCCGTTCGAGGACTTCACGCCGTTCGAGCTGACGCCCGGCCCCGCCTGCCCCTGATCAGAACAAGGAGAGAAGCTATGAGCAAGACAACGACGCGCGGGGTGCTTGTAGCCCTGATCGCAGCGATCGCCATGGTCGTGGTAGCCCCGATCGGCAACGCCGCCCCCGGCCCAACGGCGGACGCCGCCGGCAAGAGCAAGTGCAAGAAGTCGAAGAAGACAAAGAAGATCAACGTCGGCGACGACTTCTTCGCGCCGTCGAAGACGAGCGTCAAGAAGTGCACGAAGGTGAAGTGGAAGTGGCTTCCCGAGAACATAAACCCGCACAACGTGACGCTGACCAGCGGCCCGAAGAAGGTCAAGAAGAAGGACTTCAAGTCGGCGACCGGTTCGATCGGCGTCAAGTTCAACCGGAAGCTGGAGAAGCCCGGCAAGTACAAGTTTGTCTGCACGATCCACCGCACGGTGATGACGCAGACGATCACGGTCAAGAAGTAGCCCGATGGCCGGGCCCCCGGTAGATCGACGTCAGTTCCTCGCGGCGGGAGGCGGCGGCCTGCTGCTCTGCACGCTCGGCGGGCAGCAGATCCGCAACGACCGGGAAGCGGACGTCGAGAGCCTGAGCCGGGAGATCGAGGTCCCGCCCAAGGTGAGGGCCGCGAGCGCTGCCGGCGCCGCATCCGCGGCGCCGGCCGTGTTCACGGCGTCCGGCGGCAAGCGGCGTGAGTACTGGATCAAGGCCGAGCAGCGGCGTTGGAACATCGTTCCCAGTGGTCGCGACCAGATGCTCAGCAAGAAGGTCAAGGGAAAGACCAAGTTCACGGCGTTCGGCTACCGCGCCTACACCCCGGGCTTCGCCAGCCCGATCGGCAAGGCGAAGATTCCGGGGCCGCTGATCGAGGCTGAGGTCGGCGACACGATCGTCGTCAACTTCCAGAACACGCTGAGCTCGCCGGTGACGATCCACCCGCACGGCGTCCAGTACTCGATCGAGATGGACGGGGCCTACAAGGGCAAGTACACCGACCCCGGCGGCTTCGTCCAGCAGGGCGAGACCTACCAGTACGTCTGGGAGGCGACCCCGGAGACAGTCGGCGCCTGGTTCTACCACGACCACGGACCGCTCGACCCGGTGCCCCTCTACAAGGGCCTGTTTGGGCCGATCATCATCCGCGAGAAGGGCGCCACCCCTCCGGACAAGGAGTTCTTCGTCGCCTTCCACTCCTTCCAGCCGGTCGCCACCGGCCTCAATCAGCCCTTCTGGTGCATGAACGGCCGGGCCTACGCCGGCAACACGGAGACCTTCCGGGCCCGGGTCGGCGAGCGGGTCGCCTGGCACGTGTACGGCATCGACAACGAGTTCCACACCTTCCACGTCCACGGCCGCCGCTGGAACGACCGGGGCAAGATGGTCGACAACGTCACGCTCGGGCCCGGCGACACGATCAGCGCCGAGTACGTCGAGAACAACCCGGGTCGCTGGCTCTACCACTGCCACGTATTCAGCCATCTCCACCAGGGGATGACCGGTTGGTACGTCGTCGAGTGAGCCGGCTGCTTCGCCTGCTGCCCACGCTTGCGGTCGGGGCGCTGCTGCTGCCGGCGGCGGCCTCCGCCGAGAACCGGCGAATCTCGATCAGCAACTACACCTGGTCCGACAAGGCCTTTACGATCGACCGCGGCGAGCACGTCAGCTGGTACTGGATCGGGCCCGACACGATGCACTCGATTACCGGCGACTCGCCCGATTCGGAGGGGATCGACTCCGACCCGCAGACCAACCAGCCCCAGCACAAGATCGGCGACACCTTCAGGGTCGACTTCGACAAGCCGGGGACCTACGGCTTTCGCTGCAAGCTGCACTCGACGGTGAACGGGACCATCACCGTCTCATCGAGCCCAGGCGACCCGGTCACCGAGCCGGACCCGGTCCCCAAGAGCCAGGTCGACCTCCAGGCCCCGAACCTCCGCGACCTCCGCCTCGGGAGCAGCACGGTTCGTCGCAACGGGACGTCGATGAAGTACTCGACCAACGAGCGGGCCCGGATCGAGATCGAGTACCTGCGGGACAAGCGCAGGGGTGGCCGGCGCTTCGCCGGCTACGCGCGCTACAAGGGCGGCCACATCGGCGCCAACGGGCTCCGCTTCGGGATCGAGCGAACCAACTTCCCGGCGCGCCCGGGCCGTTATCTGGCCAAGGTCAGGGCAATCGACAACGCGGCCAACGCCACGCGCCCGTTCAAGCTGCGGTTCCGGATCGTTCGCGCCAAGAACCGCACTCGCTGAGCGGCCCGCGGCCCTCGAGCCTTCTGATACTTTTCGATTTCTGCCCGTGACCACGGGCAGCAGGTCGCCGGCCCAGGCTGAGGCTGTCCGGCAGGGAGTCGACAGGAGAGGTAGTGATGAAGAGGTTTCTGATCGTCGTTTGCTCAGTGCTCGCGGTCGCGGGATTGACCGTGGCGCTGCCGGCCACCGCCACAGCCAAGAAGAACAAGAAGACCTACACGGTCTGCAAGTTCGGCTGTAAGTACAAGAAGATCCAGAAGGCGGTCAACAAGGCGAAGGGCAAGAAGAACGCGACGATCAAGGTCAAGCCCGGCACCTACAGGGAGGGCGTGATCGTCGAGGGCCACAAGTACGACGGCCTGACGATCATGGGCACGAAGAAGAACGCGAAGAAGGTCGTGCTCGAGGGCAAGAACGCGAAGAGCAAGGACGGCATCGCTCAGAACGGCGTCGAGGGGATCGACGTCAAGAACATGACCGTCAAGAACATGACCGTGCAGAACTACGCGACGAACGGCGTCTTCTTCCGCGACTCCGACCCCAAGGTCGGCGGCAAGAACGACTGCAAGAACTACCTGATGAAGAACCTGATCGCGTCCTACAACCGCTCGTACGGCCTGTTCGCGTTCGGCTGCGTCGGCGGCCGGATGACCGACTCGGTCGGCATCGGCCACGGCGATTCGGCGTTCTACGTCGGCGCGACCCCGCCGCAGAAGAAGCCGAAGGAGACCGACCTCGACCACGTCGAGGCCTATCTCAACGTCCAGGGCTTCTCAGGGACCAACTCCCGTTACATGGACATCCATCACGGCAAGTACTACAACAACGGCATCGGGCTGACGCCGAACACGCTCGACTCCGAGCCGTTTGAGCCGAGTGAGGACAACGTGATCCGGAAGAACGACATCTTCTGGAACAACCTCAACTACTACCTGCCGGATTCGCCGGTGAAGACGATCTCGAACGGGCTCGGCAAGATCGGCGGGACCACGGTCAACTTCCCGACGGGAATCGGGGTGGTGGTCTATGGCTCCCAGGCTTGGGAGGTCAAGAACAACAACATCTTCGGCAACTTCAAGTGGGGCACCGGAGCCTTCTCGGACGGCGGCATCATCAACGACGGTGACGACGCGCTGAGCAAGGACAACATGTTCGTCAACAACAAGATGGGGCGCGGCGGATCGGATTCGAACGGGTTCGACTTCTTCAGCGACGGCTCGGGGAGTGGCAACTGCTACTCGGGGAACAGCACCTCCTCGACCTTCGACTCGAGCGGCACGGCGACGGACGCGTTCCTCTACCCGCCCTGCCCGGCGCCGCCGCCGCCGGCATCGGGAACCGGGACCAGCACCGGGGACGGCACGCAGTTCGGCGAGCTGGTCGGCTACGTGCTCAGCGATCCGCCGGAGACGCAGCAGTGCTCCTGGGCGGAGCACGGGCACCCGCCGTACAAGGGTTACGAGCCGTTTGAGGTCTCACCCGGTCCGTCCTGCCCCGGGTGAGACGAGCCAGGCGACTCAGGGTCGCCCTGGCGACCCTGATCGGGGCGACCGCTTTGCTCCTGCCGGCGGTGGCCCCGATCGGCAGTGCCGGCGACGCCTCGAAGGCGCCCCAGGCCGCGGGTCAACGAAAGTGCGGATCGAACGAGGTCGTCCGGGTGAGGATCGGCGACGACTTCTTCGCGCCGCGCCGGATCACGGTCAAGCGCTGCGCGAAGATCAAGTGGCGCTGGCTCCCCGACAACCTGCACGTCCACGACGTCACCCTCCGCAAAGCGCCGCCGAAGGTCCGGAAGCGGGACTTCAAGTCCGGGACCGGCTCGATCGGGCTCAGGTTCAGCCGCAGGCTCGAGCGGCCCGGCACCTACAAGTTCGTCTGCTCCGTGCACCGCACGGTGATGAAGCTGACGATCGTCGTCAGAAGGTAGCCGGGGCGACGGCCGGGGCGGCGTCGCTACCGGCTAGGCGCTGTCGCCACCGGGCTGGCGCAGGAGGGCGCTTGTCGTCTGCTCGAAGACGCGGCGCCAGGCCGGCGCCTGATCACGCTCACGCTCGACCTGGTCGAGCACATGCTTGATCCGGCGGGCTGAGATCTCGATCCCGTGGCGCTCGGTGATCCGCTTGTACCGCTCGTAGTCACGGGCCAGTCGCAGGGTCACGGACTCGAAGCCATGCTTGGCGATCTGCAGCCGTGCCGAGTAATCCATGATCGAGGTGCCGAACATCAGCTCATCGTCGAACTCAGGCTCGATCAGGAGGATGTCGACGCCGGGGTACTCGACCTCCCAGCGCTCAACCGCGCGGTGCAAGCGGTCGTGGGCGATCATCCGCATCGCCTGATTGGCGATCGCGACGAACCCCATGTCGGAGACGCGACGCACGCGGGAGCCGGAGATCGTCGGCACCCGCTTGCTGAAGTCGTTGACGAACGGGACGATCGGGTTGACGACGACGATGAAGCGGGCCCCGGCCTTGACCGCAAGATCAACGTTGGTGGTCGATCGGATGCCCCCGTCAACCATCTCGCGACCCTTGATCTCGACCGGTTCGTAGATCAGCGGCAGCGCCGAGGAGGCG
Organism: Acidobacteriota bacterium; assembly: GCA_032122625.1. Classification (GTDB taxonomy): domain Bacteria; phylum Actinomycetota; class Thermoleophilia; order Solirubrobacterales; family 70-9; genus CAXMST01. The sequence continues at coordinate 5,108 of JAQBGG010000090.1, forward strand.
GCTACGGCGCGGGAGATCGGGACGTCGCGCCACTCGCCCTCGCCGAACACGATCCGGTCGGTCGTATCGAGGTCGGTGGCTGTCAGGTAGAGCTCACGCTGGAGCATCCGGAAGTCATCGGTGCGGTCGGGGTCGGCGAGCATTTCGGCGACGTAGTCCTCGAGTCCGGCGCCGCGATAAAGGCCTTTGGGCAGGCCCGCCGCAAGCCCCTGTGCGATATCCATCATCGAGACGTCACCCAGCGAGGAGGCAAGCTGGCGGGAGACTCCGAGCAGGCGGAGCGGGAACAGGGCCGCAGAGCTGAGGAAGCCGCCGTAGTTCGGCCGCAGCATCATCCCGAGATCGATGTCCCGCAGCGGCGACGGCAGGTTCTTGTTCAGGACCCGCATCATCTCCTCGGGGGTGACGCCGTTGGCGACCGCGGAGCCGACGAATGATCCGGCGCTGGTGCCGACGTAGACGTCGAACTCGTTGACGGTCCGGTTGACGGCCAGTAGGTCGAAGGCGCGCAGGGCTCCGATCTCGTAGACGGCTCCAGTGAAGCCGCCCCCGCCGAGCACCAGCGCAGTCTTGGACTGCTTCTTGCGGCGCGCGCCGGCGGCGCGGCGGACCGGATCGAGCTTGACCACCTCGCTCATCAGCACGGTAGAAATTACCATCCTGGCCAGCCAACCAAACGCGACGTCGAATTACTCGATCTGGTAGCGATCCGCACAGACCGCGGCCCTTTAGGCCGGCTGAGGAATTCTCTACCATCCCCGAGGTGCGGATCATCGTGGGACTGATCACGCTTGCGGGGGGACTGGCGCTGTCATCGGCGGCGGCGGCGGCCCCGACGGGCAGCGGTGCGGGCGGCCCGCTGCTCGCGGGACCCGACCTGTCCGCGCGCTCGAGCCCAAACCTGGCAGGCGCGACGAGCGGCGGCGCGATCTCCCGCTCACAGCTTCACCGCAAGCTCAAGCAGCTCGCCAAGAAGGCGCCCCCCTCGAGCGGCTTCTACGTCTATGACACCGACGCCGCCGGAAACAAGGTCCTGTTCGACCGCAAGGAGGGCAAGCGCCGCAAGCTGGCCTCGAACACGAAGCTGTTCACGACGGCGACGGCGCTGCACCGCCTCGGCCCGGAGTCCAGGATCGAGACTCTGGTCCGGGCGCGCGGCAGCGTCACGCCTGGTGGCAGGCTCAAGGGCGACCTCTACCTGGTCGGCGGCGGCGATCCAACCCTCGGCTCGAGCGGGATCAAGTCGCTGGCCAAGCAGGTCAAGCGGGCCGGCATCAAGCGGGTCAAGGGGTCGGTCCGGGCCGATGACTCGATCTTTGACAGCAAGCGCGGCGTGCCCGATTCCGGCTTCGGGCCAAGCCCCTATATCGCCCCCCTGTCGGGTCTCGTCTACGGCGGCTCCAGCTACTCCACGGACCCTGCCTTGGAGGCCGGATCGGCGTTCAAGCAGCAGCTGCGCAAGCGCGGGGTCAAGGTCGGCGGCCGGGTAAAGATCGCGAAAGCGCCGAAGAAGCTCAACGGCCGTGAGCCGATCGCCAGCGTCGAGTCACCGACCATCGCCGCGATCGTCGAGGCAACCAACAAGCCGTCGAACAACTTCTACGCCGAGATGCTGTTGAAGCGGCTCTGGGCGACTTCGAACCGGCGCGGCACGACGCGGGGCGGAACCAAGGCCGTCGAGCGCTTTGCGCGTAGCCGGCATTCGCGGATCTCCCAGCTCGACGGCTCCGGGCTGAGCGACAACAACCGCTCGGCGCCGCGGGATGTTGTCCGGCTGCTGGTCGCGATGCGAGCTCACAGGGCCCACGCGGCTTTCTACGACTCATTGCCGATCGCCGGCAAGGAAGGCACGCTCGACGAGCGTATGGAGGGAACCGCTGCCGCCGGCCGCTGCCGGGCGAAGACCGGGACGATCGATGGGGTCTCCAGCCTCTCCGGCTACTGCAACGCCGGACGTGGCAAGGTCGCCTTCTCGCTGCTGATGAACGGCGTCGCCAGCTACGACGCGGCCCGCAAGATCCAGGACAAGATGACGATCGAGATCGCCCGCTACCGGCCCTAGTAGTTTCCGTGGCATGGCGGAGAAAGCGGCGACGCGGGAGAGGCTCGGGCTCGTCCTCTCGCTGCCAGATCTCAAAGCGACCGTCGCTGCGGCGACCGCGGCCGAGCGAGCCGGATTCGAATCCGTTTGGACGACCGAGTTCCCAGACCGCTCGGCGACGATCTCGTTTGCCGCGGTCGCCGGCGCAACCGAGCGGATCACGGTCGGGACCGCGATTGCCTACGCGTTCGGCCGCACCCCAGTGGTCCTGGCGGCCGAGGCACGAGACATGGACTTTCTCGCCGACGGCCGGCTGATCCTCGGTCTCGGTACCGGCACCAGGCGAATGCAGCAGGACTGGCATGGCCTCGACGGCGAGGCGCCGGCACCCCGGATCGAGGAGCTGATCCCACTGCTGCGGGATCTGATCAACCTCGATCGAGCCCCGGTCGATCACCTGGGTCGCTTCTACCGGACGGTGGTCAACCCGACAGCGCCGGTGCTGCCGCCCCGCAGGCGCGACCTGCCGATCTACCTCGGTGGCGTCAACCCACGGATGATCGAGGCGGCCGGCGCCGTCGGTGACGGTCTGATCGGCCATCCACTGTTCACTCGCAGCTACACGGAGCAGGTTGTCCGTCCAGCACTCGCCCGCGGCGCCGAGCGGGCCGGTAGGCCGGCACCGCCGATCGCCGGCTACCTGACCTGCGCCGTGGACCCCGATCGCGAAACCGGGCGCAACAACGCACGCGCAATCGTTGCTTTCAACTCGACCGTGAAAACCTACCGCGTGATCCACCGCCACCACGGCTTCGAGGACCGAGCGCAGGCGATTCGAGAGGCCTGGAGCGAGGGGGATTGGGCGCGAATGGTCGACGGTGTTGACGATGAGATGCTCGACACGGTCGCCCTCGCGGGGACAGCCGAGGAGGTCCGTGAGCGCTTTGCGGGCGAGCGCAGCGGGCTCTTCGAGCGGACCCTTCTCTGGCCCCCGGCGCATCTCGGCCTGGCCGGAGCGCTCGCCGTGATCGGCGCCTTCTCCGGCTGATCTCAGGACGAGGTGTCGCCGTTGTCCGACGGACCCGCGAGCCAAGGCTGGCGCCAGCCGCCGTGGCCGGCCGGCAGCTGCTCGGCGGCTTCGGGGCCCCAACTGCCCGGCTCGTAGGGCTGGAGGTCCTGGCCGCCGGCAAGTAGCGGCTCGACGATCCGCCAGGTCTGCTCGACTGCGTCCTGGTCGGGGAAGAGCTCGAGCTCTCCCCGCATCGCGTCGCGCAGCAGGCGTTCGTAGGGCTCGGGCTGATCACCGATCTGCTCATCAAAGAAGAGGTCGAGGTGGACGCGATGCAGCGCCTCCTCCCCACCGCGCTTTGCCATCAGGCAGAGCTCGGCTCCCGGATCGGGCTTCAGCCGCATGATCAACTCGTTTGCATCGGGGATCATCCGCCCGCCGATCCCGAGACGCGGCGGGCGCTTGAAGACGATTCGCACCTCGGTCGCGTCGACCGCCAGCCGCTTGCCGGCGCGGATGAAGAACGGCACTCCCTCCCAGCGCCAGTTGTCGATCCCCAATCGCAGGCCCACGAACGTCTCGGTGCCGGAGTCGGGAGCGACGCCCTCGATCTCGCGGTAACCGCGGTACTGCCCACGGACGTAGCCCTCGGTTTCCGCTGCCGGCATTGCCCGGAACAGGTCCGACTTGCGGCTGCGGATCGCGTCGAGATCGTGTGGGCTGCCCGAGGGCGGCTCCATCGCGACCAGAGCGAGGACCTGGAGCAGGTGGTTCTGGACGACGTCCCGGAGGGCGCCAACCGGGTCGAAGAAGCCGCCGCGACCCTCGAGCCCAAAGCTCTCGGCCATCGTTATCTGCACGGAGTCCACGTAGCGGCGGTTCCAGACCGGCTCCAGGATCGCGTTCGCGAACCGTAGGTAGAGGATGTCCATCACCGGCTCCTTGCCGAGGAAGTGGTCAAGCCTGAGAATCTGATCCTCGGCGAGCACCTCGCGCAGGCCCCGGTTCAGCTCCCGGGCGGACTCGAGGTCATGGCCGAAAGGCTTCTCGACCACGACGCGGGCCCCGGCGGCGAGGCCCGCGGCGGCGAGACGGCGGACGATATCCGCGAACAACGAAGGTGGCGTCTCCAGGTAGAAGAGCGGGTCCTCGCCGTCAATCAGATCCGCAAGCTGCTCGTATGTCGTGTCGTCGTCGTAGCTCCCGGCCAGGTAGCCGAGCCGCTGCAAGAGACGCCCAAGCACCGCCTGATCGGGATCAGCGACGCTCTCGCCGATCGCCGCCGCAGCCCGCTCCCGGAGATCGGCGTCGCTCAACTCGCGGCGACCGACCCCGAGAATCCGGCAGGGGATGTCCCCTCTTCGCTCGAGGTGATAGAGCGCTGCGAAGGTCTTCTTGCGGGCGAGATCCCCGGTAATCCCGAAGATGATCAGCGCGCTGGCGATGCCGCTCACGTCGCCCACGGTACCGAGATAACCAGGCGAGGCCGCCCCGCCCGGCCCGCTCAGCCCTGGAGCTCGGGCGGCAGCGCCTGCGGGCCGTCGGGGTAGACCTCGCGCATCCTCTCGGCAGACATCTCGAGCGTATTGGCAAGCTCCGGCGGGGCGCCGATGACGAGCCACAGCGCTTCGTCGCCGGTGTCGTTGAAGACCTGGCGCACCAGGTGCGGATCAACGAGCAGCGCGTCGAGCCGGTCGAGCGTCAATAGGTCCTCGCCGACCCGGATCCGGCCGCGCCCCTCGAGCAGGACGTAGAGCTCCTCCTGGACGCCGTGCCGATGGCGGGTCGAGGCCTCGCCCGGGCGCAGCCGCCAGAGTCGGGCGCCAAGCGCGCTCGCCCCGAGTTGCGCGGCGAGGTCGGTGTTGAGGACCTTCATCTGGTTGGACTCGCGCCAGAAGCTCTCGCCGGCGCGCAGGACCTGGTAGCTCGGATCGTCGGCCATGGCTACATTCTGAAGATGCCGTAGCCGACCTCGCCGAGCGGCGCCGGAGCGCAGGCGGCGAGCGCCTTGGCGAGCACCTCACGGGTCTCGCGAGGGTCGATCACGCCGTCGTCCCAGATGCGGGCCGTCGAGTAGACCGGGTTGCCCTGATGCTCGAACTGCTCGCGCAGGGAGGCCTTGAAGTCCTGCTCGGCAGCGGCCGGCCAGTCCGTGCCGGCCGCCTCGGCGCGTTCACGACGGATCGTGCTGAGCACGATCGCGGCTTGCTCACCGCCCATCACGCTGATCCTCGCGTTGGGCCACATGAACAGGAACCGCGGTGAGTAGGAGCGGCCACACATCCCGTAGTTGCCGGCGCCATAGGAGCCTCCGATGATCACCGTCAGCTTCGGCACCCGGGCGCAGGCGACAGCGGTGACCAACTTCGCCCCGTCCTTGGCGATCCCGCGAGCTTCGTAGTCCCTGCCGACCATGAAGCCAGAGATGTTCTGAACGAAGACGAGCGGGATTCCGCGTCGGTCGCAGAGTTCGATGAAGTGGGCGCCCTTCAAGGCCGACTCACCGAAGAGGATGCCGTTGTTGGCGATGATCCCGACGCGATGGCCATCGATATGCGCGAAGGCGCAGACCAGGGTCGTCGCGTAGAGAGCCTTGAACTCGTCGAGCTGGGAATCGTCGATCACCGCCCGCAGCACCTCGCGCACGTCGTAGGAGGTGCGGCTGTCGAGCGGCACGAGGTCGAGCAGTTCCTCCGGATCCGTACGCGGCGCTCGCGCCTCGCGACGTTCCCACGGCGTCCCCTCCTGGGAGGGGAAGGTCGCAACGATCGAGCGGACGATCTCGAGCGCGTGCTCGTCGTCCTCGGCGAGGTGGTCGACGACGCCCGATTCGCGCGCGTGGACGTCGCCACCACCGAGATCCTCGGCGCTGACCTCCTCGCCGGTCGCCGCCTTGACCAAGGGCGGACCGCCGAGAAAGATCGTCCCCTGGTTGCGGACGATCACGGTCTCGTCGCTCATCGCCGGGACGTAGGCGCCGCCGGCGGTGCAGGAGCCCATCACGGCGCTGATCTGCGGGATCCCTCGACGCGACATCGTCGCCTGGTTGAAGAAGATGCGACCGAAGTGCTCGCGGTCGGGAAAGACCTCGTCCTGCATCGGCAGGAAGGCCCCGCCGGAATCGACGAGGTAGATACAGGGAAGGTTGTTGTCGAGCGCCACCTCCTGCGCTCGAAGGTGCTTCTTGACGGTGATCGGGTAATAGGTGCCGCCCTTGACCGTCGCGTCGTTGGCGACGATCACGCAGCGACGCCCCTCGACCACACCGATGCCGCTGAGGATCCCCGCTCCCGGGGCATCGCCGGCGTACATCTCCTCCGCCGCCAGGGCGGACAGCTCGAGAAACGGGGCGCCCGGGTCGCAAAGCAGCTCGACCCGATCGCGGGCCGGTAGCTTGCCACGGGAGACGTGGCGCTCCATCGCCTCCGGCCCGCCGCCGCCGCGGACCCGCTCGAGGCGGGCCCGGAGATCGGCGATCAGTTCCTCGTGTCGGGCGCGGTCGCTCATCCCGGCTCCCCCTCTTCCGTTCCGGCTGCCACCGCGACGAGCGCGTCACCCTGGGCGACGCGATCCCCGACTTCGAGTTCGAGTCCCTCGACGGTTCCCGCCGCCGGCGCGGTGATCTGCAGCTCCATCTTCATTGACTCGAGCACGAGCAGAACATCGCCCTCCTCGACCCGCTGGCCGTTGGCGGTCTCGACGATCAGGACCTTGCCGGGCATCGGTGCCTCCAGCGAGCCTGACCCCGCGCCCGCGCCGGCCCGCTGCCTGCGCTCTGGCGCGAGGCAGAGCTGGTGGCCGTCGCGGGCGATCCAGACCGTGCCCGCCTCAAGCGCCACCACGTAGCTGCGGGCGATCCCGTCGATCTCGCAGAGCAGGGTGCCGTCGCCGCCCCACTGCGCCCGGGCCCCGCTCGCGGTTGCGGCGCCGCTGATCGCGCCACCCTCGATCCGGATCTCGCCGTACCCCTCCAGGCGACGACGCCAGGGCCCCGGCGCGACGCCGAGACCCTCGGTGTCGGCGAGGAAGAGGGCGAGGGCGCCGGCGGCAAGAAGATCCGCCGGCGGGTTCTGGTCGAGTTCCTCGAGTGCCCGCTCCAACAGCCCGGTATCGAGATCGCCGGCACGAACATCAGCCCGCTCGAGCAGAGCCCTGCCGAAGGCGGCGTTCGTGGCAACGCCGAGCAGCTCGAAATCGGCGAGCGCGCGATCGAGTCGACCGAGCGCCGTTGGGCGGTCGGGCCCATGGGCGATCAGCTTGGCCAGCATCGGGTCGAAGTCGGTGCCGACCGTGGTGCCCTCAGCGACGCCCGCGTCAACGCGGATTCCGGGGCCCGTGGGCTCACGCCAGCGTCGGATCAGGCCGGTGGACGGCAGGAAGCCGGCGGCGGGGTCCTCGGCGTAGAGGCGGGCCTCGATCGCATGTCCGCTGCACTGAAGCTCGGCAGCGTCGAGTGCGAGCCGCTCCCCGGCTGCGATCCGCAGCTGCTGTTCGACGAGGTCGACGCCCCAGACGAGCTCGGTGACGGGGTGCTCGACCTGAAGCCGGGTATTCATCTCGAGGAAGAAGAAGTCCGAACCGTCGGCGGGAACGATGAACTCGACCGTGCCGGCCCCCTCGTAGGAGCAAGCCCGGGCCAGCGCCACGGCCGCCGCTCCCATCCGCTCGCGCATTTCCGCATCGACCAGCGGTGAGGGCGCCTCCTCGATTACCTTCTGGTGGCGCCGCTGCAGGGAGCACTCGCGCTCGCCGAGGTGGATCACCGAGCCGTGAGAGTCGGCGAGGATCTGGATCTCGATGTGGCGGGGGCGCTCGATGTAGAGCTCCGCCAGGACCCGGTCGTCGCCGAAGGCCGATTCCGCCTCCCGCCGGGCCGCGGCCACGGCGGCCTCCAGTTCGGGCTCGGCAGCGACGACCCGCATCCCCTTGCCACCACCGCCGGCGAGCGCCTTGATGATCAGGGGGAAGCCGTGCTCGGCAGCCAGCTCGCTGATCTCGGCCGCGCTCGCATCGCCGTCGCCCGAGCCCGCGGGGCCGCCGGCGTCGGTGCCGGGCACGACCGGGACCCCGGTCTCCTTCGCCAGGTGCTTGGAGCGACCCTTGTCGCCCATCAGCTCGATCGCCTCCGGAGGCGGCCCGATCCAGGAAAGGCCCGCCTCTGAAACAGCCCGCGCGAAGCCCGCGTTCTCGCTGAGGAAACCGTAGCCAGGGTGAATCGACCGCGCGCCGGTGGCCCGGGCCGCGCGGATCATCTCGGCGCCATCGAGGTAGCTCTCGACCAGCACGGCCTCGTCGGCCAACCCCACATGGGGAGCCCCCCGGTCCGCCGCAGCGAAGACGGCGGCGGTCGGCAACCCATGTGCCCGCGCGGTCCGCTGCACACGGATCGAGATCTCGCCGCGATTCGCAGCGAGCACTGGCCCGAGGCCCACGATCCCTGTTGAGCTGCCCGACATCGGCTCCCCAATATACCGAATATACGTTCGATATTTGAATAACCGTTCGGTTTGTGGGCTACCATCTGCACGTGGCAAGCAGGCCGACACGCCCCGCCCTCCGCGCCCGCTACGAGCGGCGGCGCGACGAGGTAGTGGAGTCGGCCGCCCGCGTCTTCGCCGAGCGGGGCTACGCCGAAACCGCGGTCGCCGAGCTCGCTGAGGAGCTCGGCCTCGCGACGGGCGCTCTTTATCACTACTTCGCCGGCAAGGAGGAGCTGCTGATCGAGATCTGCGATCAGCTGATGGAGCCGCTACTCGCCGCCTGCAGGGAACTGCTCGCTGACCCTGCCGCTGCCCCCGAGCAACGGCTGCGCGACCTGGTCCGGCTCTGGGTTGCCCACGTGATCGCCCACCGCAACCATCTGCTCGTCTTCACCCAGGTCCGCCACGTCGTCGACCATGGCGATCAATGGCGCGGGGTACGCAGCAGCCGCAAGCAGTTCGAGGAGCTGCTCGCCGGAGCGTTGCTCGCAGCGGGCATCAGCGATACGGGGCTGCACCGCTACGCCATGCTCGGCATGGTCAACCACACCGTCCAGTGGTACCGACCCCGTGGCCCGCTCACCCCGGAGCAGATCGCCGACGGTTACGTCGATCTCGTAATCGGGGGATCGCCCCCCCGGGGTGCAAACCTTGATTGACCAACCCCACGACCAGGAGAGCAGGACTTGATGAGCACGGCGAAGACGAGCGAGATCGGCGGCACCAAAGGCAAGATCATGATCCACCGCTGGCAAGGGGATGAGCCCCGATTCGTGGTCCTTCTCGCGCAGGGCTACGGCGAGCACGCCGGCCGTTACCAGCACGTCTGAGCCGGACGGCTGGTCGCCGAGGGCGCCGCGGTCTACAGTCCCGACCACCTGGGCCACGGACTCTCGGAGGGTGAGCGAGCGATGATCGAGACGGTCGAGGACCTTGTCGACGACTTCGCCTTGGTCGGGCGGATCGCAGCCGATGAGCACCCAGGCCTGCCGGTGATCGTGCTCGGGCACTCGATGGGTGGGATCGTAGCCACGGCCTTCGTACAACGAGACCCCTCGCCCTTCGCGGCCTTGATCCTCTCCGGACCGGCGATCGGTGGCAATCCCGACTTGATCGGGCTGCTCGAGCTGGACCCGATCCCCGACGTGCCGATCGACCCGGCCTCGCTCTCCCGGGATCCCGCCGTCGGCGAGGCCTACGCAAACGACGAGCTCGTCTACCACGGCCCATTCAAGCGTGAGACCCTGACCGCGATGAATGCGGCGAACGAAGCGATCGCCGCCGGCCCGAAGCTGGACGAACTGCCGCTGCTCTGGGTACACGGCTCCGCCGACGCAGTCGTGCCACTCGAGCCCGCACGCGAGGCGGTGCACGGCCTCGGCACCGCCGATCTCGAGGAGCACGTCTACGAGGGCGCCGCCCACGAGGTCTTCAACGAGACCAACAAGGACGAGGTCCTCGACCACGTCGTCGGCTTTGCTAACCGGGTTAGGGGTGCTCGCTAGAGACTTGGGTACGCGGCATTGATCGCGGGGAGTTCGGCGATCTCGTGCTTTGCCAGCGACACGCAAAGACCATCGTTCTCGATCCGCTCCAGGGCACTGACGGGAATCGCGACCTGCTTCTTGCCCCACAGGTGGCCCTGCTGCAGGAGGATGTGGGTGAGGTGATCATCGGCGGGGTCAACGACCACTCCTTCGACCCGTCCGATGACGCCGTCGGTGGCGTGGATGTGCTGCCCGCGTCGAACCTCGACCTCGCCGGGCGGAAGCCGCTCACGGACAATCATCGGCGGTGTCGACTCGTAGTTGGGCAAGCCAAGGATGCTGTCTGACGGATACTCGAGCCACGGACCGCCAGGGAGGACGTACTCGGTCTCCTGCACGAACTGCAGGGCGCGCCACTGGGCGATCGTGCAGCGAAGCTTGAGCTCGCCGTCATGCACCTCGGCGAGATCGACCGGCACGAGCCTGGCAAGCGAATGCTGGTGATGCGGCTCCACGACCAGATGCGTGACCGACCGTTTGATCGGATCGATAACGACCCGACTCAGCACTCCGCAGGACCCGTCCTCGCAGCTGGCGGTCATGCCGATATCGAACTCCAACTCGCCCCTCATCTGGCGATCTTAGCTCCCGGCCGCGCCGGGCTGGCTGGATCGGCGCGAGCATGCTGCTCCCGCTTGACAATTCGGTGTTCCACCAGCAACATGAATGAACATTCACTCACTTAGGAGACGCAAATGCCCTGGAGCACAGACGACATTCCCAACCTCGACGGATGCACCGCGCTCGTCACCGGAGCCAACGGAGGACTCGGCCTGGAGACCGCAAGGGCCCTCGCCGCGAAGGGCGCCAAGGTTCTGATGGCAGCCCGCAACCAGGAGAAGGCCGCCGCCGCCGAGGCGGAGATCCGGGCCGAGAGCCCGGACGCCGACCTCGAGGTCGTCCCGCTCGACCTCGGCTCGCTCGAATCCGTCAGAGCCGCCGCCGACCAGGTCCTTGGTAGCCACGAGAGGATCGACATCCTCGTCAACAACGCCGGACTGATGGCGATGCCCGAGCGGCGCACGGCGGACGGCTTCGAGATGCAGTTCGGTGTCAACCACCTGGGCCACTGGGCGCTGACCGCACGGCTGATGCCGGCGATCCTCGCGGCCCCCTCAGCCCGGGTCGTCAGCGTGACCAGCACGGCCCACCACATGGGACGGGCGGTGAATCCGTCCAATCCCCACCTCGAAGGCAACTACGGCCCCTGGAAGTCCTATGGGCAGTCGAAGCTCGCCAACTTCCACTTCGGGATCGGCCTGCAGCGCCGTTTCGAGCAGGCCGGGGTCTCGGCGGCGAGCCTGATCGCGCATCCCGGACTCTCGAACACCGACCTGCAGGCCCATGCAGCAAGCGAGAACTCCGACGATCGCCTGGCGCGGTTCTTCCACGGAATGGCGGCGCGGTCGGGCATGGAACCGGCCCAGGGCGCGCTCTCGCAACTGCGGGCGGCTACCGCGACCGATGCCCGCGGCGGCGAGTTCTACGGGCCGCTTTGGGTCAACAGCGGCCCGCCGGTACGCAAGCCGATCGTCCGACGTATCGGAATGTCGGGAGCGATCGCAAAGCTCTGGGACGTCTCTGAGCGGGAGACCGGCGAGACGATCGAGGTCGGGTCCGGCCAGACCGGCGCCGCCGCTTGACCTCGACGGCTCTGGCACCCCCCCGCCAGGACCGGGCTGCGTCGGTCCGCGCAGCGCTGCGCCGGCTCGTCGCCGAGCGTGGGTTTCATGGGGCCTCGATGAGTGCTGTCGCCAAGGAGGCCGGCGTCGCCACCGGCACCGCCTACGTCCACTACGACTCCAAGGACGAGCTCGTTCTCGCCGCCTACCTGGAAACGAAGCTACGGCTCGGCGAGGCCGCCGCGGCGGAGCTCGATCTGCGGGCGGTTCCCGAGCAGCAGTTCCGCGCCCTCTGGCTCGGGGCCCACCGGCACCTGGCCGCTGATCCCGGCGAGGCCCGTTTCCTGATCCAGGTCGACGGATCCCCGTACGCCGAGGTCGCTCATACCACGGCGATGGAGCGCGAGGACGACCCCCTGGTCCGCGCCGCCGAGCAACCGGCGATGGCCGCCCGCCTTCTGCCCCTGCCGCTGGAGGTCCTCTACGAGCTCGGCATGGCACCGGCCGTGCGCCTCGCGGCCCGGGAACTGCCGCTCTCGACCCGGGAGATCGACCTGATCGCGGCCGCATGCTGGCGGGCGATCACCCGCCCCGACCAGGCTGCGTGAACCGTCAAGTACGCCCGGGGGTACTCAACTGTTCGCCCAACCTGTGCCCGAGGGGCTCAGGCACCGATGCCCGTGTGCCAGAGGCCGAAGATCAGGCCGGACGCTCCTAGAAGGGGGATCAGGACGGCCCGGTAGACCGGCTCGACGATCGGGCGGGTGAGAATCCAGGCAAAGGCTGCCGTCAGCGCCGACATCGAAAGCACCGACATCGGCGCGAAGACCGCAAGCGCCGCCGCCGCCTCGAGGCGACCGGGCAGGGCGGCGATCAGCAGGACCACGACCGCACCGGTGCCGGCGAGCCCGTGCAGGGCGCCGATCCAGAAAGCCTGGCGGGGAGTCCGGGCGGCCTCAGTTTCAGGGTGGCTGTGCGACTTTGCGAGATGGAGGTGGCGATGCGTGCCACTCAGGACTGCGGGGTCAGAGGACCCGGCATCGTGGCGGTGAGCGCCGGCGCGGTAGTCGCCGTGCAGCCATTTCCAGACGACGCGGCCGGCCAGCAGAAGAATGATCAAGCCGACGCCGACCTCGGCGCCACGCTCGAGCCAAGCGGGTATCGACGACTTGAGGGCGATCAGGGGGATGCCGATCCCGATCAGAACCAGCGAGTGTCCGGCGCCCCACCAGGCGCCGATCTTGGCGGCGGCACGCACGCTGCCGTCATCGCGGGCGATCAGGGCGGTGACCGCTACGAGGTGGTCGGGGTCGGAGGCGTGGCGAAGGCCGAGGACGAAGGCGATCCCCAACGCGACCAGCAAAGGGGCGCCGACGAGCAGCTCGGTGAGCTGATCGTCGATCCGCTCGAAGGGCTGAAAGAGAGCCTCGAGGCTCACCGGGGGACACTCTCAACGCTCGGGCTGGTCAGGCTCTGAACCGAGGCGACGGCCGCCTGTCCGTAGGAGATGCAGCCGTCACCGGCGGGAAGCTGAAGTGGGATCAGGGGCCGCAGACCGCGCCCGGTGAGCCCGGAAGCCACCGCCTCGAGGAGGAGCCGGTTCTGGAACACACCGCCCGAGAGCGCGACCGCGTCGAGTCCGTTGCGCTCGGCTGCTCGCAACGCAGCCTCGACCGTCGCAGCGGCGAAGCCGGCGTGGAAGCGGGCCGAGACCAACTCCGGCCCGACGCCTCGTTCGAGGTCGTCGAGGATCGCTCGGATCGTCTCGCGGGCATCGATCACCATCGGCCCGGGTTGCTCGTCGAGGAGCGGCATTGGGTAGGCGGCAGCCGGATCGACAGGTGGAGCAAGGGCTGCAATCGCTTCCAGCTCGATTGCGGCCTGGCCCTCGTAGCTGACCTCGGCCCGGATCCCGCAGAGCGCGGCGACCGCGTCGAACAGGCGCCCGGCGCTGGTCGTCAGCGGCGAGGCGAAGCCGGTCCGGCAGAGGCTCCCGATCGCCTCCCAGCTGCCCGGGTCAACGGCCCCGGCGAGCGGCTCAGGCGGGCGCCCGGGAGCGCCATCAAAGGCCGCGGCGAGCCAGGCGCAGGCCATCCGCCAGGGCTCCCTGACGGCGGCATCGCCGCCCGGCAGGCGAACCGGAAACAGCAACCCCGCGCGCTCGTAGCCGCCGAGGTCGCCAACGAGGAGCTCGCCCCCCCAGACGGTCCTGTCGGGGCCATAGCCGCTGCCGTCATAGATCGCGCCCACCGCGCGGCCTGACTCTCCGTGCTCGGCGAGGACCGCGGCAAGGTGGGCGTGGTGGTGCTGGACGGCGATCTGCTCGACGCCGTCGCGCTCCAGCGCATAGGCGGTCGAGAGGTAGTCGGGGTGCATGTCGTGGGCGACGATCCCCGGCTCGAGCTGGAGCAGGCGCTCGAAATGCTCAACCCCCTGGCGGAACGAGGTCAGCGTCTCGAAGTTCTTCAGATCGCCGATATGGTGGGAAACCCAGGCACGATCGCCTCGGGCGAGGCAGAAGGTGCTCTTCAACTCAGCGCCGCAGGCCAGCACCGGAGCCCGGGGCTCGACCGGCATCGGCAGGCTGTCCGGCACCCAGCCACGTGAACGCCGGATGATCAGGGGCTCGGCCCGCACCCCGGGGTCGAGGGCGCGGACGACTGAGTCGTCGGTGCGTGTGTGGATCGGGCGGTCGTGGACGCAGAAGCGGTCGGCGATCTCACCGAGCAGGGCCAAGGCCTCGCCGTCATCGAAAGCGATCGGCTCATCACCGGCATTACCCGACGTCATCACCAGATCGACGCCGCAGTCGGCCAGCAGCAGCTCGTGCAGGGGCGAGTAGGGGAGCATCACGCCGAGGTCGGGGTTCCCTGGAGCGACGGAGGGGGCGACTATGGCCTCCGGCCGGCGCCGGGCGATCACGATCGGGCGCTGCGGGCCACTGAGCAGTTGCCGCTCGGGCCCGGTCAGCTCGACCAGCGCCGCGGCCGAGGTCAGATCCCTGGTCATCAACGCGAACGGCTTCTCCTCGCGCCGCTTGCGCCCGCGCAGGCCGGCGACGACGTCCTCCTCGTCGGCCCGGCAGGCGAGGTGGTAGCCGCCGATTCCCTTGATCGCGACGATCTGCCCGTCGAGCAGAGCTTGGGCGGTCCTCGCCACAGCGTCGCCGTCGCCGGGCCCCTCGCCCGCAGCGCCCGCCAACTCGGCCCCGGAAGCATCGAGCAGGCGAACGGACGGGCCGCACTCGGGACAGGCATTGGGCTGGGCGTGGAAGCGGCGGTCTGTCGGGTCCTCGTATTCGGCCCGGCACGCGGGGCACATCTCGAACCCGGCCATCGTCGTCAGCGGCCGGTCGTAAGGGATCCCGGCAACGATCGTGAACCGCGGGCCGCAGTTCGTGCAGTTGGTGAACGGGTAGCGGTAGCGGCGATCGCCGGGGTCGCCGAGCTCCACCAGGCAGTCGTCGCAGGTCGCCATGTCGGGGCTGATCTGGACGGCGGGAGTCCCCTCGCCGCGGCTCGCAGCGATCACGAAGCTGCGTTCGCCGCGGAGCTCCACCGGCTCGGTGGCGACGCGCTCGATCCGCGCCAGCGGTGGCGCCTCGGCCGGCAACCGCTCGAGGAACCTGTCGACGGCGGCGGGCCCTCCCTCGACCTCGATCAGAACACCCCGCTCGTCGTTGAGGATGAATCCACCGAGGCCCAACCCACTCGCAAGCTTGTAGACGTAGGGCCGGAACCCGACCCCCTGGACCACGCCCTCGATCCTGGCGCTGACCCGGCGTGCGCTCTCCAGCGCGGTACTCATCCGGACCCCGCCGCCGGCCCGTCGGGGCCGACCGGCGCCTCCACCAACTCTCGCAACAGGTGGTAGGCGCTCGCCTGCGCTTCCTGAATCCGCGGAATGTTCTGGGAGCGGCTGACGATCACATGATCGGCGAGGGCATCGGCGCTGATCCTGCCGCCGTCGTAGCCGACCATCGCAATCGTGCCCAGACCTCGGCGACGGGCCTCGGCCAGGCCCTCGATCAGGTTCTCGGAGCCGCCGCTGGTGGAGAAGGCGAGCGCCACGTCTCCCTCTCGCCCGTAGGCGATCACCTGGCGCTGGAAGATCTCCTCGACGCCGATGTCATTGGCAACGGCGGTGATGATCGGCGTGTCCTCGGTCAGATCGAGGGCCCGTCTCGAGGGCCAGGCCGCTACCGGGGGCAGCCGGAAGTCGGCGACGACGTCCATCGCGTCAGTCGCTGAGCCACCGTTGCCGAAGGCGAGCACCCGGCCGCCCGAATCGAGCGCCTGTCGCAGTCGGGCTGCCGCGGCTTCGAGCGTTACAGCGCCCTCGGTCAGCGTCTGCTCGCGGAGCTGACCGATCTCCGCGGACTTCATCAGAACCGAGGCCTCGACATCGGCGAGGACGGCGTCGAGATCGTCCTCACCCTCGGAGAGGAACGGGTAGAGGAAGCTGGAGGCGCCGGTGTCGTGGACAGCTCGGGCGCTACGCCCCTCGAGCAGGCCACGATGGTCGAAAAAGACGTGGACCAACTCCCAGAGCAGGTGGTAGAGCGTCTCAACGAGCTCCTGACGGATCGACGGGTCCCCCGACGGCGGCTCAAAGAGCCAATCCTCCTGGGAGCCGGCCAGGGTCTCGGGGCTTGTCGCTCCCCCGGGCCCGAAGCGAATCGTCATGCAGCCGCGCCCCGCCGCGGTGCGGAGCGCGGACTCGGTCTCCGCCGCGGCCCCCCCAGGTTCGGCGAGCCCAAAGCCGATGACGATGTCGTCGGCGCCGGCGACGCTCTCGAGCTGGGGGCCGAGCGGGCCGCCCTCGGCGGTCAGCGCGATCGCCGGCAGCGCCCGCTTACCGACGATCACCGGATGGACGAACTCGACCGATACATGGCGGGCGTCGGAGCGGGAGGCGGGGTCGGCTCCGAGCGCAATCAGCCGGCCCTCGCGGGCGAAGCGCTCGGCCATCCGATGGCAGCAACGGGCGATCCGCGGCGCCTCGCGCCGGAAGAAGGCGGAGCCCGCTTCGAGGCGATCGGCGACCGCGCGCTCGAGGAGGGCCGCCACCCCATCTCTTCCGCTCGCGCCGGCGAGAGTCTGCACCGAAAACGCCTTCCCGCTACCCGGCCGGGGACGGAGCGGCACTCTCACCGGCCGGGTCCCCGACGCGATCGGTGATCCTGAACAGCCACTCGCGGAAGCGTCCGACGCCCTCGCCCGTCTTCGCGCTGAGCTCGATCACCTCGGCCTCGGGGTTGACGCGATCGATGTTCGTGATCAATCGCTCGACGTCGAAGTCGAGATGCGGGAGCAGATCCGTCTTGTTGATCACGACCAGCTCGCAGGAGCGAAACATCAGCGGGTACTTGAGCGGCTTGTCCTCACCCTCGGCCACCGAGCAGATCATCGCCTTCGCGGTCTCCCCGATGCTGAACTCGGCGGGGCAGACGAGGTTGCCGACGTTCTCCACGACCAGCAGTTCGAGCTCGTCCAGATGCAGATCCCCGAGCGCCGAGCGAACCATGTTGGCATCGAGATGACACTCGCCGCCGAAGCCGGCGTCGGTGTTGATCTGGACGACCGGGATGTGCAGGGCCGAGATCCTGTCAGCATCAATCGAGCCCTGAACATCGCCCTCGAGCACCCCGACGCGCAACTCACCGCGCTCGGCCAGCGCCCGCTCGAGCAAGGTCGTCTTGCCGGCGCCGGGTGCGCTCATCAGGTTGACGACCGCCACCCCGGCGCGGTCGAAATCGTCGCGGTTGGCGGTGGCGATCGTCGTGTTGGCATCGAGCGCGTCCTCGGCGACCTTGACCTTGGTCTGATGCATCGTCGTCGCTCTCCTCAGCTCGAATGGTGGGAAGGGTGCGGCCTGGTGCCACCGGTTGCGCCCATCGCCGGGATCTGCCCGGATGTCTCCTCAGGCTCGCAGACATCGATCGAGTCGACCAGCAGCTCATCGCCGGCGAGCACCCCGGCGCCGGCCGCGCTGCACCGGGGACAGCGGAACTGCGGCAGCAGCGCGGCCGGATCGCGGTCGTGAGCGGTCCCTGGGGCAGGATCCCACTCGTTCTCGCACGCGGCGCAGCGCAGCAGCGCATCGATCAGCTCGAGCTCGAGATCTGCCCCGTCACAGACCGTGTCGCGGCTCGCTATCCCGAAGTAGAAGTCGAGCGACCGAGGCACGACCTGGCGTAGGGCACCGACCTGCAGGCGGACGGCGCTCACCCTGCGGCCGCGGGCGTGGCGAATCACCGTGTCAACGATCGCCGAGGAGATCGAGAGCTCATGCATCGGCACCATCCTCGTCCTCGCGGCGCCCTCTCCGGGTCCTCAACAGATCCTCGGTAAAGGGTCGCCTGCGAGCAGGTCCATCACGCGCTTGCCGCCAAAGGCCGTCTCCACGAGGACCATCCCGATCGGCTCGGTCTTGACCTCGCCGATCGCCGCAGCGCCCTCGGATCCGGGGACTGACCGCAAGGCCTCGAGCGCAGCGCCGGCCGACTCGGGCGCAACGAAGGCGACCAGGCGGCCCTCGTTGGCGACGTACATCGGGTCGATTCCAAGAATCTCGGCGGCCCCCCGAACGTCGGCGCGGACCGGCACATCCCCCTCCCGGGCGATGATCGCCACGCCGCTGGCGCGGGCCAGCTCATTGAGCACCGTGGCGACGCCACCGCGGGTCGCATCGCGCACGCAACGCAGGTCGGGACCGGCCGCGCCAAGCAGCGCGTCGGCCGCTTCCCAGAGAGGCTGGGTGTCGGACTCGATCTCGGCGTCGAGCTCGAACTCCTCGCGGGCGAGCATGATCGCCGTGCCGTGCTCGCCGATCGAGCCAGAGACGATCACCTGATCACCGGGCCGCAGCGCCCTCGGGCTCAGCGAAGCCCGAGGGTCGATCGCCCCGATTCCGGTCGTCGTGATGTACATCTGGTCGGCGTGGCCGCGCTCGACCACCTTGGTATCTCCAGCGACGATCTCGACGCCGGCCGCCACCGCCGCGGAGGCAATTGCATCGACCTCCGCTCGCAGCACCTCGGCGGGCAGCCCTTCCTCGAGGATCAGCGCGATCGTGATTGCCACTGGTTTTGCGCCCGCCACCGCAAGATCGTTCACGGTCCCGTTCACCGCAAGCTCTCCGATCGAGCCGCCGGGGAAACGGATCGGCTTTACGACGAAGCTGTCGGTCGTCATCGCGATGCCCGTCTCGTCGATCTTCACCCCACCGGAATCGGCCAAGACCGCTAGACCGGCCTCGTCGGGGTCGAAGGCAGGGACGAGCAGGCCCTCGATCAGCGTCTGGGTCGCCTTGCCACCGGCGCCGTGGGCCATCGTCACGTTCGGGCTCTTGAACTTCGGGCGCCTGGCCCGCGTCTTCTCGATGATGTCGAGGATCCGCTGCTCGCGATCGCTGACCGGCGCGTCGCTGCTGGTGCTCATACGACCTCCCGCTCGCGCGCAAAGCGGCCGTAGTTGTAGTAGGCGGCGCAGGCGCCCTCTGGCGAGACCATGCAGGTGCCGATCGCGTGCTCGGGCGTGCACGCGGTCCCGAACACCTTGCACTCCCAGGGCTTGATCACTCCCTTCAGCACCTCGCCGCACTGGCAGGCCTTGGGGTCGGCGACGCGGACGCCCGGCGTCGCGTAGCGCAGCTCGGCGTCGAAGTCGGCGTAGGCATCGGAGAGCCTGAGGGCGCTCTGGCTGATGAAGCCGAGCCCGCGCCACTCGAAGTGCGGCCGCAGCTCGAAGACCTCGCGCATCACCGCGAGCGCCGCCGGATTGCCGTCGTAGGGCACGACGCGGCTGTATTGATTCTCGACCTCGCAGCGGCCCTCGGCGAGCTGAGCGAGGATCATCCGGATCCCCTGGAGGATGTCGAGCGGCTCGAAGCCGGAGATCACCAGAGGCCGGCCGTAGTCGGCCGGGATGAACTCGAACGGCCGAGCGCCGACGACGGCCGAGACGTGGCCGGGGCCGATGAAGCCGTCGAGCCGCAGATCAGGCGACTCGAGCAGCGCCCGCAGCGGCGGCACGATCGTCACGTGGTTGCAGATGCAGAGGAAGTTCTCGATCCCCTCGGCCCTGGCCCGCTTCAGGGTCAGCGCTGTGGAGGGGGCTGTCGTCTCGAAGCCGATCGCGAAGAAGACGACGACCCGATCAGGGTTCGCCTTCGCGATTCGCAGGGCGTCGAGCGGCGAATAGACCATCCGGATGTCGGCGCCCCCGGCCTTCGCGTCCTGGAAGCTCTTCTCCGAGCCGGGAACCCGCATCATGTCTCCGAAGCAGGTGAAGATCACTTCCTCGTTTTCGGCGATCGCCATGCCGTCATCGACGCGGCCCATCGGGATCACGCAGACCGGGCAGCCGGGACCGTGGACGAGCTCGACGTTCTCGGGGAGCAGGTCGTCGATCCCGTACTTGTAGATCGAGTGCGTATGCCCGCCGCAGACCTCCATCAGCTTGTATTCGCGGCCGGGTTCGACCAGGCTGAGGATCTCCCCGGCCAGCGCTCGTCCGAGCCCGGGGTCCCGAAACTCGTCGACGAAACGCATCAGCGGGCCACCTCCTCCGCTTCGCGCCCGGGGGCACCGGCAGCGGGCGTGCGCGGGGCCTCGGATCCGCGACTGAGGTGCTGGATCGCGGTCCCGGCGTGGACCAGCAGTTGATCGCCGGCCACGACCGGAAGCACCAAGGCTGTCTCGACACTTTCGCGCCGGCCCTGCTCGTCCTCGCACAGCGCCAACCCACGTTCCTCCTCGATTGCGATCACCGCCAGCGGCAGCGCCACATCGCCGCACGTGATGCAGCCTTCCTCGACGTTGCAAGCGTCATCGAGCGCCCGGATCACTCGATCACGCTCGCCCTCAGCTCGTCCAGCTCGGCCTCGTAATCGGCGCCCATGCCTTCGAGTATCTTGCGGGTCGCGAGCGCCTCCTTCTCGTCAACCTTGGAGAGCGCGAAGCCGACGTGGATCAGGACCCAGTCGCCGACGTCGACGCCGCCGGGTTCCGAGTCCAGGAGCGCAACGTTGACGTTGCGGCGCACGCCCGCGACATCGACCTTCGCCAGTCGATTCTCCTGATCCACGATTTCCAGGATCTGGCCGGGTATAGCCAGGCACATTCCGGAACCTTTCCTTCGCCGGGCGCTTGCACGTTGAACCTAACACTCGCTCAAGCTCTGTCAACCCCGGATCCCCGCCTACTGGGGGAGCTCCAACCCGGGACCGCAGGCGCCGGCACCGATCAGGGCCTGGCCAGCAACTCCCGCAGCCCCGCCTCATCGAGGATCGTCGTCCTCACCTCCTCCGCCTTGGCGAGCTTCGAGCCGGGGCTCTCCCCGGCGACCACATAGTCGGTGTTCCTGCTGACCGAGCCCGTGACCTTGCCGCCCGCACGCTTGATCAACGTCGCAGCCTCCTCGCGAGTCAACTCCGGCAGCGTCCCGGTCAGCACGAAGGTCTTGCCGTCAAGCGCCCCACTCTCGGCTCGCCGCTCGGAGGCGTCGAGCTCGAGCCTGAGGCCGCGCTCCCGCAGCCGCTCGATCAGCTCCCGGACACGCTCGTCGGCAAGCTGCTCGGCCACCTGCTCGGCGAGGATCGGGCCGATCCCGCTGACCTCCTCGATCTGCTCAGGCTGGGCGGCGGCCAGCTCGTCGATCGAGCCAAAGTGCGCCGCCAGCGCCTCGGCGTTGACCGCGCCAACGCCGGCCAGCCCGAGCCCGAACAGCAAGCGTGGGAAAGGTTGTGCCTTCGAGGCCTCGATCGCCTCGACGAGATTACGGGCGGAAATCTCACCGAACCCCTCGAGCTCGACCAGCTGCTCGGCCCGCAGGTCGAAGATGTCGGCCGCATCAGAGATCAAGCCGTCCTCGAGAAAGCGCATCGCCTGTTTCTCGCCGAGCCCCTCGATGTCCATCGCCCCGCGGTGGACGAAGTGCTTGATCTGTTGGAAGGTCTGTCCGGGACAGCCCCGCCGGTTCGGGCAGATCGTGAACACGGCGTCGTCGGGCTTGACCGTGGCTGTGCCACACGCCGGGCAGCTCTTCGGCGGCTTCGGCTTGCGCAGGCGCTTGCCCTGGCGGCGTTGGATCACAGGCGCCACGACCCGCGGGATTACATCTCCGGCGCGGGTGACGATCACCTCGTCCCCCTCCCGCGCGTCCTTGCGCAACAGATCCTCCTCGTTGTGCAGCGTCGCGGTGCTGACGGTGACGCCTCCGACGTGAACCGGCTCGAGCATCGCGAACGGCACCATGTGGCCGGTGCGCCCGACGTTCCAGACGATCTTCTTCAGCTTCGTGGTCACCGTCGTCGGCGGGAACTTCCAGGCGATCGCCCAGCGTGGTTCGCGACCAGCGACGCCGAGCTCACGCCAGAGGCCGCGATCGTCGACCTTGGCCACGACGCCGTCGATCTCGTAGTCGAGCCGGTCGCGGCGCTCCTGCCACCACTCACAGCGCGCGACCACCGCCTCGGCGCTGGTGTGGCGGGCGATATCGCCATTGATCCGAAACCCGCGCTCGCGCAGCCACTCGATCTCATCCGTGTGGGTGGCGTGGTCGACCCCCTCGCGGTAGCCGAGCCCATAGGCCCAGATCTGCAGCGGCCGCGAGGCTGCCAGCGCCGGATCGAGCTGGCGGATCGTGCCCGCGGCCGCGTTCCGCGGGTTGGCGAACGTCGGTTCTCCCGCCGCGGCCCGCTCCTCGTTGAGGCGATCGAAGCCCGATCGCGGGAAGTAGACCTCGCCGCGGACCTCAATCCGTTTCGGGGCGTCGGGTATCCGCAGGGGGATCGAGCGGATCGTCCTCAGGTTCGAGGTGACGTCTTCGCCGATCCGGCCATCCCCCCGGGTCGCGCCGCGGACGAAGACCCCGTCCTCGTAGGTGAGTGAGATCGCGAGGCCATCGATCTTCGGCTCGGTCACGTAGGCGATCTCGGAGACCGAGATGTCGAAGCGCTTGAGCAGGTTGCGGATTCTCTGCTCCCAGGCCTCGAGCTCCTCGGCGTTGCGGGCGTTGGCGAGCGACACCATCGGCTCGGCATGCTCGTACTGCTCGAAGTGCTTCAGCGCCCGCCCGCCGACGCGCTGGGTCGGCGAGTCCGCCGTGAGCAGGCCCGGGTGGTCGGCCTCGAGAGCGCGCAGCTCGTCCAGAAGGCGGTCGTAGGAGTGGTCGGGGATCCGCGGGTCATCGAGCACGTAGTAGGCGTGATCGTGCTCGGCGATCTCCGCCCGCAGCTGCCTGGCCCGCTCGCCCGCTCGCTCCGGCGCGCTCACCGCGGGGACCTCACCGCGGCCAGCATCCCCTTCAGATCCCAGGTCGAGAGCGTCTCCAGCTCACCGTGGTCAGTCAGGTCGAAGTGGATCGGGGTGATCGCGACCCGACCACGGGCAACGGCTGCGAGGTCGGTCCCCGGCTCGTCCTCGAAGCTCGGCTCGAAGCCGTAGATCTCGTATCGCTTGCGACCGCCGGACTCGCTCTCCTCGACCAGTTTCAGCTCGTCCTCGTAAAGCCGCTTGCCGAGCCGCGCCACCTCGATCCCGTTCGGCTCGCCGGCCGGCGCGTTGACGTTGACCAATGTGCCCTCGGGGAGCCCGTGCTCGATCACATGGGAGACCAGCTCCGCTGCCAGCGGCGCCGAGTAGGAGAAGTCGAAGTCATGACCGGGGCGGAAGTTCATCTCCCGCCTCTGCGACTGCTGGGAGAAGGCGAGCGCCGGCAGCCCGAGGATGATCCCCTCGAAGGCCGCCGCGACCGTGCCCGAATAGGTGACGTCGTCGCCGAGGTTGGCGCCGTGGTTTATCCCGGCGACGATCAGATCCGGCTTTGCGCCGAGCAGCCCGAGATCAGCGAAGCGCACGCAGTCGACCGGCGTGCCATCGGTGGCGTGGCCGACGGTCCCGTCATCGAAGCGAATCTCCTCGACCCAGAGCGGCGACCGGGTGGTGATCGAGCGCGCCGTAGCGCTGCGATTGGAGTCCGGTGCGATCACATCGAGTTCGATCCCGTCGATCTCGAGCAGCGCTCGCCTCAGTGCCTGCAGCCCGGGCGCGCTGAGGCCGTCGTCGTTTGTCAGTAGGACCCTCACGGGGCCGATTGTATGGAGGCGGCCCGCTGCGCCCCGGGCGCAGCTCAGCTGCCGCTGGGCGCGGCGATCAGGCTTCGGATCCGGCCTGGGCGGGCTGGGCGGGCTCCGGCGGCTTGGCGGTCGGCGCCGGGGCCGGGGCCGGAGGCGAGTTAATCCCGCGCAGGTAGATCGCTGCGAGCACGATGCCGTAGATCGCGCCGACCACTGGGCCGATCCCCTCGAGGAACTCGTTTCCGGCAACCTCGCCGATTTCGTGCACCGCGCCCGACAGGAGCCAGGCCGCGAAGGCGATGACGAGCACTCCGGTGACGGTGAAGAAGCGTTTCAGGTCGAGGCGCAGGGCACCGCGGTAGAAGGCCACCCCGAGTCCGATCGCGGCGATGAAACCGGCAGTACCGCCGATCACGGTCGCGAGGACGCCGTCGTCGCCGACCGAGGCGAACAGGAACAGCGCCGTCTCCAACCCCTCGCGCGCAACGCCGATGAAGGCGACCGTTGCAAGCGCCAGGCCGCCGCCGGCCAGCAGCGAGGCGCCAACCTGCTCGCGCAGGTGCGAGCCGATCGTCGACGCCTGCTTGCGCATCCAGAAGACCATCCAGGTGACGACGACGGCGGCGATGATCATCGCGATGCCCTCGTACAGGCGCTCAGCCGTACCCTCCAGCTCCCCCACGGAGACGAACAGGATCGTCCCCAGCAGGATGCTGAAGCCGATTGCCAGGCCGACGCCGATCCAGACCGTCCGCGCGTGATTGCGCAGGTTGCCCGTCTTCTTCAGGTAGGCCATGATCAGCCCGACGATCAGGGCAGCCTCAAAGCCTTCCCGGAGTGTGATTACGAACGAGCCCAAGGTCCTGCCTTCAAGTCGGTGTTGAGAGCCGGCGACGCGGCTCGGGGCGGCGACAATAGCAGGTATTAGGTATACCTAATGAGGCAGCCCTAATGATCCCGAGCGAGGTAGCCCTGACGAACCCCTCGGGCCTCAGGACTGGTATCGCACGGCGATCAGGAATAGTCCGTGCGCCGGCGCGGTCTCTCCCCCCTCCGCTCGGGGACGACCCTCGAGGAGGTCGGCGAAGCCCTCGAGGCTGCGCCGCCCGGAGCCGACCTCGAGCATCGTCCCCACCAGGGCTCTGACCATGCTGCGCATGAAGGCGTCGGCCTCGACCTCGAAGCGGAGCAGGTCGTCCCGCTCCGAACTCCAGGCCGCGTCGACCACGTCGCGCTGGAAACGGACGTGCTCGGTGTCGGTCGGGGTGAAGGCGGTGAAGTCATGCGTGCCGACCAAGAGCCCGGCGCAGCGATCAAGCGTGGAGCGATCAACGCGGTAGGGCCAATGCAGCGCATACCCGCGCTCGAACGGATCGGGCACCGGTGCGGTGAGAAGCCGGTAGCGGTAGCGGCGGGAGCTCGCGTCGCGTCGGGCATCGAAGCCCTCGGGCGCCTCAGCCACAGCGTTGATCGCGATGTCGTCGGGGGTGAGCGCATTCAACGCCCGCAGCAATGTCTGCGGATCACGCCCGACCGGGGCCTCCCGCGCCGGCATCTCGAAGCTCGCCACCTGACTCAGGGCGTGCACGCCCGCGTCGGTCCGCCCGGCGACGCTCAGTCGCACCGGGCACGAAAACAGCTGCTCGAGCGCCGCCTCGATCTCGCCCTGCACCGTCCGCAGACCCTCCTGCCGCGCCCACCCCTTGAAGCGGGCGCCGTCGTAGGCCATATCAAGCCGATAGCTGCTCACCGCCGGGAGTATTCCGGCTGGACAACCGATCGGGGGGGCGAGATCAGCTCCGTCGATCACTTCTCCCACCATGACGAGGTGTAGGCAACCGCCCCAATCCGGTGGCAACCGTCGCGCAAAGGACGCGGGGTGTCACCCGCACCTTGGTTGGCGACGGCTAGGTGGCAATCTCGTCGCGCCCCTCCACGCAAGCCACTTCGTTGCCCGACACGGGAGTGGCGAGCCGGCGATCGCAGCCATCTCTACGCAGCAACACGGGCTGATCACAATCCCGCAGCTCGGGGCTGTCGGCGTCAGCGCCGGTCTCGCCTCGGCCCGCTGCCGTCGGGGCATCCTCCATCGGGTGCACACCGGCGTCTATCGCGTAGGCCACGAGTCGCCCCTGGAGTTAGCGGACCTCCTTGCCGCCGTCCTCGCTTGCGGTCCGACCGCAGTGCTCTCGCATCGCGCCGCGGCGTACCTCTGGGGACTGCTGCCAGCGCTCGACCAGAACATCGATGTCACCGTGCTCGGCAACCGCCGCCATCGTCCCGGCATCCGTGTCCACCGCGCGCGGTCAATCGAGCGGCGGGATCTGCGGGGAAGGGCGCGGATTCCGGTCACAGCCCCCGCCGGCACCCTGCTCGGCGTCGCGGCCACCGCAGATCTTCGGACGCTGGAGTCCGCTCTCGACGAGGCTCGAATCCGAAAGCTCATCACCGACGACGATCTCGAGGCCCTCCGGGCCAGAACTTCAGGAACGGCGGGCTGGTCAGCGCTCAACACACTGCTTGAGTCGGAGCGCGGACCGGGCTTCTCCCGATCCGAGGCCGAGCGGCGGATGCTCGCGTTGATCCGCTCGGCCGGACTCCCGGAACCTCGCCGGAACGCTCGGATCCACGGCTTCGAGGTTGACTTCCTGTGGCCGGACCTCCAGCTGGTGGTCGAGGTCGATGGCTACACCTACCACTCCGGCCGCGCCTCCTTCGAGCGCGACCGCGCACGCCGAGCGGAGTTAGGCACGATTGGGATCGAGGCCATCCCGTTCACCTGGCGCCAGGTGGACGGCCGACCGCACTGGGTGGTGGCGCAACTGGCCGGCGCTATCGCTCAAAGGGTGACAAGGCGGCCACGGCCCTAGATATCGTCACCTGATCCACCGCTCGCACGCAACAGGTGACATCACCCCAATCGCGCGACCACATCGTCACCTGGCCGTCCAGAGCTAGACCAGCTCTAGGTAGACCATTTCGGTGGAATCCGAGCGGCGGGGGCCGAGCTTGGTGATCCGGGTGTAGCCGCCCGGGCGCTCGGCGTAGCGGGGGGCGATCTCCTCGACCAGCTTGTGGACGATGAACTTGTCCTGGCCGAACTTGGAGAGCAGCTGGCGGCGTGCGTGCAGATCGCCGCGCTTGGCCAGCGTGATCATCTTCTCGACCTCGGGCTTGACGGCCTTCGCCTTGGCCTGGGAGGTCTGAATCCGCTCATGCTCGACGAGCTGCTTGCTCAGATTCATCAGCAGCGCCTTGCGATGAGCCGCATCGCGGCTCAGCTTGTGCTTGTTCCTGCGATGACGCATCGCCGGAGCTACTCCTCGCGCAGGCTGAGCCCGAGCTGGGTCAGGGCCTCGACGACTTCCTCGATCGAGCGCTCTCCGAAGTTCGGGATAGCGGTCAACTCCGAGAATGACTTCGTGGTGAGATCGCCGATCGTCTGTACGCCGGCACGCTTCAGGCAGTTATACGCGCGTACACCGATCTCGAGCTCCTCGATCAGACGATCATCGCCCGCGGCCGCCGGAGCCTCATCGCCGCCGGGGCCGGCGCCGTTGGTCTGCGTCAGCTCCTCGAGCCGGTCGGCGTCGGTGAAGATCGCCAGGCTCTTGATCATCAGCTCGGCGGCCTCGCGGAGCGCGGCGCCGGGCTCGAGTGAGCCGTCGGTCTCGACCTCAAGCGTCAGCTTGTCGAAGTCGGTCCGCTGTCCGACGCGGGAGGAATCCACCCGGTAGGACGTGCGGCGGATCGGCGAGAAGATCGAGTCAATCGGAATGACGCCGATCGGCTGGTCCTCGCTCTTGTTGTCCTCGGCGGGCGAGTAGCCGCGGCCGCGGCCGACCGTCAGGTACATCTCGAGCTTGGTCTTCTTCTCGAGTGTCGCGATCGGCGCCTCCGGGTTGAGGATCTCAACGCCGGCGGGCAGGTCGATGTCGCCGGCGCTGACCTCTCCTGGACCTGTGGCCACCAGCGGCACCTCGACCTCGTCGGCGTCGGTGTGCATGCGGATCACGATGTCCTTCAGGTTGAGGACGATGTCGGTGACGTCATCCTTGACGCCGTCGATGTTCGAGAACTCGTGGGCGACGCCCTCAATCCGCACCGACTTGATCGCGGCGCCACCGAGGGACGAGAGCAGGACGCGACGCAGGCTGTTGCCGTATGTGTAGCCAAAGCCCTTATCAAGGGGCTCGATGACGAAGGTGCCCTTCGTCTCGTCAGCATCTTCGCTGCTGATATTGGGTTCCTGGAAATCGGGCAGGGTGGTCATGGCGCGTCCTTCCGTCGACGGGTTTTCGGGGGCCCTACTTGGAGTACAGCTCGACGATGAGCTGTTCCTCGACCGGCGAGTCGATCTCGTCCCTCTCGGGCAGGCGCAGAACCTTCGCGGTCAGCGCGTCGTGATCGGCTTGGAGCCAGGGGGGCACTGTGGAAATAAGTTCGGTTGCGACCCGGACCGTCGTCTCCGCGGAGGCGCCGGAACGAATCGAGACGATGTCTTCAGGCTTGACCTGGTAGCTGGGGATGTCGACCCGGCGGCCGTTGACCTGCCAGTGGCCGTGACTGACCATCTGCCGGGCCTGACGGCGCGAGGCCGCGAAGCCAAGCCTGACGAGGACGTTGTCGAGGCGGCGCTCGAGCAGGCGCAAGAGGTTCTCACCGGTGACCCCCGACTGGCGCGATGCCTTCGTGTAGTAGCCGCGGAACTGCTTCTCGAGCAGCTGGTAGTAGCGGCGCGCCTTCTGCTTCTCGCGCAGCTGGTTGCGGTACTCGGAGGCACGCATACGGCCACGGCCGTGCTCACCCGGCGGGTACGAGCGGCGCTCGACGCCGCACTTGTCGGTCAGGCAGCGCTCGCCCTTGAGGAAGAGC
Organism: Acidobacteriota bacterium; assembly: GCA_032122625.1. GTDB lineage: Bacteria > Actinomycetota > Thermoleophilia > Solirubrobacterales > 70-9 > CAXMST01. The sequence continues at coordinate 33,763 of JAQBGG010000090.1, forward strand.
TTCTGCCCTTCGCGGCGGCACTGCTTGCATTGTGGGGAAGTATCGCGAGCCATTGGTGACTAAACCCTCCGTCGCTTCTTCGGCCGGCAGCCGTTGTGGGCCTGCGGGGAGACATCACGGACTGTGGTCACCTGGAGGCCGGCGGCCTGCAACGCTCTGATCGCCGTCTCGCGGCCGGAGCCGGCGCCCTTGGCCAGGACCTCGACCCGCTCGAGACCATGCTCCATGCCCTTGCGGGCGGCGTTGTCGGCGGTCACCTGGGCGGCGAACGGCGTCGACTTCCGCGATCCCTTGAATCCAGCCGAGCCGGCGGACTCCCAAGCGACCACGTTGCCCTGGGGGTCCGTCAGGGTGACGATCGTGTTGTTGAAGCTTGTCTTGATGTGGGCCTGCCCGACCGGGACGTTCTTCTTCGTCCGGCGCTTGGTCCGACCCTTTGCCTTCTTCGGCTGCGGCATCTGTGTAGTCCCTAAGTCCTTGTCTCTACTTGGCCGTCGGGGCCTTCTTCTTGCCCGTGATGCTCATCCGACGCGGGCCTTTGCGGGTCCGCGCGTTTGTCTTCGTTCGCTGACCGCGGGCCGGTAGGCCGCGACGGTGGCGGAGGCCCCGGTAGGAGCCGATCTCCATAAGGCGCTTGATGTTCTGCGAGCGCTCCCGGCGCAGGTCACCCTCGACCTGGAACTCCTCGACGGCGTCGCGCAGCTTGATGACCTCTGCCTCGGTGAGATCACCAACCCGGGTGTCGGCGTCGACCCCGGTGGTCTCGACGATCATCTCCGACCTCGAGCGACCGATGCCGTTGACGTAGGTGAGACCGATCACAACACGCTTGTTGAGCGGCAGGTTGATTCCAGCGATTCGCGCCATCTGTCCTAGCCCTGTCGCTGCTTGTGCCGTGGATTGGAGCAGATCACGAGCACGCGCCGACGACGCCGGATTACCTGGCATCTCTCACACATGGGTTTTACGGACGCACGAACCTTCATGGCTCTCCAACTCGTATCTCATTAGGTGGCCCACATGTCCCATGAATCGGACGGCAGGCAGGCAGGGACGGCTCTGGAGCCGAATCCGGCATGCTAGCAAGTCGTTGGCGCAGGGCGTGCCGCGCGGCGTGGGGGCGCGCGCATACCCGGGGGGCTGTCCGACTACTGCTCGTGCCAGGGGGTGAGGATCCGCGGGCCGTCGGCTCCGACGGCGACCGTGAACTCGAAGTGCGCGGCGAGCGAGCCGTCGGCCGAATAGACCGCCCAGTGATCGGATCCCATGCGGATCTCATCGGTGCCGATATTGACCATTGGCTCGATCGCCAGGGTCACGCCTTCCTCGAGCACTGGGCCGGTGCCGGGCTCACCGTAGTTGGGGATCTGCGGATCCTCGTGCATCTCGGTTCCGATCCCGTGGCCGACGAGGCTCTTGATCACGTGCAGACCATCGGCCTCGACCCGCTTCTGGATCGCGTGCGAGATGTCGCCAAGGTGGTTTCCCGCCTTCGCCTCGGCGATTCCGGCGAACAGTGAATCGCGAGTCACCTCGAGCAGCTTCTCGGCCGGCTCCCCGATCGGGCCGATTCCGTAAGTCTGCGCGGCATCCGCGACCCAACCGTCTTTGATCACGCCGATGTCGACGCTCAGGAGGTCGCCGCGCTTGAGCTCGTGCGCACCGGGGATTCCATGCACCACCATCGAGTTCGGCGAGGCGCAGATCGAGCCTGGAAAGCCGCGGTAGCCCTTGAACGCCGGGGTCGCGTCCTGCGAGCGAATGAACCTCTCGGCAATCTCGTCGAGGTGCATCGTGGTGGTGCCGGGGCGAGCGCTCTTGCGGAGCATCTGGTGGCAGCGGGCGAGAATGGCTCCCGCGACGGCCATCTTCTCGATCTGCTCGGGGCTCTTTGGGGTGATCGTTCCGCGATACATCGTCGTCGTGGTGGCCGGGAGCTAGAGCTCCTCCTCCAGGCGCAGGGTCGCGAGCAGCGCCCGGATCCTGTCGCCGACGTCATCGGGGGTCTGGGAGCCATCGACGCGCTTCAACAGTCCCCGCTGCTCGTAGTGGCCGACGAGCGGCTCGGTCTGGGCATGGTAGGTCTCGAGCCGCTTGGCGATCACGTCGGGTTTGTCGTCGTCGCGGACGATCAGCCGGGCGCCGCAGACATCGCAGACGTTCTCGTTCTTGGGCGGGTCGAACTCGACATGGAAGATGTGGCCGTTCTTGGCGCATGTCCGGCGGCCGCCGAGCCGGCGCTGGACCTCGGCGTCGTCGGTCTCGATCAGGACGACGGCGGTGATCGTCCGGCCGAGCTTGTCCATCTCGTCGGCGAGGGCCGTGGCCTGCCCGATCGTGCGCGGGAAACCGTCGAGAATGAAGCCGTCGGCGGCGTCGGGCCCCTCAACCCGCTCCGCGATCACGCCGATGATCACTTCGTCGGGCACCAGGCCGCCCTCGTTCATGTACTGCTTCGCGGTCTGGCCAAGCTCGGTGTCCTCGGCAACCGCCGCGCGAAGGATGTCGCCGGTCGCGTAGTAGGGCAGGTGGAAATCCTCCTGCAGGCGCTCGCCCTGCGTACCCTTCCCGGAGCCCGGCGGGCCAAGGAGAATCAGGTTCAGTTCAGACATTGAGAGGCAATCTAGCGTCTGACGGCCATTCGGCGGACCGGGGGTCGCCGGACAACAAAGCAGGGCGAGGTCGGGAGAGTGCCGATCAAGGACGCACAAGGCGAAGCGTGCGCCAGCACGTGAGCCGCGGAGGACGCCGAGCAGCGCTGTCCCGACCCGCCCGAGCCGACGCCGACGCCGAGCAGCGCGCCCGCAGCCCGCCGCAGCCGCCTACTTGAGGAAGCCCTCGTAATTGCGCATCATCAGCTGCGCCTCGAGTTGTTTGACCGTGTCGAGGGCAACGCCGACGACGATCAGGATCGAGGTGCCGCCGAAGAAGAAGTTGGCCGAGGTCTGGCTGATCAGGACCGTCGGCAGGGCGGCGACGGCGCCGAGGTAGAGGGCGCCGGCAAAGGTCAGTCGGGAGAGAATCCGATCGAGATACTCCGCCGTCGGTCGGCCCGGGCGCACACCGGGGACGAAGCCGCCGTACTTCTTCAGGTTGTCCGCCTGATCGACGGGATTGAACGTGACCGCCGTATAGAAGTAGGTGAAGACGATGATGAATAGGACCTGGCCGACGATGTAGGCCCATGAACTGGGGCTGAAGAAGGCGGCGAAGTCGAGCGCCCAGGGCGTATTCAAGAGCTGCCCGACGGTCGGCGGGAAGGCCATGATCGAGGCCGCGAAAATGACCGGGATGACGCCGGCCATGTTGACGCGCAAGGGCAGATAGGTGGAGCCGCCGGTGGTCATCTTGCGCCCGACCTGGCGTTTGGCGTATTGGACCGGGATCCGACGCTGGCCCTCCTGGACGTAGACGATTCCGACGATCACCGCGATCGCCATGAACGGCATCATCACGACGAATACCTGGTCGGGGTTGGTCCACCAGGCCTGGATGCCCTGCGGCAGCCCGGAGACGATCGAGGCGAAGATCATCAGCGAGATGCCGTTGCCGATCCCGCGCTGGGTGATCAGCTCGCCAAGCCACATCAAGAGCGTGCAGCCGGCGGTCAGCGAGGTCACGATCAGCATCAGCTTCGGGAAGGTCAGGGCACCGCCGACGACGCTCTGGCCGCTGCCACCGAAGGACTCGAACAAAAAGACGTAGCCGAGTGACTGGGCGAAGGCGAGCCCGACCGTCAGATACCGCGTGTATTGGGTGATCTTCTGCTGCCCAACCTCTCCCTCCTTCTGCAGCTTCTCCAGCGAGGGGACGACCACCGTGAGCAGCTGCAGGATGATCGAGGCGGTGATGTAGGGCATGATCCCCAGGGCGAACAGCGACAGCTGGGAGAGGGCGCCACCGCTGAACAGGTTGAGGAAGCCAAGGATGTTGCCGCCGGCGAAGTTTTCCTGGATCGCGTCGAGCGCAGTGGCATCGACTCCGGGCGCCGGGATGAAGGCACCGAGCCGGTAGAGCGCGAGCATCGCGGCGGTGAACGCGAGCTTCGTCCGGATCTCGGGGATCGCGAAGGAGTTGCCGATCGTGCGGATCATCTATGAAGAAATTAGCTAGTCGAGCAGCTCGGCCGTACCGCCGGCCGCCTCGATCTTCTCGCGGGCACTATTGCTGAAGGCGTGGGCGCGGACGGTCAGCTTCTTCGAGAGCTCGCCGTTGCCGAGGATCTTGACCGGGTGCTTGCGGGTCGCCAGACCGGCGTCCAGCAGAGCCTCGGGGGTCACCTCGGCGCCGCTCTCGAAGCGCTCCTCGAGGGTCGCCACGTTGACCGGCTGGGTGTGGGTCCGGAAAGGCTCGAACGGCATCGACATCTTCTTGTTCGGGCCGCGCAGCTTCCGCATCCGCATGTGGATCGGGTTCTGGCCGCCCTCATAGCCAGCCTTCTGCTTGCTGCCGGCTCGGGCGCCGTAGCCCTTGTGGCCGCGACCGGCCGTCTTGCCCTGGCCGGTGCCCTTGCCGCGGCCGAGCCGCTTCGTCGGCCGCTTCGAGCCCGGCTTTGGGCTGAGGTTGTCGAGGCCCACCTCTTCTGCTTCGATCCGAGCCATCAGCCGGCCTGCTCGATCGTCACGAGGTGGGTGACGTTCTTGATCAGGCCCTGAAGCTCAGGCGAGTCGGAGCGCGTGGTGCGCGAGCCGATCCGGCCGAGGCGGAGCGTGCGGAGCGTGTCTCGCTGGCGCGGGCTGGCGCCGTTGGCCGACCGGACCTGTTCGATAAGCAGATCAGCCATCGCTCTTCGGCTCCCCGGGCGCCGGAGAAGTGGTCGCGGCAGACGTTTCGGCGGGCGCCTCGGCAGTTGTCGCCTCGGGCGCCTCAGGCGCCTCGGCGGGCGGCGTTGCCCCTTCGGACGACGCCTCTTCCGCGACCGCGACCGCAGTGACCGGCGCCGGCGTGGCGCCCTCGCCGTCCGTCTCCTCGTCAACGGGCTTGGGCTTCTTCTTCAGCCCGAGCACCTGGTTGATCGAAAGGCCACGAAGCGCGGCTACGTCCTCGGGCTTGCGCAGCGCGCGCAGGCCGGCCATCGTCGCCTTCACCTGGTTGATCGGGTTGTTGGTGCCGATCGACTTCGTCAACACGTCGCGGTAGCCGGCGAGCTCGAGCACGGCGCGGACGCCGCCGCCGGCGATCACGCCGGTACCTTCGGATGCCGGCCGCAGAACGACGTGGCCGGCGCCGAAGCGACCGATCACAAAGTGGGGAAGCGTCTGGCCGTACTGGGGAACCTTGATCAGGTCCTTACGGGCGTTCTCGACCGCCTTCTGGATCGCAAGCGGAACCTCGCGGGCCTTGCCGTAGCCGATCCCGACCACGTTGCGCTCGTCGCCGACCGCCACCAGGGCGGTGAACGAGAACCGGCGGCCGCCCTTGACGACCTTGGCAACGCGGTTGATCTCGATCACGCGCTCCTGCAGGTCGAGCCCCTGGGCGCTGACTTTTTCGTAGCTGGTGATGCTCATACGATCCTTCTCAAGTTAGCTCAGAACTTCAGCCCGGCCCCGCGGGCGCCCTCTGCGAGCCGAGCGACGTTGCCGTGGAAGCGGTAGCCGCCGCGGTCGAAGACACATATCTCGACGCCGGCCGCCTTGGCGCGCTCGGCGAGCAGCGCCCCGGCCTTCTTCGATTGCTCCTCACGCCCGAGTTCCTTCAGATCGGCCTCGGTCCAGCTCACCTGGGCAAGCGTCCGGGAGGAGTCGTCGTCGATCAACTGTGCGAACAGACCGCGGTTGGAGCGATAAACGCTCAACCGCGGGCGGGCCGCGCTTCCGCGCACCTTGGCGCGAACCCGGCGGCGCCGGCGAAGTCTTCTCTGATGTGCGGTCTGAATAGCCATGCGAAAGTCTGTCTCTGGGGTCTTGGCCGCCTAGGCGCGCTTGCCGACCTTGCGGCGGACCTGCTCGTCGGCGTAGCGAACGCCCTTGCCCTTGTAGGGCTCAGGCGGACGGTGGCGGCGGATCTGGGCGGCGATCTCGCCGACCTTCTGCTTGTCGATCCCGCGGATGATCACTTCGGTCGGCTGCGGCACTTCGAACTCGATTCCGTCGACCGCCGGCACGCTGACCGGGTGCGAGAAGCCGAGCGAGAGCTCGAGGCCCTTGCCCTGCGGCTTGGCGCGGTAGCCGACGCCCTGGATCGCGAGCCTCTTCTCGAAGCCGTCGGTGACGCCCTCGACCATGTTCGCGATCAAGCTCCTGGTGAGCCCGTGCAGAGCCCGGTGCGGGCCACGATCGGTCGGGCGGGAGACGGTCAGAACGCCGTCGTTGAGCTCAACCTTCATCGCCGGATCGAGCCGCTGGCTCAGCTCCCCCTTGGGTCCCTTGACCTTGACCTCCGCAGGAGAGATCTCGACGGTGACACCGTCTGGGATCGAGAGTGGTTTGTTACCAATGCGGCTCATTTGAAAATCCTCAGCACTAAATCCTCGGCAACCAACGGCTACCAGACGTAGGCGACCACTTCGCCGCCGACGCCCTGTTCCCGGGCCTCGTGACCGGTCATCACACCGGTCGAGGTCGAGATGATCGCAGTACCCATGCCGCCCTGCACCTTCGGCACCGCGGTGCCCTGCACGTAGCGCCGGCGCCCGGGTCGCGAGACGCGCTTCAGGCCACTGATCACCGGGTCGCGGTCGTCGGTGTACTTGAGCTTGATCTTGATCGACTCGCCGACGCGCGTCGGCTCCACCTCGAAAGCTCTGATGTAGCCCTGCTCGAGGAGGATCCGCGAGAGCTCCTTCTTCAGACGGGAAGCGGGGATCTCGACCTCGGGGAGGTCGGCTCCGAGCGCGTTGCGGATGCGGGTCAGGTAATCGGAAATCGGGTCAGTGAGCATCTTGTTCCTCGACTACCAGCTCGACTTGGTCATGCCGGGGACGTAGCCCTTGTGGGCGGCCTCGCGCAGGCAGATCCGGCAGAGGCCGAACTTCCTGTAGACGGCGCGCGAGCGGCCGCATTTCCGGCAGCGAGTGTAGTTGCGGGCCTTGAACTTGGAGCCCTTCTCCTGCTTGACGATCTGTGAAGTCTTTGCCATATCGGTCTCGCTCCTACTCTTCCGCGCCGCCGTCGCCCTCAGCGTCCTCATCCTCGGACGGCTCGGGCTTGGCGTAAGCCTCGGGGTTTTCTTGCTTCAGTTGCTCCAGCGCCGCCTGCTCGGCCTCGGCCCGCTGACGCGCCTCCTCCTTACGCTTCTCCTCCTCGGCGGCGGCCTCCTCGTCCGGGCTGGGACCGGCACCTGGGCGACCCTCCTGGGCGAAGGGGAAGCCGAGCCCGAGCAGTAGCTCGAACGCTTCCTCGTCGGTGGCGGCGGTGGTCGTCACCGTGATGTCAAGACCGCGCACCTCCTTGACCGAGTCGTAGTCGATCTCGGGAAAGATGATCTGCTCGCGGACGCCGAGCGTGAAGCTGCCGCGGCCGTCGAAGGAGCGCGGGTTGTAGCCGCGGAAGTCGCGGATCCGCGGCGTCGCGATCGTGATCAGACGATCGATAAACTCCCACATCCGCGCCTTACGCAGGGTCACGGCGCAGCCGACGGGCATGCCGTCGCGGATCTTGAAGTTGGCGATCGACTTCTTCGAGAGGCGGATGTTCGGTCGCTGACCGGTGATCGTCGCCAGCTCGGCGACAGCTTCGTCGATCAGGCCGGACGTGCGGCTCGCCTCGCCGACGCCCATGTTGACCGTCACCTTGGTGATCCTCGGGGCCGACATCGGCGTCGAGTAGCCGAACTTCTTGGTCAGCGCCGGCAGTACCTCGCTCTGATATCGGTCGCGCAGCCGCGGCGGCGGTGCCGCCTGGCCCTGCGTCTCAGTTGTGGGTGTTGCAGCTTCCATCAATGGATCTCTCAGTCGATCGGCTTGCCGGTGCGCTTGCTGATGCGGACGCGTGCGCCATCGTCGGCGACGCTCATACTGATCCGGGTGGGCTTGTTGTCGGCCGGATCCAACAGCGCCACGTTGGAGACGTCGATCGGCCCTTCCTTCTCGATGATGCCTCCCTGCGCCCCCTGCTTCTGGGAGTCCATCGAGCGCGGCCGCTGGTGCCGCTTGATGATGTTAAGCCCCTCGACGAAAACCCTGCGGCGCGAGGGGTCGACGCGGAGCACGCGGCCGCTCTTGCCCTTGTCCTTACCGCTGACCACCAGCACCGTGTCGTCGGTCTTGATGCGCATGCTCTTAGCCATGACTAGAGCACCTCCGGGGCGAGCGAGATGATCTTCATGAAGTTTCTGTCGCGCAGTTCGCGGGCGACGGGACCGAAGATGCGGGTGCCGCGGGGGTTGTTCTGAGGGTCGATCAGAACGGCCGCGTTCTCGTCGAAGCTGATGTAGGTGCCGTCGGGGCGGCCCAGCTTTTTGACGGTGCGGACGACCACGGCCTGGACGACCTCGCCTTTCTTCACCGCGGCGTTCGGCGTCGCGTGCTTGACCGTCGCGGTGATCACGTCACCGACGCTGGCGTAGCGGCGATGGTGGCCACCTTTGACGCGGATGCAGAGGATCTCCCGCGCGCCGGAGTTGTCAGCGACCTTGAGTCTCGACTCCTGCTGGATCATCTGGCCTTCTCGACAACCTCGACCAGGCGCCAGCGCTTGCTCTTCGACATCGGACGGGTCTCGATGACGCGGACGGTGTCGCCCTGGCCGGCCTCGTTCTTCTCGTCGTGCGCGTGCAGCGACTTCGAGCGGCGGATGATCTTCTCGTACTGGGGATGGCGCCGGGCGCTCTGGATCTGCACGGTGATCGTCTTGTCGGCCTTCGATGAAGTGACGATGCCCTCGCGGATCTTCTGCGGCCCCGGCGGGCGCTCGGCCGGCGGCGTGCCGGGTTGGGACTCGCCCTTCTTCTTGCGCTCAGTGGCGCGCCTCCGGGTGCGGCCCGCGGCCTTGCGCTTGCGCTCGGCGATGCGGTCGGCTGCGCGCTCCTCGACGGTGCGCGAGGGGCCTGCCTCGCCGGCGTGGGCAGAGCGGGCGAGCCTGCGCTTCTCCTTCGGGCCCAGCACCTCGGCCGGCTCGGCGTCGTCGCCGGAGGCATCGGCGGCAGGGGCCGGCGCAGCCTCGGGCTCTGGCTCTGGCGCAGCTTCGGCTGCGGGCTCCTTGGCGGGCGCCTCAGCCTCGGCGGCGGGGGCCTCCTCGGCGGGTGCGGCTGCCTGAGACTCTGCCTCAGGCTCGGTTGCGGGCGCCTCTTGCTCGTTCTTGTCTTCTTCTGCCATCAGTTCTTCAGTTCCTTCTCGAGGTCGATGCCGCGCTCACGGGCGACGGTTAGCAGCCGCGCGATATCGCGCTTGCTGCGGGGGATGCGAGCCGAGTCCTCCAGCTCGCCGGTGGCGTGCTTGAGGCGCAGGTTGAAGGACTCCTCTTTGGCGTCCTTGAGCTTCTGCACGAGCTCCGCGTCACCCAGGGCATGAGCTTCCGAGGACTTCATCAGCCGCCCTTCTTTACAAACTTGGTCTTCACCGGCAGCTTGTGTCCGGCCAGCTCCATGGCCTCGCGGGCGAGTGCCTCGTCGACGCCGGCGAGCTCGAACATGACCCGCCCGGGCTTGACCACCGCAACCCAGCCCTCGGGGTTGCCCTTGCCCTTGCCCATGCGGGTCTCGGCCGGCTTCTTCGTCGTTGGCTTGTCGGGAAAGATGTTGATCCAGACCTTGCCGCCACGCTTGATCTTGCGGGTCATGGCAACGCGGGCAGCTTCGATCTGGCGATTGGTGATCCAGCCGCGGTCGAGCGTCTTCAGGCCGTACTCGCCGAAGTGCACCTCGGTGCCTCCCCGGGAGTTGCCGCGCATCTTGCCCCGATGTTGTTTGCGGTACTTGACCCGCTTCGGCATCAGCATCAGGAATCAGCCTCGCCCTTCTCCGACGTCTCAGCGGCGGGTGCCTCGGGCGCCTCAGCGGCGGGTGCCTCGGGCGCCTCAGCGGCGGGTGCCTCGGGCGCCTCAGCGGCGGGTGCCTCGGGCGCCTCAGCGGCG